>DALYSR010000075.1:0-16603 GCA_031991825.1 Paracoccaceae bacterium
TGTCCTGAGATCTAGTGCCTAAATCGGCCAACTCTTCCCGTCCTAGGACGTTGTCAGACCTTAGAAGGAACTCTTGTTTCACGCGGCCCAATGTCCCGAAGCGGGCGATCAGGGCGTGTTCCAGGGCGCTCGCGGCCGTTGTGGCCTTGCCGGTGCGCGAGAGGTGCCAGCCCAAGAGTTCGCGGGTGTGGCAGTCGATCACCAGCGCCAGCGAGGCCCAGCCGTCCTTGCCGGCCCAGACACGGCACAGGTCTGTAGACCAACGCTCGTTGGGCTCTTTTGCCACCGACGGTAGGGCCTGGATGCGAGGCCGCATGCCAGTGGCACGCTTGCGGACCTGCCAGCCCTTCAGCTGGAAGATCCGCTGCACGGTGTTCTTGTTGAAGCCCAAGAGCCACGCGACGGTCCGGTAGCCGAAGGACGGCTGCTCCTCGATCATCTTCTTGATCGGCTCGGCAAAAGCTGGGTTCACACGGGGCGCGGATTTGGTCGGCCGGTAATAGACCGACCGCCGCGCCACGCCAAACCAGGCACAGAGCTGAGAGAGGGACACCTGCAGGCCGTCCTCCTTAAGGCCTTGATGAAGCTTCAGGATCATCAGTCGTCCTGTTGCCCCAGCAAGGCCTGAAGCTTTTTTCGCGCACGCAGCTCTAGCATCGCTTCGCCATAGGCCTCTTGCAGGTCTTTCAGCTGCTTTTCGTATTGCTCGCGGATGTCGAGAGGGTTCGCGCGCAGGGAGTTCTCCATCCCCTTCTTCGCGTCATCGACCCAGCCTTCGATCTCCGAAGGGCTCAAGTCGAAGGACCGACTGGCCTCGGCAACCGTCGTCTTGCCTTGGATGATCTCGATCACCAGTGCCGTTTTGCGCTTTGCCGTCCAACGCTTGATGCTGTCTTCCATCGTCATACTCATCGCTATTCGTCTCCACTATAGCATGAGCAGGAAATCAATGGGTCAATACATCAGGCCAAGTGCCGCCTGATATTCAGGATCGGTGAACAGGCGGTCCATTTCATCGGCCTTACCAGATTTCTTTTGAGCGGCAAAACCTTCATGTTCCTTCGTGCCCTCAGCGAAGCCAGTGAGGGCCGCGAATTGTTGGTCCATGTAAGCGCTTGGCATCCGGCCCCAGAAAGCGGACTTCGTTGGGGTCCATATGGCACGGGGATCGGCGTCAACCGCCTTTGCGGTTGTGTCAAAGAAGCCCGAAGCATTTCCACGGTCTGCGATGCCGAAATTCGTGTGCATGGTGCACTGCAGAGCAGCGATCAGCGTCTCCATGATTTCAGTGTCTGCCTGTTGGCAGAACTCGCTGAAGGCGTCTTCCAGCGGCGGTGTGGCCTTGTAGCCATCGGAGGCCAAGACCAGCGCAGGATCGGCATCAAAGGCGCTGTCATCGCTTGGCGCAACTTTTGGAGCGTCGATGCGCAACCCCAGCAGGCCAGCGCTGCCCGCTTCACCAGACAGGCTGAATGCGATCAGTTGCAGCGCTGAGTTTTTGGTTTTTGCGTAGCGAGGATTGGACCGAATGCAGCTTGATTGCCTTCAAATCGTCTTTGACCGCTTGCGAGAAGGCCGATTTCGGTTTGACCTTCCTTTCGCCCTCAGCACTGAGGCTAGAAATCACACCTGCCGCCTTGGCTTTCTCCCCATCTTCAGGGCGAACATACGGGCCATTGAAGCTCAATTGGCCATTCCAGTTCACGACCGCGACCATGCCAGCAACACTCTTCTGGCCAGGGGTAAAGATGCGGGTGTGAGACCGCTCTTCGAGATAGTTCAGCGTCTTGCGATCATCATCCGAGCGCTCATGCACATGGATGTTGCGCATAGCGTCCAGCAGCCCTTCTTCCTCGTCGGTAAGGGTGATTTTTTCCCCCGTGGTCGTGGTGTAGCCCGCTTCCCATGATGCGTATTGGGAATTTTCGCAGGTCACAATCCACGCCCATTCGCTTGCTTGAGCCTGAGCCTCTGCTTCAAGCTTTGCGGTGAATAGGGTGTCCAGCAGGGCCGCATCGTTCAGGTAAATGCTATCACCAAACAGATCCTTGGTGAGTGTTCCGCCAGCGGTCGTATAGGCTTCCATGCCAACATAGACAGCCTTGCGGTGGGTATGTTCTACGGCGCTATTGACCAACATACGGCGGATAGTGTCAGCCGAATTGCGGTTATTGATTGCATGTTCAAGAGTAGCTTCGATTTGCTTCGCGTCGTCGCTGAGGGTGAAAACCTCTGCTTGGCTCAGGTTGATCTTGGCCGCGCGCAGCGCCTCACCCTGAGCGCGATCGCCGCGGGACACCCACAGAGCAGAATTCCCGAGCTTTTGCCGTGGGATTGAGCGCCCGCAACCTGAAACTACGTGCCAATCGGCGAACGCATACGGTGCGGAATAAGGCTTCGGAGAAAGGGTAAGCCGTGCTCGCCTGCGCCCAGTCGTTGGTGGCCTCACAGGCCTGACGCCATGCTTTGATCTGCTCAGGATAAAGCCCGCGCTCGCGGCAATACGCGGCCAGATCCGCCTCGTTCAGCGCCGCAACCTCAAGCACAGCCGCGAATTTATCACGCGAACTCCAGCCCTCGGGGTCGGTATCCGCATCGGGCAAAAGCTGGCCTTTATTGCGGGCCTCACGCCGCCAGATATGCAGCGTTGCCTCGGAGATCCCTTCCTCCAGAGACAGCTGTCTGATCGATGTCATCTGCGGCGGAAGCATCCGCTTCAAAACCGCTGCTTTACGTTTCGGTGCATAACCCACGTCGTTGTCTTATCTCGCCCCACAACAATTAGAGAGAAAATTATAAGGCCGGACGACTTCCCTGACAAAGGGGATAGACAAGAGGATTATAGAGTTCCTGCAGCAGCCTAACTGCAGGGAGCGCCGGTGAGCGCAAGGAGTGCCAAAGCGTAAGGCGAGACGTTCGACACATCGGGATTGGACCAAGCCGAAATGACCCAAGGGCCATGCGCCCAGTCAGCTGATGAGCAGCCAATCTGCGTATGACCATAACGTCCCGCGGTCAGATATCAGAACCGCAACACAGACCTGACATATGACCGCACCGATCACCTTTGCCAAAACGCAAAAAAATCCTTAATCTCAGACGGGCATCCACACATGGGTCACTATATAGATTTCTCCCTGCTCAACATCCTGTCGTTCGATCAGGCGAAGAAAAATTCACCTACTCCAAATCATTAAGCATCCTGATCAAGGCATTTTCCAACTGCCGGCGGTCAAAGGCCGAAAAGTCGCGCTCAAGTTTGATCTCTAGTCGGCCATTGGCGGCGGTGCATTTGGCCGCTCCCAGCCGAGATTTCAGTTGGAAGGTGGTCTTCGCTCTGCCCGCCTTAGCCACTGGTTTGACCGATTCATCGCCGGACAGTTCATCACTGGTTTCCTGACCGATGGCCTTGCGCAAAACGTCAAGCTCGTCTGCGATTGAGCGGTTTTCCCAGTGCTTCAATGTGGCCTTGATATGAGTAACAACCTCGGGACGCTCTTCGATGGTCGAAGCAAGCTTCAGGCCCAATGCGCGCGGGATATGCGAAGCGAAAATCAGCGTATCGCCTAGATGGCTCATCATACAAATGAATTGGCGGATGTAGCTGCGCTTTTGGTAGCCTGCGGATTGGAAAAGTGCCGCCACTACGCGGTCGGGATCGTTTTCCTTGGTTTCTGGATCCTTGGCATAGTTGATCGCCAGCATCGCCATTTCGGCAAACGAGATGTCCTTGCGGACCATATTCTCATCGACCATACGGCGGTAAAGGCCCTCCAGATCTTCCCCGCGGGGAAGAATGCCTGCGGGGATTTTCCCCCAAAGGGCGACATCGCCGGTCTCAGCCAGCAAGGCGCGATATGCGGAGAGGCGGCGGTAGCCTTGGATCAACTCATAACGACCGTCGGCGCGTTGCTCGACACGGATCGGATTGGACAACCCCAGATCGCGGATCGATGCGATCAGTTCGGCCAGTTCTTGATCGTCACCGGGGCTGCGATCACGGACAAGCTTCCATGTCTCAACCTGATCCAATTCGACAAGATCGACGATCAAGCCCAACTGTTTCATGCGCACATGTTCTGCAGCTAAACTATCGTTTTCGTTACGAATCTGTTCTTCCAAGGCGCGACGTTCACGCAAGGATTCTGCGTTTTCGGTGATCGCGGCGGCCATGGGCGAACGGCGATTTTCGATTTTTTCCGACGAGGACGCTTGGGGTTCGGACTGATCGATCTTCCCCGCGGGGAAGATCTCGTCGTCAGTCTCGGGAAGGTCGATATCGAAGATGCGGCGCTTTTTCATTCCTCAGACTCCAACTGATCCCAGGCATTCAAGAAGCAATCACGGAATTCTTCATAGGCCCGATCAAAGGAGGTGCGCGCGCGGCGCCACGTTTCGCGGGTCATGGTGCGGTAGTCGATTTCATAGACGGACGACAGGAAGCGGCCCGATTGTTCGACGGCGCGGGTCATTTCGATCGGCTCTTTGGCGACGGTGTCACCGAAGACCTTTTTGAAGGCTTCGAACATCGCGCGGTGCAATTCGTTGCCCGGCTCGTAGCGGGTCATCAGGAACCGCAGATCGAGGAAGGCTTTCGGCAGCTTCATCTTCCCCGCGGGGAAGGATCCGTCGAAACCGGCGGCCAGATCGGCCAAGGCTTCCGACAGCTGTCCGATGAAGGAGGTGGTCGAGTCATATTCCCAATAGCCAGGGCCCGAGGGAATATAAAGAACGTCGGCTGCGAACACCGCATTCATCGATTGGTAACCAATCGCGGGCGGGCAGTCGAAGAGGATCAGGTCATAGCTGTCGTTCGGGATCGCATCGAGGTAGCGCGAGACCGCTGCGAAGAACGACCAATCGGGATTCAAATGACGATACTGCGCCGAGGCGAATTCGACAAAGGCCGCGTTGGCGCAAGAGGGCACGATGTCGATGGTCGGCCATGCGGTCGTGCGGATGAAATCGGTCACGCGCAGATCACCAAGGCCCAGATCGCGAACCGAATTCGGCAGGCGGCGCTGCGGGATGGCAGTGCCGGATTCAGCCGCGCGGGGGGCGGCGTTCATGCGGTCGGTTTCGCGGACCAAGTCACGGGCAATGATACCCCAGACGGTCAGCTCCTCACTGACATCATGCAGGCCCATCGAATGGGTCAGGGTTGCCTGCGGGTCGAAGTCGACCAGCAGCACGCGGTAGCCGTCAAGGGCCGCGGCATGCGCCATGTGCAAGGCGACGGTCGATTTGCCCGCGCCACCTTTGAAGTTGGATATCGCCACACGGATCGCGCGTTTGCCCGCAGGGCGTTTGGGCATCAGGCTGGTCTTGTTGATTTTGATCTTACGACGCAGCTCGTTGATCTCGGAGAGCGAGAACCAGCGTTGGCGACCGTCTTCCTCGACTTCGCCGCTGGGCAAGTCAGGGTCATGCATCAAGCGGCCACGGAAGGTCGATTGGTTGATCTTGAAGATCAGCTCGGACACTTCCCAGCTGGAGAAACGGCGCAGGGTCTTCTCGTTCTCGGGCGAGAAGGTCTGGCGCCGGATGTGGCTTTGCATCTTCAACGACTGCGCCTGCAGGGCAGCCAAATCTTCATGAGTATACATCAGCGGCGCTTCCGTCTTGAATCTATGTTGCCCAAGATTTACGCGTAAAATTCGTTTTTGGCAAAATATTAGTTTTGCAAAACGTAGATATTTTCGTTTTTCTGTTTTTCGCGCTTTTTCTTGATCCTGTAAACTCAAAAGCCGAACGAGAAGGCAGACCTTCCCCGCGGGGAAGGTTCTGAACCACCGAAATATAAGGGGACATAATGGGCAAATATTGCCGTATTAAGAGGACAAAATCCCAGAATAGAGGGACATATAGGATGTCACCTATAACCTTATTTACCTTTATTCTTTAAATTTGAAAGCAGGCCGGGAAGAAGTCATCAGATTCAGCGCTTGACAGAATCGCAGGCCAAAACGCAAATGGGTTAAGATTTTTCAAAAGCGTTTCATCATGGCTAGCTAGGACCTCAACAGCGTGTTATCCCTTATTAATCCCGAATCTACGTTTTCTAGATTTTCACTCCAAAACCCAGCATAAAGGCGATAACGATGCTGAGCCCCAAGGCAGTAGGACGTGGCAGTGCCGCGCGTAAATATGACCTGCTGACCATTTTGGGCAGCTATGCCTTGTCGCAAGATCGCAGCTTGCAGCGTCAGACCCTGCGGCTGATTTGCCTGATCACCGCACGTTACAACTGGCAGATCGATCAGCTGAGCATGGCGCAGACCGAAATCGCGAAACTCTGGTCGGTCGATCCAAGGACCGTGAAACGCGAGATGGCGGTGTTCCGCGAACGGGGTTGGCTGATTGAGCGGCGTGCTTCGGGGCGTGGTCAGGTCACCGTTTACGGCTTGGGGATATCGCGCATCTTGGAAGATACCCGTGGCGTTTGGGAAAAGATCGGCCCCGATCTTGTGGACCGTCTGAGCGTAGGGGCTGGCCCCGAAACACCGGAAAACATCATTCCTTTCCCGCCGACCACACAACCGGAGGCGGATGGATCGGTCTGGTCTCGCATTGCACAGACTATGCACCGCGACGATCCCAGCATTTACCGCGCTTGGATCGCGGCCTTGCGCCCCGAGTGGACAGGGGATGAATTGGTGCTCCATGCGCCCAGCCCCTATCATGCGAGCTATGTGAAGACCCATTTCGCGTCGAAAATCTATGCAGCACTCCGGCGCTTGGAGCCAGGGCTACGGTTGCAGATTTCCGGCTAAGCCCCCTTTGGGCATTTGCGTTTTCCGCAGCTTGTGCTGTTATGCCCAGCATTCATTTCAGCGTATATTGGGTTAATGGCCGTTTTTGATCGATCAAGCGTTCTTTTGGATCTGCGCGGCGCGGCTTTCAGGCAGTTTAATTCCGGACAGTTACAGCCATATGATTAGGCGCTTGCAGCCTATGTCCTTTGGGCGGATTTGCGCCCCTATCATGGGCGCGATCAGGTGGCGGTGGTAATCCGTTGTGACAAGAGTTGGCGATGGTGCGGGGGATTTGCTGCCATCGAGCAGGGGGCCAAGGACGGCGCGCTAGAGGCCTGTGTTCTGAAGTCAGATCTTCCTGCGGACCAGATCAAAGCGGCTATGTGGTTTGAAGCTTTGCAGGCGCCGCTGCTGCCCATCGATCAAATTTCCCGTTGGCGCACGCTGGTTGCACGTCATTTGCCGCATGATCTGATGGATAGGTTTTTCGGCAGAAGGGCAATGACGCCTTCGTCTTGTGCGCGCATCTTGGGGCGCGCGCGTCAGACTGTCGGCCGATATTGGGATGGCCCGCATGACTGATCTTCTGTGCGATCTGTCGAATGACGACCGCAAGATCGCCCGCATGGAAGCAATCAGACTCTGCAGCTGTTGCCGATCACAGAGGAGAGCCGTGAGGCTATGGCGTTACTGCCGATATATTTGCCCGCGCAGGGAAGTACGGGCAGTCGCAAGCTTCTTAAAACCGACTATCCCTTGGCATCAATGCTGCATTGGCGTCCGGCGACCAGCGTCCCGCGGCTTGCACAACGGGAGTGGCTGCGCGCTTTGGCTTTGGTCGGGGCCTTACGGTTTTGCAAAGAATATGCCGAGACGGATCGCTTTTCGCGGGTAAGCGCGGGGCTTAGGGCTGTCCGACGCATTTCGTGTAATGTCTATCAGGCCGACCTTATTTCTGAATTGCCGGATATCGACAATCATCTGAACACTGTCATCCGCGCTGTGGGCCGTTTGGAGCATAGCTTGCGGGTTCGGAGCCATAGGCTGACATTGCAGGTCTCGCAGCTGAGGCTTCTTTTGAGGGATGCGCGCGTGCCCGTGGTGCCCCGCGGCGGCGGCAACAGTGCCCGCACCGCGCGGGACGATGAGGTGCAGCCCCAGTTCACTGTCCAGCAGGGCGAGATCGGTGTCACCTTCGAGACAGCAGAGCCGATGCCAGCGGGCCTGCCGCCCGAGGAATATGCCGAGGAAATGCGGCCAGTGCTGTATGACTTCGGACGGCATAGGATCGCTTTGTCCGAGGGGCAAAGCGGCGCGTGGCAACAGTTGGATCTGTTGGACCTACAGGCGCAGGAAAGCGGCTGGAGGCATTCCCATGCGGCCTTAACCCCGCATGAGGCACAGCTGATTGCAGCAGCTGCCGTGAAGGGGGCGAGGGAAGGGGGCAGGGCTGCGAAGCTGGTTTTGCTCTCGCTTGTCACGGGGCGCAGTTTTGCCGCATTGATGGCAATTAAGGATCAACCGCGACTGGGGGGAAGTTGGAAACAGGGGCAGCGGTCTTTGTGCTTTTCACCCGATGTGACCGACTTGCATGATCCGTTGATGAACGGCTACCGTATGGATTTTCCCGACGGCATCAACATCTGGGAGCGGTCGCAGGAGGGCGACATCGAGGGTGATGTCCGCAAGTGGCTTGGCTCTTTGGGCCTAAACCGCAGGCCGCGTATGACCCGGATCAAGCGGGCCTTGGCGGATGCGCCAAACGTCTCCTTGTCCTCTTTCGCTCCGACGTTTTGCGGTTTCCGACGATACTTACATTGTCGGGGCCGGAGCCTTGTAGACGCCTCCATGAACCATCAGGGCCATACGATGCGCGCCATTTTGTTTGCCAGAGCCATCCATGTCGGCCAGCGCAGGGTGGGTCGTCTGATGCGCTAAAACGGCATTCATGTCATCCGCAGCAAGAAGTTCAAGCGCACCACCGACAGTAACCACACCTTCAGCATCGCGCCCAATCTTCTAGAGCAAGACTTCAACGCGCGTGGGTCGAACCAGAAGTGGGCTGGCGACATCACTTATATCTGGACGCGCGAGGGGTGGGTCTATCTGGCTGTAATGCTTGATCTGTTTTCACGGCGCGTCGTGGGTTGGGCCATCAGCAACCGCATGAAGCAGGATCTGGCCTTGCGGGCCCTGAACATGGCTATCGCGATCCGAAGGCCACCACCAAGTTGCGTTCACCATACCGATCGCGGGGCGCATAATGTACTCACGGCTACCAGAATCTGTTGAGGAAGCACGGATTCAGGGTTTCGATGAGCGGAAAAGATAACTGCTATGATAATTCCGCCGTTGAAAGCTTCTTTAAGTCACTAAAGGCAGAACTCGTCTGGCGGCGGAACTGGCAAACACGCCGCGAGGTCGAGATAGCTCTCTTCGAATACATCAACGGCTTTTACAACCCGCGCCGGAAACATTCAGCCCTCGGCTAGAGATCACCCGTGGCTTTTCAAAAAAGGGCCGCATAACATGAGCACATGACCGGAATAGAACCTGTGCAGGTCCAGCTGCACCATGCACTTGAAAAGCGCACTTCGCAAAGTCCACGCCGATAATCATATCTTTCATAGACCGTCCTCCACTGAATGTGTCGCAGGACAAGCATGACACTGCTGACGCCTGCGGATAGGGGGCAGACGGCAACCACCCGATCTATTCAGCATGTGCCCTCATCTTCACAGCCTTCCATTGCGATCAAACAAACCCGTTGACAATATTATCGCTTCAGATAAACGTTTTTCCAGAAAGAAAAACGTTTATCTGATTCAATTTTCGCAAGGGATGTCGATGGGACGCGTGACGATCAAAGAAGTGGCGGCGCGCGCGGGAGTATCTATCTCCACCGTCTCGAACGCCTTTTCGGGTCGCAAACCCGTGCATCCCGATCTGGTGTCGCGCGTTCAAGACGCCGCTGAGGCCCTGTCCTATCAGAAAAATATCGCCGCGTCGCAACTGCGCTCAGGGCGGGTTCGGGTGATCGGGCTGATGATCCCCAGCTTGACCGATACTTTCTTTGCGGCGCTTGTGTCGCATATCCAAGGTTTGGCCGAAGCGGCGGGCTATCAGGTTTTGCTGGTTACCTCAGGGGATGACATCGCACGCGAAGATGCCCAGTTAAGAGCTTTGCTGGGTTGGACGCCATCGGGGGTGATAGCGGTGCCCTGCTCGAACCAGTTGTCCCAGACCTTATCGCGTGAATTCGGCAAGCTGCCGGTGGTGCTGGTTGACCGGATTGGAAATGACGATCATCCGGTCGATAGTGTGCAGCTCGACAATTATGATGCTGGTTATCAAGCGGCAGAGCATTTGGTGACGCGGGGCCATCGTGATATTCTGATTGCGGCGTCGGTGGCGGCATTGCGCCCGATCGGGGATCGTATCCGTGGTATCCAAGATGCCTGCACGGCCCATAATGCGCTCGCCCCTCGGATTATCGATCTTGGCGCGGATGTCGATCTGGCGGCGGCAAAGCTGCAGAACTGGCTGCAAAACAATCCGCATCCGAGCGCTGTGATCGCAAGCACCAACGTGACCACGCTGGCCGCGTTGCAGGCTTTCGCCCAACTGGGGATGGATGTGCCCGAAGCGGTCTCGCTTTTGGGCTTTGACGATTACGCATGGATGTCGGCGCGCAAGGTGCCGTTATCGGCCATGCGCCAACCGATCGAACAGATCGCGGTGGCGGCTTGGACATGTTTGGAAGCGCGGATCAACGGCGAGCAAGGGGCGCCGCAGCGCCATGTGCTCGCGGCGGATCTGATGGCGCGCAGTTCGGTCTGCGCCCTACATGAGACGACGGCCTAGCGCCTCACAAGCGCAGACTATCGAGAGAAGGCCAGCGTATCGCTGGAGGGGGGAGAGACAGGTGAAGAAGACCTCAATGCTTGGGGTAATACCCCTGCTGGCACCGGTGCAAATACTGTTGCTTAGCGTGGTGATTATTCCATCTATCTATGTGATTTGGCTAAGCTTCCACAGTTCTAGCTTCGGACAGAACCCTGAGTTTTCGGGTCTAGCGAATTATTGGAAAGTGATTTCCGATCCTTCTTTCCTGGCATCGCTTTGGAACACGGTAGTGATCGTGGTCGTGGCGGTGCATCTGGAGATGCTGCTCGCACTTGGCATGGCACTGCTTTTTGCCAGCGGCGTCAAGTTCCGCCGCTTCCTGCTGGTCGCCGTGCTGGCACCCTATGCGGTGTCGGAAGTGGTGGCGGTAGCGATGTGGCGCTTCCTGTTCGATCTGGATGTCGGGCCGATCACCCAAGCGCTTGAAGCTCTGCGTTTGCCGATCCTCGAATGGTCCTATGAACCCTCGCATGCGATGATCATGATCGTGCTACTGACCATCTGGATGCATCTGCCCTTCACCTTCGTGATCCTTTACGCTGCAAGACTGGGTATGCCCTCGGATCTGTACGAAGCCGCGCGCATCGATGGAGCGACCTCGTGGGGTTGCTTCAAGCGCGTAACGCTGCCGCTGATGGGACCCGCGATTCTGGTGGCGCTGCTTTTCCGCTATATCTTCGCCTTCCGTATCTTCTCGGAAGTGTGGTTGCTGACGGGCGGCGGTCCTGCCCGTTCGACCGAGGTGGTGGCGGTTTATCTTTACCAAGAAGCCTTTAGCTACAACGCCTTCGGCACCGCTTCGGCGACGGCGATCATCATGGTGATCTGCTCCTTGCTCTTGGCTTCTGGCTATATCTGGCTTCTGCGTCGGCAGGTGAAAAATGCGCGCTGATAAAATGCTGATCAATGCGGGCAAGACCCTGGCCGTGGTGGCGGTGCTGCTCTGGTCGCTCTTCCCTATCGTCTTCATCGTCTCCTCCTCGTTCAAACCTGGGCAAGAGATCTTCGCGGTCCCGCCGAAATGGATCTTCGAGCCGACGTTCCAGCATTATGTGACCCTGTGGAAGAACTGGTCGGTTTTCTTCACCGGCTTGATGAATTCGACCATCATCACCATCGGTGCCGCCGTGCTTGCGGTCTTCGCATCCACCTGCGCGGGCTATGCCTATTCGCGCTATTCGGCGCGCTGGTTGGAAGCCTCCATCGTCGGGCTGATCGCGGTCCGTCTGATCCCGCCGATCGTGGTGACGCTGCCACTGTTTCCGGTGGTCAACCGTGTGGGCATTGCCGATACCCATTTCGTGCTGGTGGTGCTTTATGCGACCTTCTTCGTCTCGCTGGGCACGGTCTTGATGCGCACCTTCATCGACCAGATCCCCCGCGATCTGGACGAGGCGGCTTCGATCGACGGCGCATCGCGGGCAACCATCCTGTGGAAGATCATCGTGCCCTTGGCGGCACCGGGCATTCTGGCCGTGGCGGTTTTCGTGATCGTCTATGCTTGGAACGAATTCCTGTTCGCCTTCGTCTTTACCGCCACCAAGGCCAAGACCGCACCGCTGGTGATTTCCGAGATGATCGGATCCATCGACGGCGTCGACTGGGGTGTCTTGTTCGCCGCATCGACCGTTCAACTGGCGCCGGTTCTGGCTTTCGTGATCCTCATGAACCGCTATCTGGTCGCCGGACTGACGGCAGGGGCGACCAAGGGCTAACCCATTACCCACTATCGTTTTATCAGGGAGGAGACTGATTATGGAACGCAACTTCAACATCTCGCGGCGCGGCTTCTTGGGCACGGCAGCGGGTCTGGCGCTGGTCGCAGCCGCAGGTCCGGTGCTGGCGGCCGCCAAAACCTTGAACATCCTGAGCCACCGTGTCCACCAGACGTCTTTGGGCGAAGGTGACAAGGATTTGCTGGCGGCTTGGAAATCCGCCAATGACGTCGAAACGGTCTTCACCACCTTCGACTCGAACCCGCTAATGGACCGTCTGTTCCGTGAAGCATCGCTGCCGGAAACCGAATTCGGCGTCGGCTATATGGTCGACAACCGCCCGACTTCGGAAATCGCCAAGATGTTCGAGGATCTGTCCGCCTATCAGGCCAAGGATCCGATCGAGGGCTTCGACGATATCGCCGCTGGTCTGGTCAAAGGCATGACCGTTGATGGCCGGATGATCGGCATTCCGGTGCGCACCGCAACGCAAGCCTTGTTCTACAATGAAGAAATCCTCGCCAAAGCGGGCTTCGACGCCCCGCCTTCCACGCTGGAAGAGCTGGTCGCGATGGCCAATAAAGTCTCCGAAGGGGGCGAGGCCATCGGCATGGTCTTGGCAGCCGATTTGGCAGTCTTCCCTGTCATGTTCGCCCGCGCTTTCGGTGGCGATTTCTTGACGCAGGACTTCAAGTTGCTGCCCGACGAGGCGGCAATGGAACAGGGTCTGGACACCCTCGCCGGCATGTTCAAATCCGGTGCGCTGCCCAAAAGCTATGCGACCACCAAGAACGACGACCAAGTCACGTGGATGCAGCAGGGCCGAGCCGCCTTCACCGTGCTGCCCTTTGCGCGCGTCGCACAGCTCAATAACCCCGAGCAGTCCAAATTCGCCGGTAAGATTAAGCCTGTAGGTTTCCCCGTCGCTGAAGCCCTGAAGGGCAAGACGCCGATGGCGGCCGTGGTCGAAGCTTGGGGCATGGTGATCCCCGCAAATGCCAAGGACAAGGATCTGGCTTGGTCCTATATCAAAGAGGTGTCTTCCAAAGCATCGACCTTGGGCATGGCGCTGAACGGCAATGGTCCGGCGCGCGTTTCGACCTTCTCGGAGGCCGAGCTGACCGCAAAGAACCCCTATGCCACCATCGAAGCCCAAGCATTGGCCGATGCGCGCGGCGCGTTCCCCCCCTTCCCAGAAGCCGCACGCGCGCAATCGCTGCTGTTGGAAGAAGTGCAGCTCGCCGTCATGGGCCGCAAATCCGCCAAGGATGCAGTCGCGGCGATCAAGGCCCGCGTTGCCCCCCTGCTTCCGGCATAAGCAGATCATTCGCGGGGGCTGCTGTCCGGCCCCCGCGCCTCTAGAACCCTACACAACATATCAAAGCTTTGGCTTACAGGATTTTGACTATGGCACAGACCCGCACCCTTCACGAACCCGCCCGCGAAATTCCGGTTTCGGCAGAATATGACGTCTTGGTGGTTGGCGGCGGGCCATCCGGCATCACCGCGGCTTTGGCGGCTGCAGAAAACGGCCTGAAAGTAGGCCTTTTGGAAAGCCGCAGCTTTGTTGGTGGCAATATGACCATCGGCCTGCCGGTGCTCGGCTTCTTGGGCCAAAAGGGCAACCAGATCATCGACGGGCTGCCGCAGAAGTTCATCGACCGTCTGAAACAACGCGAAGCCGCATCCGAACACCGCCCCTGCCCGCTGCATATGGGCATCACCTTGGTTGAACCCGAAGCCGTCAAGACCGTTGCGCTGGAAATGCTGACCGAAGCAGGCGTCGATGTGGTGTTCTATACCTTCGTTGCGGGCGTCATCATGAGTGACGCGGGCACCGAAATCCGTGGCGTCGTGACCGAAGCGAAAGAGGGCCGCCAAGCCATCACCGCCAAGATCGTGATCGATTGCACCGGCGACGGCGATGTCGCCCATCGCGCCGGTGCACCGACCGAAAAGGGCAATGAACATGGCGGCTTGCAACCGCCGACCCTGATGTTCGCGCTCAACGATGTGGATACCGACAAGCTGCGCCTGTCGATTGCCAATTCGCCCAAAGCCGCCCGCACCTATCTGACCGACTTCATTCCGGCGGAATATTTCGGCCAGAACAATCAGTTCATCGTGGTCGGCCTGCGCGAACAGATCGCCAAAGCGCGTGAGGAACGTGGTCTCGACATCCCGAACGAACGCACCATCATCATCACCGGCCTCAAGAAGGGCGAGGTCTGGATCAACATGACCCGCGTCACCGGCACCGATGGCACCGATGCGCGCTCGCTGACCAATGGCGAGATCACCGCCCGCAAGCAGATCGACGATATCGTCGAATATCTGGTCAATTACGTGCCGGGCTTCGAGAATGCCTATTTCTCGAAAACTGCGCCTTTCCTTGGCATCCGCGAAACCCGCCGTGTCATGGGTCATTACACCATGACCGAACAGGATGTGCTGGGTTGCCGCCACTTCGAGGATGCGATCGCCGTCGCCTCATATCCGATCGACATCCATCGTCCAGGTGATGAAGGCTGCACCCTGATCTGGTGTGGCGATTGCTACGACATCCCCTATCGCTCCTTGGTGCCCCAGAAGATCGATAACCTGCTGGTCGCGGGCCGTGCGATTTCGACCACCCATGAGGCGATGGGCGCGATCCGCGTGATGGCAACCTGCATGGCGATGGGCGAAGCCGCAGGCCGCGCCGCCGCTTTGGCGGTGAAGACCGGTGTGAAGCCGATCGATGTGAATATCCACGACCTGCGCCAAGCGCTGATCACATCGGGCGCTTATCTGCGCGGCATGTCGGGCGAACGCCTTGATGTCGCCCATGAGAATGTGGCCGTTTCGGCTTAAGCACTGCAGCAAAACGAGAGCGGCCCGCCTTTAAAGGGCGGGTCAGCCAGAACGAAGCCGCGCAGCATATGCGCGCAACCAATGGGAGCCACCAATGGCCGATCTGCGCCTGAGCGGTGTGAAAAAGGATTACGGCGCGATGAGCGTCATCAAGGGTGTCGATCTCGACATCCGCCACGGAGAATTCGTCGTTTTCGTCGGCCCTTCGGGCTGTGGCAAGTCGACCTTGTTGCGCCTGATCGCCGGTCTGGAAGAAATCTCTGGCGGCACTTTGGAAATCGGCGGCAAACTTGCCAATGACGTTCCCTCGCGCGACCGCGGCATTGCGATGGTGTTCCAATCCTATGCGCTCTATCCCCATCTGACGGTGGCGGAAAACATGGGCTTCGGCCTGTCCTTGCGCAAAACCCCAAAGGCCGAAATCGCCCAGATCGTCGGCCGCGCGGCAGATATCTTGCAGATCACCCATCTTCTGGGCCGCAAGCCCAGCCAGCTTTCGGGCGGCCAGCGCCAGCGCGTCGCCATCGGCCGCGCCATCGTGCGCGATCCGGAAGTGTTTTTGTTCGACGAGCCGCTATCCAATCTGGATGCGGCTCTGCGGATGGATATGCGCATGGAAATCGCGAAACTGCACCGCGAGCTGGGGGCGACGATGATCTATGTCACCCATGATCAGGTGGAAGCGATGACCTTGGCCGACAAGATCGTGGTGCTCAATGGAGGCATCGTGCAGCAGGTCGGCGCGCCGATTGATCTGTACCGCAATCCCTGCAATGCTTTCGTCGCGGGCTTCATCGGCTCGCCAAAGATGAATTTCCTGACCGTGCAGGTGGAACGTCTGGCCAATGGCAAAGCCGTGGTCCGCGCGCCGAATTTGGCATCCACCGCAGTGGATGCGGGCCGTGTCAGCGCCACGGGCGAGGCTTTGTTGGGCATTCGTCCGCAATTCCTGACCTTTGGCGCGAGCGAGGGGATGGCTAGCCTGTCGGGCCAAATCGCATCGCTGGAACGGATGGGCACGGAAACGGTGGTCAAGCTGAACTTGTATCAGGGCGGCTCGGTGCTGTCGGTGGTGCCGGGGGATCATGAATTGCAGATAGGTGCGGCGCTGACCTTCAGCTTCCGTCCTGAAGATGCCAAGCTTTTCCCCGAATCCGACCTGCCCAAAGAACAATCGAAACACTGAGCGATATAGGTGAACCATGTCACAAAACCTTGCAGGGAAATCCGCGGCCATTACCGGAGCGGCCTCGGGTATCGGTCTGGAATGCGCGCGCCATCTGGTGGCGGCAGGCGTCAAGACCTTCCTTGTCGACCGTGACGCGGCCGCGCTGGACAAGGCCAAAGCCGAGCTTGGTGATCTTGCGGTGCCGG
>DALYSR010000076.1:0-16577 GCA_031991825.1 Paracoccaceae bacterium
CATGCCGTGGTCGAGCAAGGTCCGCAGATGCTTGAAGACGGCCCCCTTGGCGATGCCGACATCTGCTGCGATCTGCGTCACGCCCAGCGGAGAATCGGCGAATGCGATCCGTTCAAGAATGCGCAGGCAAGTATCGGCCGCGCGCACGGTGTCGGCTTTTTCCAATGAGTACCCCCTTCTGATTTCATTCGGTTTCTATGTGTTGACGACTTTGGGCTTCCATGTCAATCTGAGAACACTGTTCCCTCATGGGGAACGAAGGGGAGGAGACCTGATGATGAAACTAGCTGCTGGCGCCCTAGTGGCCGCCTTGCTTGCAACCACCGCTTCGGCCGATGCAGTCACGCTGCGACTTGGTCATGCGGTGTTTGAACAACACCCCATCCACGACACCGCCGTGCGCTTCAAGGACGCCGTCGAGCGGCTGTCGAACGGCGACATCAAGGTTGAGATATTTCCATCGCGCCAATTGGGCGATGTCAAAGAGCTGATGGAGGGCGTGCAATTCGGCACCGTTGACATGACGGTCAACTCGACCTCGGCTTATTCGACGCTGGAGCCCGCGATCGATGCCTATCAGATGCCCGGCCTCATTCCCGATTACGAAAGCTTCGTGACAATGGCGAAATCGCCGGAATCGCGCGCGATCATGGATACCTTGGGCAATCACATGATGGTCGCCCTCGGCGTCTATGACGGCGGTCAGCGCCACTTCCTGACGGTGGGCAAACCGGTCGAATCTCTGGCCGATATGCAGCATCTGAAAACCCGCGTGGCGCCGAACAAGATGTTCCTCGACGCCTGGAGCGCGGTGGGCGTTAACCCGACCCCGATGGCCTATGGTGAGGTCTATTCGGCACTGGAAACTGGCACGCTGGATGCGGTCGAGATTAACCTGACCTCGATTGAGAGTGAAAAATATTACGAGATCGCTAAGGGCGTCACGTTGACGGGGCATTACTTCTGGCCGAGCTTCCTGTTGATCAACCAGATGAAGCTGGCAGCGATGACCCCCGAGCAACAGGCGATCATGCGGCAGGCCGCCGACGAGATCGTCGAGCCGCAGATCATGGCAGTCAAGGCGCTGGACGAAAAGATCAAGGCCGAGCTCGAAACCAAGAAGATCCCCGTCGTCACCTCTTCGCCCGCCTTCAAGGCCGAGCTGCAGGCCGCTTTCGCGCCGCTGGTCGAGAAATACCAAGCCTCGAACCCGCTGATCGCCAATTTCGTGACGGCCGCAAAAAAGCTCGCGCTCGCAGCGCAGTAAGGATCTTGGCGCAGCGCCACGCTGCGCCGCCTTGCTTGAATGGAGAACATCGATGACCAAAATCTGGCGCGCCTATGTGGCGGCCGTCGAGACCTTCTGCTTTGTCGGGATCGGAGCCATCCTGATCATCGGCACCATGCAGGTTGTCTGGCGCTATGTGTTCAACAGCTCGCTCTTCTGGTCGGAAGAAGCGATGCGCTATCTTATGATCTGGATTGTCATGATCGGGGCGGGCCTGAGCTATTCGCGCGGCCAGTTCCTAGGCATGCGTCTGGCGGTCGAGCGTCTGCCGCAGGGCCCGCGTCGGCTCATCGACCTGATCTCTGCGATACTGATCCTAATCTTTCTGGCGGTCCTGCTGTCGTATGGCAGCAAATTCGCCTGGATGACGCGGCATCAGACGGCGACGACGCTGGGGTTTTCGCTGTTCTGGGTCCATGTCGCGATTTCGGTCGGCGCAGTCCTGCTGGCGCTGCATGTGGCGATGAACGAATATTTCGGCGTCGCCCGCGCTGGGGATCATGACTTCGGGGCGGAGGACGGGCTGTGACATATCTGGGGTTCATCTTTCTCTTTACGCTGATCATCGGCATGCCCATCGCTTTCGTGCTTGGTATCAGCGCGCTTGGCTATTTCTATTTCACCGGCCAGACCCAGTTCCTGATCGTCCTGCCGCAGCGGATGCTGGCGGGGATGGATATGTTCGTGCTGCTGGCGATCCCGCTGTTCGTGCTGGCGGGCGCGATTATGGATGTGGGCGGGCTGACCCGCCGGCTGATCGGTTTTGCCAATTCCATCGTCGGACGTTTTCGCGGTGGGTTGTCGCTAACCGCGGTCTGGGGCTGTTTCCTGTTCGGCGGCGTCAGCGGCTCGGCTGCGGCGGATGCGGCGGCGATCGGCACAGTGATGGTGCCCGATATGAAGCGGCAGGGCTATGATGTCGATTACGCGGCTGGCCTGATCGCAGTGTCATCGCTGATGGCGCCTTTGGTGCCGCCCTTGATTGCGATGATCATCTATGGCGCGCTGTCGGGCACCTCGATCTCGCAATTGCTGATCGCGGGTCTGGCGCCGGGCTTCCTGCTGGCAATCTTGCTCTCGGTCTATGCGGTCTGGGTCGCGCATCACCGCGGCTATCCCAAAGCCGCCAAGCAATCGCTGAGCCAAATCGCGCAAGGCTTCTGGAAAGCCATTCCCGTCATGCTCCTGCCGATCATCATCGTCGTCGGCATCCGCGGCGGCGTCTTCACCGCGACCGAGGCGGCGGCGGTCGCCGCGATATATGCGCTGCTCATCGCAACAGTGGTCTATCGCGCGATGAGCTGGCACTTTCTCAAAGAGGCCTTCATCTCGACCGCCATCATCACCTCGGCAATCTATGTCCTTGTCGCGGTCGCCAATGTCGCGGGCTTCATCTTCGCCATCAAGCAATTGCCGCAAAAGGCCGTCACGCTGCTGACCGGAATTTCCGACAACAAATACGTCATCTTGCTGATGGTGAACCTGATCCTGCTGTTCCTTGGCATGTTCCTCGACACCATCGGCGTGTTGATCCTGACGGTTCCGGCGCTGATGGCCATCGGTAACCTGCTGGGGCTGGAGCCGGTGCATCTGGGCGTCATGGTCGTCTTCAACGTGCTGGTGGGCTTCGTGACGCCACCGGTCGGGCTGTGCCTGTTCGTGATCGCTGGCATCACCGGTCGCCCGATGGAGAAGATCGCCTATCGCGCCCTGCCGATGATCGGGATCGCGCTGATCGTTCTGGCGTTGATCACCGTCTTCCCGCAGATATCGCTGTTCCTGCCGCGGTTACTGGGGGCGGGGGCATGAGCGCGCTTTCGGTCCAGATCGGCGGGGTTCGCCTGAAAAACCCCGTTATCGCCGCCGCAGGCGAGCATCTGATCGAGGATGACGGCATCCGTTCGGCGATTGCCGCTGGTGCGGGAGCGGTGGTGCTGAAATCGTGCAATGAATCCGCGCTCGCGCAGCGCCAGCTTTTGCAGGCCGAATATGCGGCGTTGGATTCGCAGTGGAACCGGCTGGCATGGTCGGCCGCAACGCCTGCCGATGCCACGATTCTGACCCGTTCGGGGCTGACGCCGCTTGGCTTCGAGGCCTGGCTCGATCAGGCCGTGCGTATGGATGCCGAGGCGCGGCGCGCCGATTGACTGCTTGTAGGCTCGGTGGTGATGGCAGGGATCGAAAACGCGGTCGAGCGCGCGCGCGCCATCGAGGACGCGGGCCTGCGGGTGTTCGAATTCAACATCGGCACCCCCTATGCCAGCCAAGCGCTCCAAGGCGCGGTCAGCACCGAACTCTCGCCCGAACGGGTCGGCGCATTGGTGCGGCAGGTGACGGCGGCGGTCCGCATTCCCGTCTGGGTCAAGCTCTCGGGACAAAGCGAGCGGGTGCCCGAACTGGTCGCCGCCGCGAGAGGCGCCGGTGCCGCAAGCACCGTGATCGCGGGGCGCGCGCTGGGACTGGTGCCCGACCTTGACACCATGGCGCCGGTGCTTGGCACCAGCTGCGGCATCGGCGGTCATTGGAACCTGCCGCTCACCTGTCACTGGCTGGCCATGACCCGCGCTCGCCTCGGGCCCGACGTGCCGCTGATCGGCATCAACGGCGCCACCTCGGGGGCGGATGTGGCACGGATGATGCTGGCAGGGGCAAGCGCTGTCGGGATGTGCTCGGCGGTGATGCTTCGCGGCTGGGGCGTTCTACGCGAGGCGGTCGACGTGCTGGACAGCTACCTTGGCGCAAAGGGCCTGAACGCCCGCAATCTGATCGGCCGCGCGGCCGATGCGCGGCGCCATTTCGCAGATTTGCCGGTCCTCGATCAGGTCTGGCGCAACCATATTCCTGCGCCTCTGTCGCAGCTTGACTGAAGGAGAGATCCCATGACTTCCCAACAGAACCGCGTTGATGCCCTAATGCGGGGCGCGGTCGATCTGCACGTCCATAGCGGCCCTTCTTTGCACCCGCGCAAGCTGGACCATATCGAGGCCTTGCGCGAAGCGGACGCGGCGGGAATGGCCGCCGTCTTGCTGAAAGACCACTACTATCCGACGATGCCGATTGCGACGCTGATCAACGAGAACATGGGCTTCAAGGCCAAGGCCATCGGCTCGGTCGTGCTGAACAATCCGCTGGGCGGGCTGAACCCCGCGGCGGTCGATTACGCGCTCAAACAGGGGGCGCGCGTCGTCTGGATGGCCACGGCGCATGCCAAGAACCACATGGATCACGAGGCCTCGAAACCCGGCTTCAAATTCCCCCAAAACAGCAAAAAGACTGTGGCGCCGATCCCTCTGACCCTGACCGATGACAAGGGTCGGGTTCGTGACGCGGTCAAGCATATCCTCGATCTGATCGCCGAGGCCGACGCGGTGGTCTCGGGCGGCCACCACCATGTCAGCGAACTGTTCCCCTTCTATGAAGAGGCCAGGGCCCGCGGCGTCAAGCGCTTGTTCCTGAACCATCCGACCTATGTGAACGACTGCAGCCTACAAGATGTCACCGCACTGGCCAGCATGGGCGTGAAAATGGAACATTCGGTCTGCATGTTCATCCCCTCGACCTTCACCCTGTTCGATCCGGACCATCTGAAAGCGGTGATCGCCGCAGGGGGCATTGAAAATAGCTTCTTTGGCACCGATCTGGGCCAGATGAAGAACCCCAACCCCGTTGAGGGGATGCGCCAGATGATCGGGATGCTGATCGAGGCGGGCTATAATGATGACGAGATCCGACAGATGACCACCTCGATCGCCGCCGATCTGGTCGGGCTTGAATCATGAGCCTGCGCGACCGGATCACCTCTGGCGCGCTGGTGATCGGCACCTTCGTCAAGACCGCCGCACCGCAAAACATCGAGATTCTGGGCTATGCGGGGCTGGATTTCGCAATGGCCGATCAGGAACATGCCCCGCTTGATTTGAGCGCAATGGACCATCTGGCGCTGGCGGCGCGGGCGGCGGGCATGCCGCTGCTGGCGCGCTGCTGGGGCCAGTCGCCCGCGCGGATCTCGCCCTTGCTGGATTTGGGCTGCACCGGCGTCATGGTTCCCCATGTCGTCGATGCCGCGACCGCTGAAAGCGTAGTGGCCGCGATCAAGTTCGAACGCGGATCACGCGGGCTATCGCCCTCGCCGCGCGCGGGGCACTACGGCACGCTATCGGGCCCCGCTTTCACCGCGAAATCGGATGCCGAAAGCGTGGTGATCGTGCAGATCGAGGATGCCGCTGCCCTCGATCAGCTGGACGAGATCGCGGCGGTGCGGGGGGTGGATGTGCTTTTCATAGGCCCCGCCGATCTGTCGCAATCGCTGGGCTGCGCCTTTCCCTCGGCGCAGCTGGACGCCGCGATCCTGCGGGTGGCGGCGGCCGCGAAACGCGCAGGCATCGCCGCGGGTCTCTTCGTGGGCGACGAGACGCAAATTGCCTCGTGGCACGCCAAGGGGATCACGGTTTTTGTATGCGGCTCGGATCAGAGCCTGTTGTTGAAGGGCGCGCGCCGGATCATGGCAGCCGCGCGGGACTGACGATCGTCGAAAGGATTGAGGATGTATAAAGACAAGGACCCGCGCGCCGCGATCTTCGCCGCCGCCGCGATGCCGCCGAAAACTGGCCTGATCGCCGAGGAACAGATCGCCGAATTCCACCAGCTTCCTCCGCAGGAAAACAGCGAGGGCCGCAAAGAATGGTTGCAACGCGGCCGCAATTTCGTGCTGGCCTATGGCGAGGCGAAGGCGGGTGCGGTCTTCGCCCGCGAAGGGCAGACGGACGAATATGTCGTACTGCTGCCCGATGCTCCGGCCGTCATCACGGCCAATGGCGAGACCCAGACGGTCGCGGCCAATTCGATCGTCTTCGTGCCAGCGGGGGCCAGCCAAGTGGTGCTGCCCAAGGGCGGCAGCCTTGTGCGCCTGTTCACCACGGCGGCGCAAGATTTGTTGGCGCGATGCCCCAATGCGGGGGCCTATGCCGAAAACCGTCACCATATCCCGCCCTTTGCCCCATGGCCTGCACCGCCTTCCGGCTTCAAGATTCGGGCCTATAGCCTTGACGTGCCGCCGCAAGAGGGACGCTTCGGGCGAATTTTCCGCTGCACCACGTTCATGGTCAACTTCCTTGACGTGCAAAACGGCCCCCGCGATCCCAAAAAGCTTTCGCCGCATCACCACGATGATTTCGAGCAATGCTCTTTGGCACTGACGGGGAGCTTCACCCATCGCCTGCGCTGGCCGTGGACGGTGGATCGCAACGATTGGCGCGACGACAAGCACTTGCGGATGGGCTCGCCCTCCTCGCTGGTGATCCCGCCGCCGGTGGTCCATACCACCGAAGCCTGCGGTGCGCAGGCCAATATCTTGGTGGATATCTTCTGCCCGCCACGGTTGGATTTTTCTCAGCAAGAGGGCTGGGTTCTGAATGCCGAGGATTATCCGATCCGCACCGCATCCTAGCAACTGTATCTTTCAGGAGTGTTGTGGGGTCCATTTCTGGTGGTTTTTGCATAAGGCGTTTGCGATGGGGACAAGCGTTCGGACGACAGCCGTTATAACTACCTTGTGAGGCTTTCCAGCCGTTTGCAGCCGATCCGCGAATGCTCTGAGATCAGGCGCGAACACCTACTTTTCAACCTCGTGCTCTGTCCAGAACTGCAGCATCGTCATCGTCATCGTCATCGTCGCGGCCAGGGAACCGAGAATGAATCCCGGCGCGCCAAACAACAAAAGGCCGCCGGTGATCGAAATGAACGCGGGAATGGTATGAAGGCACAGGCGGTTGCCGACAAACATCGGAGGCAGCACGTTGTCGATGCTGCCAACCACAACCCCGCTCCATGCCGCGAGGATAAGTCCGCCTACCCAACTTCCCTTCAGAAGGAACATGATCGCTACCGGTATCCACACGATGAAGGCTCCAAGCACCGGCACTATCGACAAAAGCCCTCTCACCAACCTCCAAAGCAGGGGGGGATAGACTGTGCGCCACATCATGGCCGATATCTTCGAAAGCAATCATCGTTGCTACGGCTATCACCGCGTCACAGCCTCTCTGACGCGGCATTCTATCTCGATATCAGAGAAAGTGGTGCGGCGCCTGATAAAACAGGCAGCTTTGGCCGTCCCAAAGCCCAAGCGGCGGCGCTACAGTTCATACCTGCGGGAGATTAGTCCCGCGCCGGAAAACGGAATACACCGCGACTGCCAGGTTCAAGCGCCGAACGAGAAATGGCTGACGGATATCACCGAATTTCACATCCGCGCGGGTAAGGTCTATCTGCCCCCGATTATCGATTGATTCCATGGCTTGGTCATCAGTTGGGCGATCAGCACCAAACCCGACGCGGATCTCGTCAACACAATGTTAGACGCAGCGCTGAGACCATCGCGGACAGCGACGCACGGCCTGTCCTCCATAGTGATCGTGGAGGCCATTCTCGCTGGCCGGGCTCGTCCGCTCAATGTCGCGCAAGGCCAGTTCGCAAGACAAGGCTGCCTGCGAAGGCTTCTTCGGTCGCCTCAAGAAAGAGTTCTTCTATCCGCTTGATTGGCGGGCCTTCACCCTAGTACAGTTCATTGATGAAGTGGATGCCTATATCCGCGGTCATAATGAAATGCGTATCAAAATGTCACTTGGGGGGCAGAAGCCCGATCGAATGCCGTTAAAGCCTCGGCCTTATGACCTGAATACAGTCCAAGTTTTTGTCCGCAGCCCCCGTCGCCTCTGGCGTAAAATCCACATAACCGTAGATGAAGAAGTACTGAAGATCCTTGCGCTTGAGGTCATATCCAGTGCCATCGGCGACGCGCCGATCCTGCCGGACTTGCTCGACCAGATCGCGCTGCAAGAGGCGATCACCTAGGGTACGGCCCCTTATTGCGATTTGCTTGCAAATCGCTGTCGGGCAACGGGCGATGCCTAAGACACCAGAGCTTGTCACGATGCCAGCGCTGCCAGGGGTGCTGTGGCGCTGATGCCGCCGCGCAAAATCGCCCGCTTATGAATGCCCACAACGGATGGAGTCAAGGCGCGTAACCACGCCCTGCAGACCTCCAAGCGCCTTGGGCGTGCGCTCTGGCGCAAATGGAGGCGATTTCACCACCGCAACCGCGTGGAAGCGACCCTTGTCCCGCTCAATAATCTTGCATTACTGAATACAAGAAGCTGCCTTGTTCGAACGGAAAGCCAATATTCGCAGCACCTGTCTCAAAATGGTCTGGCGCGCCAAACAGACCTGGACGGCGCGCGACGAAATCACATTCACCATCGGCAATATACCTTGCCGATGGCAACTGGCGGATTTCGTCAAGCCGTGCAGTGGCAGAAACAGATTTTGGACCCCTATCTCACGGAACGCCGCCTACTGTAGCGCCATCAGATATTCGGCCACTGCTTGGTAGGCGGGCAGCGAGGTGGGATCGTTGCGGCTGTTGAAAGCGATGGGGTGGGATGCAAAGCGCACGATCACCATATCGGCGGTCGGATCGATGTAGATCGTCTGGCCATGAACGCCGCGGGCCGCGAAAGCGCCGTGATCATTGTTGAATATCCACCACTGGCTTCGGTAGCTGCCGCCCGCAAGATCGGCATAACCCGCTGCCGCGAAGGCCTCTAGGCTGCCGCCGCGGCGGATGCTGTCGATGGCCGCTGCTGGGACCAGCTGCTGACCCTGCCATTCGCCGCCGTTCAGGATGATCTGCCCAAAGCGCCCAAGATCGCGCAGTCCCGCCGTAAGGCCGCCGCCGGCGAACGGTGTACCGACAGCGTCTACCGTCATATAGGCGTCCTGTTCGGCCCCCATCCGGTTCCAGATCCGGTGGGAAAGAAGCTCGGTCACCTCCATCCCGCTTACGCGGCTGATGATCCAGCCCAGAACATCGGAATTCGGCGTGCGGTAGTGGAATTCTGCCCCATGCTTCAATCCCTTGGGGTCAGGACCGACGGTCTGCAAAAACTCAAAATAGCCATTCGGGCCTGTGTAATCGGCCGCCCGCGGAAACGGGCTGGCGGCGGCGTTATAGACCCAGATCGCGGCGTTCGGGTCGCCATAATCCTCGCTGAACTCGAAGGCGGCGGTCATGTCCATGACCTGCCGTACCGTGGCGGAGCCGAAGGCACTGTCCTTTAATTCGGGAATGATCGCGCTGACCAGCGCCGCATCATCCAGTTTACCCTCTGCCACAAGCATTTCGGCGAGCGTTCCGGTGAAGGACTTGGTCATCGACATGGCAGCGTGCTGACCGGCTTCCTCAAGGCAGCCGAAGTAACGTTCGTAGACGACGCGGCCGCGGTGCATGATCAGGATGCCGTCGGTATAATTGGCCCAGAGCGAATCCGCCCAGCTCATCTCTTTGACATCGCCGCGCAGCGGGCGGAAGGTCACGGCGTCAATACCTTCGTCCAGCGCATATTCCAACTGCGTCGGCGCGCCAAGGCCGCGGCTGACCTGTTCGGTCGGGAGAAACTCGCGCAGGTGGCAGACCGACCAGCGCATGCGTGGAAAGCTGAAGAACACCGAATCTGGGTTCGTGATCCGCAGCTGGGGCGGCGGCGGAAAGCCCTCCATCCACCTCATGACGCGCGGGTCGGATTCCTGCGCAGTGGGGAAGTCGTTGGTCTGGGCTCGCAGGTCACCCACTATGGCCGATAGCCCCAGCATGGTACCAGCGACAAGGATTGCCAGCCTAGAAATTGTAAACGACATTGACGAAACCTCCTACCCAGTTGGGGTCCTTTCCGGGAAATACGCGGCGGATGCCCTTGCCGGGCAGGGCGACGCTGATCCCGGCAGTCAGAAAAGTGTTACGATTGAAGGTTCGGCCGTATTCGACAAAGAAATCGTCCGACAGATGCGCGTCTGTAACGCCGCTCGGCAAATTCGCAGCCGTCTCTTCGCGGCTCCACTGGCCGAATTGCAGCGGGCTGCCCAACTTGTTCGCCCTGACATGCGCATAGCGGAAGGTGACCGTCTCACTTTGGCTGGGACGCAGCGTCAGCGCAAGATTATGCGACTGCACGTTGGAATTGATGAAAACCATCGCGGATTTCGAACCCGTGGCCCATGCACTTGGCGATCCGTCATAATAGAGCGAATCGAACCGCTCGAGCCTTGGGGTATCTGGATCGTCGCCCGAAAAGGTCTGGTAGCCGTAACTGATCTTGGGCGACCAGGGCACCTCTGCGAAGGTATAGGACGCCTGCACCCGTCCTGCCCACGCCTCAAGGTCGATTCGATTGTTCCACTGGTAGGCGAGGTCGGTGGTCAGTGACAGACCGGACAGCGCCCCGTCGAACGGATTCGTCCCCGCATAGAGGTTGACGGTTTTCGTGCCGTTCCGTGCGCCAACGATTATATCGGGCACCTTCCCCACCATTCGCGGATAGGGCGCGCGCGATTGCAGCACGGAAAGATAGGTCAGCCCAAGATAACCGCCCGCCGGATCATCGTAACGGGCATCGATGCCTGCAAGCGCATTGCCGTTGTCACTGTTTCGCTGTTCGCGCGGGTCGATGTAGAACAGCTTGCCGGTGTAACCACCGCTGGTCAGTTCCGCGATAGCCGCCATTTCCCAAGCGCGACGCGGTCCGAACTTGAGCGCCCCCCGCTCGAAACCGTCCGAGGCACCATCCGAGATCAACATCCCAGTCCCCAGTCGCAATGCGCGCGCGCCAAGCGAAAAATCCAAAGACAGCCCATCATCCAGCGGCATACGGATGCCGGCGTAACTTTCCTCAAGGGTCGGGCGGCCGGTATCAGAGGCATTGAAGGCGTCAGTTCCGACGGTATAGGAGGCGACCGCCGATACCCGTCCGTAGAGCGCGCCCCCATCGTCGAGGGCCGTTTCGAAACTGAGGCCGGGTTTTACGTAAATTTCGAGCCAGGTGGCGTCGGATTCGAAACCAGTTCCAGGCGCGGTGAAATCGGCCAGTTTCCAGAACAAGTTACCCTCGCTAACGAGGTTTGCGCCGAATTCCAGTGTCGCCCGCAGGGTTGTGCTGCCATTGTCGTAAAGTAGGAATGGGTCGGCACCCTGTGCGCTTGCGCCCGATGCCCATGACACCGATGTGGCGAAAATAACGGGCAGTACTGCCGCAATGCGCCCCGCCCTGCGGCATTGGCTGCAAGCAGCCTCTTGGAGGGCGGACATTGACCTCAGCCGAGACTGAGACATTTTGAGCTCCGGAAACTGAGATGACTATTGCAGTTGATCCCTGTTCTGTCTAGTCGGCACCCAACCCCCTTATTCAAAGGGGGCAATGGGCGAAACGCCATAAGGATGACACTGAAGACAGAGCAGGCGCTTCATCTCGAATGGCTGCACATTTGGGATTGAAAGACTGGATAACGCCACCAGCACCTTACAGTCGACCGCATTAGGCTGGGTTGACGTCTAAACAATGACCTATACCTATCCCAAAACATAAGCTGATTTGTTTTGGTAACTATTTTATATCAATGCTTTAGCATTTAAGATTTCATCTGCGTTGTTAGGGCAAACATGCCCTGTATCGGTCTCTTTCCTTGCGCTGCACTCGCTTTCCGCGCTGTTTGCGCCGTCGCCCAATGCTGTCGGACACAAAATCCTATCCATCACATGCGCGGCGCAATGCTGCAGATGTGGGGTTAAGAGGAACGGCGGTGGTGTAGGATCTTGTTGCCGCGCCAGAATGTTGATGACCACTGGTGCTGAATGGATGCCCGGATCAAGCGCTTCCCGATAGGCGAATGGAATGTTCGCCTATCGGGAAGCGCTTGAATTGTTTGGCAGGGGGCTAGCGCCCTAACCGCAAGGCAAGACGTGGCGATAATCGTGCATAGGACTGGCGTAATCTGTCCCGGCCGCTTGTGCAAAGGCGACCAATTGGCAGCGGACGGGGCTCGGCGGGATGGGTGATCGCCTTTTCCATCACCGTGGTATCAACGGCCAGCCGTATGAGGCTGCCGTGGTCAATCGCCCAGAGGTCTGCCCAAACGGATCGTCTGCGTCAGCAGCCACTCAACGTCTTCTCGCCAATCCGCCCCCGGTCTGAGCGGCGTCGCAGGTCGACCGAGGTGGGACGGAATGAAGCCGGACCATTCCCGCTCGAACACCTCCCCGTCAATCATGTCGGTCAGTTTCACCAGCACATGGCGCGGATCAATCAGATCGACCAAGCGTGGCCGCAAAAGGTCATCTTGTGCTTCAATGCGAGGACGGTGCTTCATGGCAAGACCCGAAATTGCAGAATGTCGAATTCCAACCATCCGAAACCCTGCAATAAAACGCGAGAAAATTACCTTCACCCGTCGTCGCCTATGCCGATGCGAGGCTTCGCACCGATTGTTCAGCCCTTAGTGGCGGCAGTGATCGATACTGGGACATCTCTGACGAATGGCAACATTGTAACTGCGCGGTTTGTCGGCTACGCGGACGCGCGGGCTGCCTATCTCGCCGAGATTGCACCAAGATCGCATCGGATCGAAACCGACGAGACCGCCACGCTCCGCTTAAATCCATGATAGAGCCAGATGCGTAGCCGATCACGCAGCCAGAAAAGAGATGCCCTTGGGTCGGGCGGGGCGCTGGCTTTTGGCGTCGACGCGCCGATGTTGCAAACTTTTCGCCCTCAAAAGAGAGCGAAAGCGCGAAGCGGCGGTTTGGCCCTATTTAAAGCGAGATTGCGCTGCCCAGAGATTTCTCAAATCTATCAAATCCATAGACGCGACCCGCATGGAAGTTCGCGCCAATGGCATCCCCCGATTTTACCGCGATATGACCATGCTGGCGGATCATCAAAGGGCCGACACCTTCGATCTGGGCGTAAATATTGGTGTCCGAGCCAAGATGTTCCACCACGTCAGCCACGCCCTTTAGCGGCGCGTTGTTTGGGTCGGTCAGTTCCAGATGCTCGGGGCGCACGCCGATCTCGACCACATTGCGGGTGTTCTTCAGCGCTACTCCATTGGCCAAAGCCCCTTCGACCACGGTCAGAATGTTCATCGTGGGCGAGCCGATGAATTGGGCGACGAATTTGTTGGCGGGGGTCTCGTAAAGCTCCAAAGGTGTGCCGACCTGCTGGATGATACCGCCTTGCATGACGACGATCCGGTCGGCCAATGTCAGTGCTTCGACCTGATCATGGGTGACATAAACCATGGTCGCGCCCAGGCGTTTGTGCAACCGCGCGATTTCAAGCCGCATCTCGACGCGCAATGCGGCATCAAGGTTTGACAAAGGTTCGTCGAACAAAAACGCCTTGGGGTCGCGGACAATGGCGCGGCCCATGGCCACACGCTGGCGCTGGCCGCCAGAGAGCGCGCGCGGCAGCCGCTCGGTCAACTGGTCAAGGCCAAGCTTCTTGGCGGCCGCCGCCACTTTCGATAGACGGTCTGGCTTGGCCTCGCCCCTGATTTCCATGGAAAAACCCATGTTTCGCGCCACATCCATATGCGGATATAGCGCATAGGATTGAAAGACCATGGCGATGTCGCGATTGCGCGGCGCGGTCTCGTTCATGCGTTGCCCATCGATGCGCAACTCGCCCCCCGAGATGGTCTCAAGCCCCGCGATCATGCGCAAAAGCGTGGATTTGCCGCAGCCCGAGGGGCCGACCAAAACGATGAATTCACCGTCTTTTATGGCAAGATCAATCTCGCGCAGCACCGCGTGGCCGCCATAGGATTTGGCAATATTTTCAAGTTCAATCGTGGCCATTTTGCCTCCTTAGCCCTTGACCGCGCCAGAGGTGAGCCCCTGAACGAGATAGCGCTGGATAAAGATGAAGAACAGGCAAGAGGGGATCAGCGCCAAAACGCCAGCCGCCATCATTTGCCCCCAATCGACCGAGAATTTCGACACGAAGTTTAAAAGACCCACGGGGAAAGTCATCTGGTCATTCGATTTGATCAGCATGAGCGCAAACATCACCTCGCTCCATGCCGCGGTGAAGATAAAGCCCAAGGTCGCGCCAAGCCCCGGCAGGGTTAAAGGCAGGATCACGCGGCGCAGCGCCTGAAAACGGGTGCAACCGTCGATCATGGCGGCCTCTTCAAGATCCTTGGGGATGCCGTCGAAGAAACTTTGCATCAGGAAAGTTGCAAAGGGCAGGTTGAAGGCCGTGTAAACGATGATCAGCGACATCAGCGAATTGAGCAGGCCCATAGCGGCAATCATCTTGTAGATCGGGGCGATGATCATCAACAGCGGGAACATTTGGGTGAGCAGCATCACCGCGATGACCAGCTTTTTCCCCGCGAAGTCAAAGCGCGAAAACGCGTAGCCTGCCGCAGCAGCAAAGACCGTGGTTATGGCGGCGGTGCCCAGCGAGACGAGCAGTGAATTGGCAAAAAAGCGCATGAAATCGCTTTGCCAGATCACGCGGCTGAAGTTGCCCATGGTCCATGCGCTTGGCCAAAGCCGCGTGCCCTCGCTATAGATCAGCATATCGGGGGTGACCGCGATTTTCACCAGCCAGTAAATCGGAAACAGCGACCACACGAGGAAAAAGGCGATGGCCAAGCCCTTGAACGCGCTCAGGATAGGGGATTTGCGTCGAATGGCGGCCATGTCACACCTTTACCAGTTTGCGCCGCAGAACCATCACGAAGACGGCATAGATAAACAGCAAAGCCAGCATCGCAACCGCGATGGTCGAGGCGTAGCCGAAGTCTAATTTGCGGAAGGCGGTGGTGAAAATATAGGTCGAGAGGATCTGCGTCGAATTGGCCGGGCCCCCGGCAGTCATGATGAAAATCAGATCGGCAAAATTGGCGATCCAGATCGTGCGCAGCATGACCGTGATGGCGATCATCGGCGCAAGGAAGGGCAGGGTGATCTTGGTGAAGCGCTGCCAGCTATTGGCGCCATCGATCTCGGCGGCCTCGTAAAGTTCGGACGGGATCGACTGCAGCGCGGCCAAAAGCGTTATGGCGAAGAAGGGCACGCCAAACCAGACATTGGCGGCGATTGGCCCCCATATCGCCAAATCAGGGTCGCCCAGAATGGAATTCGGCCCATCAATCAGCCCCAAAGCATACATCCAATGCGGCAATGGCCCGATGATCGGGTTGAACAACCACGCCCAAGTCAGCGCCGAAAGGAAGGTCGGCACAGCCCAAGGCAGGAAGACAAGCGCCTGAAACATCTTCTTGCCCCAGAACTGCGTGTTCAACAGCAGCGCCAGTCCAAGCCCCAGGAAGAACTGGAAGAACAGCGAGCCGAAGGTCCACACGAGGGTATTTTCGAGCGCAATCCAGAAGGTCTTGTCTTGCCATAGGGCCAAGTAATTGGTGAGGCCGACAAATTTCGGCTGCGGCCCTATCAGCTTCATGGCGTAGAAGGAATAGGATATTCCCACCACCAATGGCACGACGATCACCGCAAGGATGAACAAAAGCGCAGGCGCAAGATAACCATAGGGTTCGATCAAATGGTTTCGATACCGGCGGGAAAACGCGCGGGGTATCCCCCCACGCGCGGTATTTTTATCGCTCATCACTGCTGTTTGGCCTTAAAGGCCGCGTATTCGTCAGTAAGGAAGCCCGCCCATTCATCAGCGACCTCTTGGGCGGTTTTTTGGCCCAGAAGGGCCTGTTGGCTGGTTTCAACCAAGAACGAGCTGTTGAAGAAGCCCCATTGCTCAAGATAGGTCGGCATCAGGGTGGGCACGTAATTGGGCGAATTCAGCTCTTCGAACCAGCCTGCGAATTGCTCGGATTTGAAGTGTTCGTCTTGCTCGGCGCCTTTGTGGATCGGGATGACGCCCACGCGTTTTGCCCAGTCAAGATTGGCCTCGGGCGAGGAGAGCGTCGCCACCAAATCCCACGCCTTGTCCTTGTCTTTGGCGGCGTCAAAGATCGACCAGCCTGCGTAACCCATTGTCGGGAAAGCCTTCCCCGAGGGGCCGACCGGCATCGGGATGACGGCGAAATCTTCGGCGGGCATGCGCTCGGCAATGGCGATGAGCGCATCGGGGTCTTGGTCGAGGAAGGCGCAGGTGCCCGAATAGAAGCCCGCGACGATCTCGTTGAAGCCCCAATTGACCGCATCCTTGGGCGCATAGCCTTTTTGGTAAAGGTCCATCAGGAACTGGATGCCTGCGACCGAGCCGGGCTCGTTGATGCGCGCCTTGCCGTCTTCGGTGAAGAATTCATTGGTGCCATTCATCACGGCGGCCATCATCACCCAGCCGTTCGCGCCGCCGACCGAGCCACGCAGGCAATAGCCGTATTTACCATCGAGTTTCGAGACGGCCTCGGCGGCTGCCATGAACTCTTCCATGGTTTTAGGCGGGGCCGCGACACCGGCCTCGGCGAGCAA
>DALYSR010000077.1:0-16544 GCA_031991825.1 Paracoccaceae bacterium
GGGGGCCAGCCCCCGCGCCCCCGGAGAATTTGGGAAAGTTGCAAAAGGGGCGGGCGATGGTCTGCCCCTTTTGCATGGGAAGCGTTGACTTCGCAGCAGTGGCGGGCCAAGGCTTTGGCATGCTGGATATTCGCCCTGTCGCCTATGTGATCGGATTGTTGGTCGCCGCTTTGGGCGTCTTCATGTGGTTTCCATTGGTCTTGGACTGGTTGGACGGCGATGCCAATTGGGGGGCCTTTGCCAGCGCATCGGTGATCTGTCTGATCACCGGCGGGGCGATGGCGTTTTCCTGTGCGAACGGGATCGGCCGCGCGATGAGCTTGCGGCAGATTTTCTTGCTGACATCGGGGGTTTGGTTGGCTTTGCCGGCCTTTGGCGCTTTGCCCTTGTGGATCGGGGCGCCGCAACTGGGCGTGGTGGATGCTTTGTTCGAAAGCGTATCGGGCATGACCACCACCGGCACCACCGTCATCGTGGGCTTGGATGATCTGCCGCGCGGGGTGAATTTGTGGCGGGCCACCTTGCAATGGCTGGGTGGCTTGGGGATCGTGGTGGTCGCCATGCTGTTCCTGCCGGTGATGAAGGTGGGGGGGATGCAGTTTTTCCGATCCGAAGCCTTTGACACTTTGGGCAAGGTCCTGCCGCGGGCTTTGGATATTTCATCGGCTTTGGTGCAGATCTATGTCTGGCTGACGCTGATCTGTGCCTTCACCTTCTTCGCCTGCGGGATGAGCGGTTATGAGGCGGTGGTGCATGCCTTGGCCACGATTTCCACCGGCGGGTTTTCGATGTCGGACCAGAGTTTCGTCTTATACCCCGGAGCGCCGGAATATGCGGCGGCGGTGTTCATGGTCTTGGGGTCATTGCCCTTCATCCGCTTTATCCAATTGGCTCGGGGGCAGGCATCGCCTTTGTGGCGCGACCCGCAGATCCGCGCGTTTTTCCGGTGGATGGGCTATGCGATTGCAGCTGTCGCGGGCTATGCGATCTGGAAGCAGAATGCCGCCCCTGCCGATGCCTTGCGCGATGCCACCTTCAATGTGATTTCGGTGATGACCGGCACCGGCTTCACCAATATGGATCTGGGGCTTTTCACGTCTTTCCCGCTGACGGTGTTGTTTCTGGTCGGGCTGATCGGGGGCTGCACGTCATCGACCTGTTGTTCGGTGAAGGTGTTCCGCTATCTGATCTTGTTCGAAGCGATCCGCGCGCAGATCCAGCGGTTGCATAATCCCTCCGCCGTGGTGCCCCTGCGCTATGACGGGCGGGCGGTGACGCAGGATGTGCTGGATTCGGTGATCGTGTTCTTCACCTTGTTCGTGATGACCTTCGGGATATTGGCGGTGGCCTTGTCGATGACAGGCCTGCCGTTCCGGCCCGCGGTCACGGGAGCTTGGACGGCGATTGCCAATATCGGGCCGGTCTTCGGCGAAGGTGTTGGCCCCACGGGGGCGGTGGATGGCTTCCCCGCCTCGGCCAAATGGCTGATGATGGCGGGGATGCTGGTGGGGCGGTTGGAACTGCTATCGGTCTATGTGCTGTTCATGCGCCGGTTCTGGCAGGATTAATCCCAGCAGCCGACCAAGGTGGTCATCGATATCGCTTGGCGGTGCAGCGCGTCGGGGCCGTTTACGGGGTCAAGCAGCGGGCTGGGCGGGATGCCTGCGGCGGTCATGGCCTGTTGCAGATCCTGTGGGCTCAAGGCAAGCGCTATGCCCTGCGGCAGGCTGCGCTGGGGATCGGTCTGGGGCAGCAGCATGCCTTGAACCGCGCCGGTCTTGTCCAGCAAGGGGCCGCCTGCATCGCTGGCCATGGTGGTGATATCCAGCCGGTTGAGGTGGGTTTCACCCGCCAGCCCGCCCAGTTCCGCCAAGATGCCTGTGGTCAGCACCGGCGCGGGCAGGCGGCTGCCATAGGCATAGCCCGAGACCGAAATCCTATCGCCCAAGCTGGGGGTCGAGGATGCGAAGCGCGCGAAGGCCGATGGTGCAAGCGGCGCCGCGGGTTTCAGCAGGGCCAAGCCTTTGGCCTGATCTTGGGCCAGAAGGCGGGCTTCGGTCCGGTTGTCCAAGGTGATGCGGCGGCAGTCCTGCAGGGGGTGAAGGGCTGTTGCCACCGTGCCGGAGGCGTCCAGATAGAAGCCGGTCACTTCGATGCGCGGCGCGGGTTGGGTCAGACCTGCGCCCAACGATTGGCGGGCGGTATCCGACAGCGCGACCATGCCTGCATCCAGTGTCTTCGCCCCCAGATCGGTGAAGCTGGTCTCAAGGCGTTGCAAGATGCGCGGGCCGAGCGGATCGGTCTTGGCCCAGCTGACCACATAGCCCTTGATGCGCCCTTGGCTGAGGCTGGCCACCGCATAGGCTTGGCGGTTGGCATCGGTGCCGGAAATCGTCAGCCGTCCTGCATCCAGACCGCGCGGGCCTTCAGGGGGGATCAGGCCATCGCTTTGCAAGCTGTCGAACAATCGCGCCAGTGTTTGGCTGTCGCCTTGCTGCGAGATCAGCGCGATCTGCGGGCCTTGCGGGCTGAGGGGGGTATAGCGCAGGAAGGGGGGCTGATAGCCCGCGAATTCCACCAGAGCCAAGGGCAGTTCGGCGGCGATGCCCGCTTCATGTTCCTGCACCGGGGCGAAGCCGAGGGCAGCGACTTCGCTTTGCCAGCTCGATAGGAGTTCGGCTTGCTGGACGCGCGACAGAATGCCGGTGGGGTCATAGTCATGCAGCTGTTGCCACTGCGCGATGGCGCTGCGGCTGCCTTTGCCGAAAGCGCCGTCGATGCCGCCGCTATAGATGCCGTTCCATGCCAAGGCGCGTTGGATATCCATCCGCGTATTGGGGGGGAGGGCTGCTTCGAAGCTGCGGGATTGGTCCAGTGTTTCGGCGGCGGGAACGGGAACGGGTTCAGGTTCGGCTGGCGGTGTATCGGCGGTGACGGGGGGCAGCGCCTCGTTCAGGGGCGCGCTGGCGATGGGATCAAGCGGTGCGATGGGCGCGATGTCGGTTGGCGCGGCTTCATCAGGCACTGTGGACAAGCCCGTGCCATCCAGCGGGACGGGCGGCAGGCTGCCCCCCAAATAGCCGTTGGACATATCCGGCCAATATTGCGTCCCGAAATTGCGCCCGTCGGTCACATAGGAATCGCCGGGGATCATGCCTTGGTCGCGCAATTCGCGCAGCTTGAGGCGGGCTTCATCGATCGGATAGGGGCCAAGTGCGATGCCCCACCATTTGGCATTCAGCATATAGCCCACCACATTGGGGAACAGGCCCTCATAGGCGGTGGCACGGTCTTGGGCTTCCGACAGGGAGGGTTGCGCTTCGATTTGCAGCCATGCCTGTTCTTGGGCCCAGAGGGGATTGGCCAGCAGGCTGGTCATGCTAAGGGCCGATCCAAGGAACAGGGCAAGGCTTTTGGTCGAATGCATTGAAAAGAAACCTTTCGGCGGCAGGGGGCTGTTTGGGGCTACCTTCAAGAAGCCGACGCGGCATGGCAAGGCTTTAGCGGGCTGGCATTGGTCACTATATCGGCAGATGGGGTTTGACCTGCGCTGGGCGGGGGGATTTCGTGCTATATCCTTGGCAGGGCCCCGTGAACTGCCCCGTGAATGGCCCGCTGCGACGCCGCCGCGCGCAAGCGGCGGATTGACCCTGTCGCGGTGGTTGCCTATGACACTTTGGCATTTCAAGGGGCACCAAGCCTAAAGGGGTTGCCATATGTCGGATCAGATGTCGAAAGAACGCCCGCGCTCGTTTCAGGAAATCATCCTGAGGCTTCAGAATTACTGGGCGGACAAAGGCTGCGCTATTTTGCAGCCCTATGATATGGAAGTGGGGGCAGGCACCTTCCATCCGGCGACCACCTTGCGCAGCTTGGGGTCCAAGCCTTGGGCGGCCGCCTATGTGCAGCCCTCGCGTCGTCCGACCGATGGCCGCTATGGCGAAAACCCCAACCGCCTGCAGCATTACTACCAATATCAGGTGATCATCAAACCATCCCCGCCGAACCTGCAGGAATTGTATCTGGGCTCGCTTGCGGCGATCGGCGTCGATGCGTCGCTGCATGACATCCGTTTCGTGGAAGACGACTGGGAAAGCCCGACCTTGGGCGCTTGGGGCTTGGGCTGGGAAGTCTGGTGCGACGGCATGGAAGTGTCGCAATTCACCTATTTCCAGCAGGTTGGCGGCCATGACTGCAAACCGGTATCGGGCGAGCTGACCTATGGTCTGGAGCGTTTGGCGATGTATGTTCTGGGCGTGGATCACGTCATGGATATGCCCTTTAACAATCCCGACAGCCATATCCCGCTGACCTATGGCGATATCTTCCGTCAGACCGAAGAAGAATATTCGCGCCACAATTTCGATGGCGCCACCACCGAACGTCTGTTCCAGCACTTCAAGGATGCCGAAGCGGAATGCGAACATCTGCTGGCCTTTGATCCGCAAGACGCCAAGTCGGGCAAGCGCATCATCATGGCGCATCCCGCTTACGACCAAGCGATCAAGGCGTCGCATATCTTCAACCTGCTTGATGCGCGCGGTGTGATTTCGGTCACCGAACGTCAGGCCTATATCGGCCGCGTCCGCGCTTTGGCGAAGAAATGCGCCGATGCCTTCCGTTTGACCGAAGCCGGCGCGGATGCGCCTGTTGTTGATCAAGCTGTTGCGGATCAGTCTGCATGAATGCGGGCAAGATAGCCGCAAGCGCGATCGTGCTGTCCTCGGTGATCGCGGGGGTCGGCCTGTGGTATACGCAGGTCTATGCCTTCTACGATCCGGCGGTGTTCGCGTCGGGCAAGGAAATGACCCTGACCTCGTTGCAATCGGGCCAACCCGAGGTGATCGCGGTCGAAGGGATCGAGGGGATCGATAGCGCCTCCTCGCCGCTGCGGTTCCGTGCTTGCTTCACCACGCCTTTGAGCCATGCCACCCTGACCGAGGCTTACACGCCCTATGAAGGGGCCGAACCCTTGGTCGCCCCAAGCTGGTTCGACTGTTTCGATGCCGTGAAAATCGGCGAGGCCGTTGAAAAAGGCGAGGCTTTGGCCTTCCTGTCTCAGGCCCAGATACATCCGGATGTCGACCGTGTGGTCGCCGTCTTCCCCGATGGACGGGCATTCGCCTGGACCCAATTGAACCCCGCCGCCAAGGATTGATGCCATGCCCGATCTGTTGATCGAATTGTTCTCCGAGGAAATTCCGGCGCGCATGCAGGGCAAGGCGCGCGAAGACCTCAAAAAGCTGGTGACCGATGGTTTGGTCGAGGCTGGCCTGACCTATGCCTCGGCTGGTGCCTTCTCGACCCCGCGCCGCTTGGTGCTGGCCATCGAAGGCCTGAGCGCCGAATCCAAGCCTGTGCGCGAAGAACGCAAGGGCCCGCGCACCGATGCGCCTGCGGCTGCTTTGGACGGCTTCCTGCGCTCGACCGGTTTAGCGCTGGAACAGCTGGAAAAGCGCGCCGACAAAAAGGCCGAAGTCTATTTCGCCGTGATCGAAAAGCCGGGCCGCAAGGCAGGCGAGATCATTGCCGAAGTGCTGGAAACCACCATCCGCAATTTCCCTTGGCCGAAATCCATGCGTTGGGGGTCGGGGTCTTTGCGTTGGGTGCGCCCGCTGCATTCGATCCTGTGCATCCTGTCGGATGAAGCCGGTGCGGAAGTGGTTCCGGTTGATGTCGATGGCATCAAGTCGGGCAACGCGACCAAAGGCCATCGCTTCTTGGCACCTGCGGCCTTCACCGTGTCGCATTTCGACGATTATTCGACCAAGCTGAAGCGCGCCTATGTCGTTTTGGACAGTGCGGAACGTGAAGCCCATATCTGGCAAACCGCCCAGAACCTTGCGTTTGCGGCCGGTATGGAGGTGGTTGAAGACAAGGGTCTGCTGAGCGAAGTCGCCGGTCTGGTCGAATGGCCGGTGCCGCTGATGGGCCGTATTGCCGATCAGTTCTTGGCATTGCCGCCGGAAGTGCTGCAGACTTCGATGAAGGAACACCAGAAGTTCTTCTCGACCCGCAACCCGAAAACCGGCCGGATCGAAGGCTTCATCACCGTCGCCAATACCGAAACCTCGGACAATGGCGCGACCATCCTGAAGGGCAACCAGAAGGTTCTGACCGCGCGTCTGTCGGATGCCAAGTTCTTCTGGGAGAACGATTTGCGCGTGGCCAAAGCGGGCATGGGCGAATGGGTCGAAGGCCTGAAGTCGGTGACCTTCCACAACAAGCTGGGAAGCCAAGCCGACCGTATCGCCCGCATCAAGGCGCTGGCGGTGGAAATCGCGCCGCTGGTTGGCGCGGATACGGCGGATGTCGCGCGTGCGGCTGAACTGGCCAAGCTGGACCTGCGGTCCGCGATGGTTGGCGAATTCCCCGAACTTCAGGGCCTGATGGGCTCCTATTACGCCATCGAGTCGGGCGAAAAGGTCGAAGTGGCCAATGCCGCGCGTGACCATTATTCGCCGCTTGGCCCGTCGGATGCGGTGCCCACCGAGGCCATCTCGGTGGCTGTGGCTTTGGCCGACAAGATCGACACCCTGACCGGCTTCTGGGCAATCGGCGAAAAGCCGACCGGATCGAAAGACCCCTTCGCTCTGCGCCGTGCGGCTTTGGGCGTGATCCGTCTGATCACCACCAATGGCATCCGTGCGAATTTGGCGACGGTCTTTGCCAAAGGTTATGAAGGTGTGGATGCGGCAGAGCTGTTGTCCTTCTTCCACGACCGTCTGAAGGTCTTCCTGAAAGACCAAGGCATCCGTCACGACGTGATCGACGCTTGCCTTGCGATGCCGGGCAATGACGATCTGACGCTGCTCGTCAAACGTGCGGATGCGCTGCAAGCGGTGCTGAAAACCGAAGACGGCCAGAATCTGGTCCAAGGCTTCAAGCGCGCCAACAACATCCTGAGCCAAGCCGAAGCCAAGGATGGCGTCGAATACAGCTATGGCGCGGATCTGCAATATGCGGAAACCGACGAAGAAAAAGCTTTGTTCGCGGCACTTGACACGGCCGAAGCGGCAATCGCACCGGCGATGAAGACAGAAGATTTCGCCACCGCAATGCAGGCGATGGCCGCCTTGCGCGCGCCGATCGACGCTTTCTTCACCGCCGTGCAGATCAATACCGACAATCAGATTGTGCGTCGCAACCGTCTGAACCTGTTGAACCGCATCCGCACCACCTGCGGCGCGGTGGCCGATCTGACCAAACTGGAAGGCTAAGCGTCACGCTTTCGCTAACTGCCGAAAAAGAAAGGGGGATGCTGCATGCGTCCCCCTTTTGCTTTACCAAGGGTTTGCGTGTAACCTGCCTGCAACGGAGGATGCCGCAGTGCAGAAACACGATCCCGAGGCGCAAGCCATGGCCGACCAGACCGCCGAATTCACTTTGCTGACGCCCACCGCGCGGATTGACCGTGACCGGCATGGCTGGCGGGCGAAATGCTTGCAGCGCCTGATCCGGCTGGACCTGCCGGTGCCCAAGACCGTGGCCTTGCCTGCTTCCACCGTGCGCACCATCGCGGCGGGTCATCAAATCGACCTGCAAGGCATCTTGGCCCATTTCGGCGAGGGCGCGCTGATTTCCGTCCGCCCCAGTTCGGAAAACACCGATTGGGGTGGTCCGGCGACCGTGTTGAACATCGGGATGAACACTGAACGCCATGACGAATTGGCGATCAAGCACGGGCAAGAGGTGGCCGATGCGATCTATCTGCGCTTCGTGCAGGCCTATTCGACCCATGTGGCGCGGCTTGATCCGGATATGTTCGACGCGACCGCTCCGGTATCGGACCGCCTGCGCGAGGCGTTGCGGGTCTATGAAGCGGAAATGGACGAGGGGTTTCCGCAGGATGCGGCGCGGCAATTGGCGGGTGTGTTGCGCTCGATGGCGCGGGCTTGGGAAGGCACCACGGCGCGGCTCTTGCGGCAGGTGAAGGGGGCACCGATTGAGGCGGGGCTTGGACTTGTGGTGCAGGAAATGGCGCAGGGTCTGGGCGGCGGCATATCGGGGCAGGGGGTGATCCAGTTCGTGGACAGCGCCACCGGTGCGCCGCAGATCACCGGCCGTTACCGTGATCGCGGCGAAAGCCCCGATGCGATGCTGAACCCGCAGACGATCTATCTGACCGAAGACCCGCGTGGCCCATCGCTGCAAGATCGCGCGCCTGAAATTTTCGAACGTCTGATCGCCTATGGCGACATCTGCCGTAAACGTCTGCGCGAAGAGATGCAGATCGAATTCACCATTGCCGAAGGCCGTTTGGCCGTGCTGGACGCGCTGAAGGTGCAGCGTTCGGCGCGGGCGGGCGTGCGTATCGCGGTGGCTTTGGCGCAGGACGGGGTGATCCCGCAGGAAGAAGCCGTGCTGCGGGTCGAACCGCGCGCCCTGAGCGAGCTATTGCATCCGCAGGTTGATCCCCGCGGCGAACGGCAAGTTGTGGCGCGCGGCATTGCCGCCAGCCCCGGTGCGGCTACCGGCCGGATCGTCTTTTCATCTGATGCAGCGCAAGCATCGACCGCACGCGGCGAACCTTGCATTCTGGTGCGACGTGAAACCGCCCCCGAAGATATTCGCGGCATGCATTCGTCGGCAGCGGTGCTGACCGAACGCGGCGGCATGACCAGCCATGCGGCGGTGATCGCGCGCGGCTTGGGTCTGCCTTGCGTGGTGGGGGCAAGCTTCCGTCTGGATCAGAAGGAAAAGCGCATCATCGCGGGCGAGAAGATCTTCAGCGAAGGCGATCTGATCACGGTTGATGGCACTGCAGGCCAAGTGCTTGAAGGCGAGGTGGCCATGGTTCCGCCGGCTTTGGACATCTATTTCCAGACCCTGCTGGGCTGGGCCGACAGCTATCGCGACATCGGCGTGCGCGCCAATGCCGATACGCCTGCCGATGCGGCAACCGCGCGGCAATTCGCGGCGGAAGGCATCGGCCTATGTCGCACCGAACATATGTTCTTCGATGAATCCCGTCTGATCGTCATGCGCGAGATGATCTTTGCCGATAGCTCGCAGGACCGCGCCGCGGCTTTGGCGCGGCTCTTGCCGATCCAGCGCAATGACTTCGTGCGCGTGTTCGAAATCATGGCGGGCCTTCCGGTCTGTATCCGGCTGTTCGACCCGCCCCTGCACGAATTCCTGCCCCATAGCCGCGAGGGCCTGCGCGAATTGGCCGAAGCTTTGGACAAGCCCTTGTCCGAAGTGACCCGCCGCGTCGAGGCGCTGTCGGAATTCAACCCGATGCTGGGGATGCGGGGCGTGCGCTTGGGCGTTACCTTGCCGGAAATCTATGACATGCAGGCGCAGGCGATCTTCGAGGCCACCGCCGAGGTCGCCCGTCGCGGTGCCGCCGTGGTGCCCGAGATCATGATCCCCTTGGTGTCAGCACGGCGCGAGGTGGAACTGGTCAAGGCGCGCATCGATGCGGTGGCGGCATCGGTGCGGATCAAGGGCGGCATCGATTTCGACTATAAGTTGGGCGTCATGGTGGAAACCCCCCGTGCGGCCCTGCGGGCGGGCGATATCGCCCAACATGCGGCCTTCCTGTCCTTCGGCACCAATGATCTGACGCAGATGACTTACGGGTTAAGCCGCGATGATGCGGGTCGTTTCATGGGGGCTTATATCCAGCAAGGTGTCTTCCACGAGGATCCTTTCCACGTCTTGGACGTTGATGGCGTGGGCGAGCTGTTGTTGATCGGGGCCGAACGCGGTCGCAAGACCCGCAAGGATCTGACCTTGTCGATCTGCGGCGAACATGGCGGGCATCCGGATTCGATCGAATTCTGTCGCCGTGCGGGATTCGATTATGTCTCTTGCTCACCATATCGTGTGCCGGTGGCGCGACTTGCTGCCGCACATTTGGCTTTAAGAGACAATTTTAGGTGATAATAAAAGCCTAATAGTCTCAACGACCTGCATCGTGCCTTCGATGCGGGCATTCTTGCTTGGGCGAAAATCCGCCTAGGTGTTGCCGATTTATGTGACATTTTCGCCACAAAGGTGGACTTGGCCCGCCTCTCCGTCCTATGCCCCGCCTCCGTTGCGCAGGGCATGGCTTTTGTCGGTCCCGCGCGGCATGGCAACAGAACGGAACAGTAGACAATGCGCTTGCGACAAGTCTGGGCTTTAACCGCGATTGCGGTGCTCGCCCAAGGTGGAGCGGCCTTCGCCGAAGTTACGGTGAGCCAGTCCAACAGCCCCTCTTTGGGCATGGCCGAGCAAATCGAAACCCTGATGGGTGCAGAACACGCAGCAACCAAACCGCTGCGTCAAGACAAATTGGACTCCCTTGCCGCCGGCCCGAAGGTCGAGGCAAAAAAGAAGGGGGCTCAGGGATCTGCCGATGGGGCGAAAGCTCCGGCAGTGATCCGCTATAACGACGCTTTTCTGGCCGCCCAACCGGCGCCGAAAGGGGATGCACAGTGGGAATGCCTGCGCAGTGCGATCTATTTCGAGGCACGTGGTGAAAGCCTGAAAGGGCAGTTCGCGGTCGCGGAAGTGATCCTGAACAGGGTTGATGATTCAGCCTATCCCCGCAGCATTTGCGGGGTGGTCAAGCAGAGCAATAAAGGGGGCTGCCAGTTTTCTTATGTCTGCGATGGCATCAAGGATGTCATGCACGACAAAGAGGCAGCTGATCGTGCGGGCCGTATCGCCCGCGTGATGATCGATGGAGCGCCGCGGACTTTGACGGCAGGGGCAACCCATTTCCATACCCATAAAGTGAAACCAAGCTGGTCGCGGCAGTTCCCGCGCACGGCATCGATCGGCGCACATCAGTTCTATCGCCAGCCGTAAAGGCCTTAGGACCGTTAGCGCTTGCGAAGGGGTAGTTCTGCAAAGAGCTGCCCCTTTGCTATGGCCAATGCTCCTCACGCCAATGTTGCAGCGGCGGCAAAACTTCGCGTGCCCTTGGGCTAGGTCGCGGGCGCGATGCTTGCCAAGGCGGGCCTCATGGGCCTAAAGCCAAAGAGCCAAGCCGTATTTGGCATTTGATGCGCTTACGATCACGGGGGACTTCTGCATGAGCCGCAAACTATTTGGCACCGACGGGGTGCGCGGACGGGCGAACAGCTTCCCGATGACCGCCGAGATGGCGTTGAAGCTGGGTGCCGCCGCGGGCCGCTATTTCCGCCGCGAAGGGCTGTCGGCGCATCGGGTGGTGATCGGCAAGGATACGCGCTTGTCGGGGTATATGCTGGAAAACGCTTTGACGGCGGGTCTGACATCGACCGGCATGAATGTTTTGCTGCTGGGGCCGGTCCCGACACCCGCTGTGGGCTTCCTGACGCGGTCGATGCGCGCCGATCTGGGCGTGATGATTTCGGCCAGCCATAACCCGCATCATGACAATGGCATCAAATTCTTCGGCCCCGACGGCTTCAAGCTGTCCGATGAGGCAGAGGCCGAAATCGAAGCCATGGTCGAAGCCGAAGTGGAACTGGCCGCAGCCCATCAGATCGGTCGCGCCAAGCGGATCGAAGACGGGCGGGGCCGCTATCAGGAATTCGTCAAGACGACCTTCCCCGCAGGTCTGCGTCTGGACGGGCTGAAGGTGGTGATCGACTGCGCCAATGGCGCGGCCTATAAAGCGGCCCCCGAAGTGCTGTGGGAATTGGGGGCGACGGTCGTGCCGGTGGGCACCAACCCCAACGGCACTAATATCAACGACAAATGCGGATCGACCCATCCGGAAACCGCGGCCGAGGCCTTGGTGGCCCATGGCGCGGATGTGGCGATCTGCTTGGACGGTGACGCCGATCGCGTGACGATCATCGATGAGACCGGTCAAGTGGCGGATGGCGATCAGCTGATGGCGCTGATGGCGTCGCGTTGGGCGGAAGACGGCAAGCTGCGCGGTGGCGCGCTGGTCGCGACCGTGATGTCCAACCTTGGGCTGGAAAAATTCCTGAACGCGCGTGGCATCGCGCTAGAGCGCACCGCGGTCGGTGACCGCTATGTCGTCGAACGGATGCGCGCGGGCGGCTATAATCTGGGGGGTGAACAATCCGGCCATATCGTGATGACCGATTACGCCACCACCGGCGATGGTCTGGTGGCAGGGCTGCAGTTCCTGGCCGAAATGGCGCGCACGGGGCAGAAGGCCAGCGCCTTGGTGCGCCAATTCGAAACCGTGCCGCAATTGTTGAAGAATGTGCGTTTCTCGGGTGCGGTGAAGCCCTTGGAGGATGATGCCGTCAAAGCCGTGATCGCCGCCAACCAACAGCGCATCACCGGCAAGGGCCGCATCCTGATCCGCAAATCCGGCACGGAACCCCTGATCCGCGTCATGGCGGAATGCGAAGATGAGGCGATGCTGCAAGAGGTGGTCGCCGATATCGTCTCGGCTGTCGAACGCGCGGCCGCCTGAGCGCGGCGCTACTCTTGCGTGAATTGGCCTCTGCCCCTTTGGGGCGGGGGCTTTTTTTTGGCTTTTCATGATCTGCGGCTGGGTCCACTATGCCTTGATGTCATTGGTAAGGGTATTTTGATGATAGAGAACAAGATGTTGCGTGGCGGCCTAACCGCTTTGGTCGCTTTGGCTTTGGGCACGGCAGTGCTGCAGGCGGCTGAAGTTGAACGCCATGCCCTTGGTTCGACCCTGCTGGAAGTCGTCGAAACCGACGATATGTCCAAGGAATTGCGTCACGGCGGGCAGGTGCTTATTTCCGACTACATGCTGCTTTTGGACGAGCCGATGGTGATCGATGGCGTGCCCTTGCGCGTGGGCAGCGTCAGCGCGGGCGGCAATGTCTGTGGCGGCGAACGCTTCGTGGTCTGGCAGCAGGGCCAGGATGTGAAGCTTGCCCGCACAGATGATCCCTGCAGCTATCCGCAACCCGAAATTGAAGACGGCAAGCTGATCTTGAAAGCGCCCGCCGTTCCCGGAACGCCAGGGCAGGTCTGGGCCTTCGATCCGACGAAAGGGTTGGTTGCGCAACAGCCGGTGGTTTTCGCGCCGGACCGCAGCTTGGGCTGGGGCGATATCCTTGATCTGGAACAGCCCACCCATCCGATGGATGTGCTGGCGATCGGCGCGGTCTATGACCAGTTGCAGGCGGGGATGGCGCCGCAGGATTTCGATGTGCTGACCGCGACCTTGGCTGAATTGGGATCGGGCGAGCATCCGGCCGAAGGCTATGCGGGTCATGCCTGCTACAAGATGGAATGCGAGGAACGCTTCGCCTATCTCTGGGTCGATGATGCCAAACAGCAGGCCTATGTGATCTGGGCCGATGGCGAAAACATGCAGCTTTGGCCACAGCCGATGGAAGACTGGCCGGAGTGGATCGTGCGAGACGCTTCCGCAGTTCTTGGCATCAATTGAACGAAAAAGGGCTGGGGAAATTCCCCAGCCCTTCTTTATCACGAAAGGTTGCGGCGCGGATCAGTTGCGCGCTTTGTCGACCATTTTGCCTTTGGAAATCCACGGCATCATTTCGCGCAGTTTCGCGCCGGTCTGTTCGATCAGGTGCTCGTCGTTTGCACGGCGCGATGCTTTGATGGTCGGTTGGCCGACAGCATTTTCCAGCATGAAGTCGCGAACGAACTTGCCCTGTTGGATGTCTTCCAGAACTGCCTTCATACGCGCTTTGGTCTCGTCGTATTTCAGGATGCGCGGGCCGGTGACGTATTGGCCGTATTCCGCAGTGTTCGAGATCGAGTAATCCATGTTGGCGATACCGCCTTCATAGATCAGGTCGACGATCAGTTTCACTTCGTGCAGGCATTCGAAGTAAGCCATTTCCGGTGCATAGCCTGCTTCGACCAAGGTCTCGAAGCCGCAACGGATCAGTTCGACCAGACCGCCGCAGAGGACAGCTTGCTCGCCGAACAGGTCGGTTTCGCATTCTTCGCGGAAGTTGGTTTCGATGATGCCCGAACGGCCGCCACCGATACCCGAGCAATAGGACAGGCCGATTTCCATCGCCTTGCCGGTTGCGTCTTGGTGCACAGCAACCAAGCAGGGCACGCCGCCGCCTTTGGTGTATTCGCCACGAACGGTGTGGCCCGGGCCTTTGGGGGCCATCATGATGACGTCAACGCCAGCTTTCGGCTCGATCAGGCCGAAATGCACGTTCAGGCCGTGTGCGAAAGCAATCGCCGCGCCTTCACGGATATTGTCGTGAACGTATTTCTTGTAGGTTTCAGCCTGAAGTTCGTCGGGCATGGTGAACATGATCAGGTCGGCCCAAGCTGCTGCTTCGGCAATGCCCATCACTTTCAGGCCTTCAGCTTCGGCTTTCTTGGCCGATGCCGAACCTTCGCGCAAAGCGACGACAAGGTTCTTGGCGCCCGAATCGCGCAGGTTCAGCGCATGCGCATGGCCTTGCGAACCGTAGCCGAGGATGGCCACTTTTTTGTCTTTGATCAGGTTAATGTCGCAATCGCGGTCGTAGTAAACGCGCATGACGGGCGCTCCCTTGTCTGATGACAGTGTTTGAGTGGCGGCCGTTTCTGGCTGCCGATGGGGTCAACTTAACGATTTCCGCCGCGTGTAACATGCATATTTCTCTAAATTATGCGGTCAATATGGAAATATCATGCGTAATATGATAGATATATGAAATGTCCATTCAGATAGACGATATCGACCGCCGCATCATCCGTCATCTGCTGGCGGAACCGACTCTGTCGACTGCCGAATTGGCGGAACGGGCGGGGGTGACCAATGCAACCTGTTGGCGACGGCTGGAACGGCTGCGCGCCACGGGCGCGATCAAGCCGGTTCAGGTGGTGATCGACTGGAAGGCCTTGGGCTATGAGGTGGAAGTGTCGCTGCGCTTCAATCTGGATAAAACCAATCCGCGCGCCTTCGACGAATTCATCGATGCGGCGCGACTGGTGCCCGAAGTCATTGCGATCGAAACCTTTTTGGGGCGCGTCGATGTTCGCCTGAACGTCGTGGCCCGCGATATGGCGCATTATGCGCAATTGTATCGCAGCCGGATTCTGGCGCTGCCGCATATTTCGGATATCGAAGCTTTGATGCTGGTGGCCAGCCTGCGCAACGACAGCGCTTTGCCGATCTAACGGGGGCATCATGATCGACCTTGACGATATCGACCGCCGCTTGCTGCGCATGCTGGTCAAAGATGCCAGCGAAGGGGCAGGGGCCGTGGGCCGCGCTTTGGGCATCAGCCAACCCGCCGCATGGCGCCGCATCCGCCGTTTGGAAGAGGCGGGCGTCATTGCCGGACGCCGGATCGAAGTCGACCGCGCCGCTTTGGGCTTTGGCGTCACCGTCTTTCTGGGCGTCAAACTGGCCACCAAAGGCCGCGTTTCTATCGAAGATTTCGAACGCGCGGTCAAAGCCATTCCCGAAGTGCAGGTCGTCCAGCACGTCTTGGGCCTGTTTGACTACCGCCTTCGGGTCGTGGCCCGCGACATCGCCGATTTCGAACGCGTGTTGCGCCGCCGGATCATGACCCTGCCCGGAGTGGGCAATGTCGAAGCCAATGTGGTGCTGACCGAAGAACACCGCGCGGGCCCGCTGTGATTATTTGAGCCCGAGCCCTGCCTTCATCAGCACCCGCCGCAGCGGCGCTGCCGAATAAAGCGCGTTCAAGGTGGTCGCACGCAGATCCCGCAGGCCTTGGTTTTCCAGCATCGAGGCGCGGTTGAGCGCATCAATCCCCATCATCCGCGTCTTCACTTCCGTATGACGGGCACGGTGATAGGCGTCCAGCATCGGCGCATTGCCCAAGTCATCGCGATATTTCTGCGCCAAATCCAGCAGGCAGCCCAGATCGCCAAGGCTCATATTCAATCCCTGCGCGCCGATGGGCGGCACGACATGGGCGGCCTCGGCGATCAAGGCGGTGCGTTGACCAGCCATGCGGTCGGCCACTTGGGCGATGATCGGCCACAGGGTGCGTTGGCTGACCAGCGTCAAAGGCCCCAGCACTTCACAGCTACGGGCATTGATTTCGGCTTGAAACTCTTCGATGGGCAAAGCGGCCAAGCGGGTGATTTCCGGCCCGCGTTCCATCCAGACCACGGCGGATGACGGCTGCCCGTCCCGATCCGGCAGCGGCACCAAAGTGAACGGCCCGCCCGAGCGGTGGATTTCGGTCGAGACATTTGCATGCGGGCGCGGGTGGGTCACCGCAAAAGCCAAAGCCTTCTGGCCGTAACGGATGGTTTTCACATCAATCCCGACGGCTTGGCGCATGGTGGAATGACGACCATCGGCGGCAACCACCAGCTTCGCCCGCACTTGGGTCTCATCCGACAGGCTGACCAAGGCTTCGGTTTCACGGGTGAACAGCCGCGTCGTCGCCGTGCCCGCACGGAAGTCCACATTGGGCAGTTCCGCCAAACGCGCGACCATCTCGCGGCGCAAAAGCCAGTTGGGTAGGTTCCAGCCAAAGGGCAGGTCTGACACTTCGGCCGCATCGAAGCTTTTGATAAGACGGGGTTTTGCTTCCACGCCGCCGGCATCGACGATCCGCATGATCTGCAAGGGCGCGGCAAAGGGGGACAGCCTGTCCCAAAGACCGGCCGCTTCCAACACCTTGATCGAGGGCTGCAAAAAGGCG
>DALYSR010000078.1:0-16532 GCA_031991825.1 Paracoccaceae bacterium
TGAGGTTGCGCCCGATGTGGCGGCTGACCCTGCACGTGTCGCCGAACCTGCAGCGACAGAGCCGCCCGCAGCTGAGCCCTCCGTGGTTGACACCCCGGCGGTTGAGGCGGCACCAGAACAGCCTGCGGCCTTGACCGAGGAAGAGGAAGCCGTGCGCAAGGCGGCGGAAGAGGCCGCGCGTCTGGCACAAGAACAGGCTGCGGCCGCAGCAGCGGTCCCGCCGCCGCCGCCGGTGGAAGCGCCGGTCGTCGCGCCTGAGGTCAGTCAAAATCTTGATGCCCTGATCGGTGCCGCGCCGACTGAGGCTGCAACTCCGCCGGTGGTGGCGGCAAGCGCACCCGAAGCTGCCGGAAATGCGGCACCGGCTGCCCCGGCAATCGTCAGCGAAACGCAGATCACGGCTGCGGATACGCGCAGTTCCGCACAGGAATTCGCGCCGCCGCCGCAGCAATTGGCCGATAGCAAGAAATCCGGCCTGTCGGATCTGGAACGTGCGGGGCTGTTCGCGCTTGGGGCTCTGGTCTTGGGTAAAGTGATGACCGGCGGTCAGGAAGTGGTGGCCAATAGCGGTGACCGCGTGGTGGTGCGTGACCCCGACGGTGGCTATCAGCTGTATAAGGATGACGACAGCTTGTTGCGTCGCCCCGGTTCCACGCTGCGCAACGAAAGCTATTCCGACGGGTCAAGCCGGACTGTGGTGGACCGCGAGGATGGGAGCCGTGTTGTCACCCTGCGTGATGCGTCGGGGCGTGTGCTGCGACGGACGCAAATTGATCGGAACGGGCGCGAATATGTGCTGATCGACGATCTGCGGCCCTTCGATCGCGTCGATGTCTCGACGCTGCCGAAGGTCCGGCCGCAGAATTTCGTGGCATCGAATGATCGTGGCGATCAGGCGCTTGCCGCAGCTTTGGCGCGGCAACAGGCGGTGAAGTTGGACCGTAGCTTCTCGTTGCAGCAGATCCGCGATATTCCGCAGGTGCGCCATCTGGCAGCGGCGGTGGATGTGGATCAGGTCACTTTCGCCAGCGGCTCCTCGGTGATCCGCCCGTCGGAAGCGCCGAAATTGGCAAGCTTGGGGCGTTTGATGCAGCAGATGCTGGCGGACAACCCGCGCGAGATTTTCCTGATCGAAGGGCATACCGATGCCGTCGGATCCGCCGCATCTAACCTGACGCTGTCGGATCGACGGGCGGAATCGCTGGCGCTGGCCTTGACCGAATATTACCGCGTACCGCCGGAAAATATGGTGGTGCAAGGCTATGGCGAGGCTGAACTGCGGGTGCCCACCGAAAGCGCCGAACCTGCGAACCGCCGCGCGGCGGTGCGGCTGATCACGCCGCTGATGTATGCGCAGCGCTGATCCCCGACTATGAGGAAGGCCGCGGGTATTATCCGCGGCCTTTTCATATCAAGCGTATGATGCGGAAATTGAAAACGGGGGCGCAAGGCCCCCGTATAACGTGCCATCCTGAAAGGATGGCTAGATCTGCCGCTTATTTCGGGCCGATCATCATGACCATTTGACGGCCTTCCAGCTTGGGCATCGATTCAACTTTGCCTGCATCTGCCACTTCGGCAGCGACGCGGCGCAGCAGTTCAAGGCCAAGATCTTGGTGTGCCATCTCGCGACCACGGAAGCGCAGGGTGACTTTCACCTTGTCGCCTTCGCCCAAGAACTTCAGAACCGAACGCATCTTGACTTGATAGTCATTCTCGTCAGTGCCGGGACGGAACTTGATCTCTTTGATCTCGATGATCTTTTGCTTCTTACGAGCCTCAGCTTCACGCTTCTGGGTCTCGTATTTGAACTTACCGAAATCCATGATCTTGCAGACCGGCGGTTCGGCGTTCGGGCTGATTTCGACCAAATCGAGACCAGCTTCTTCTGCCAGGGCAAGAGCACGTGCGGGCGTGACGACGCCGACGTTTTCGCCATCCGCGCCGATCAGTCGGATCTCGCCGCCGCGAATGCGATCGTTAACGCGAGGGCCGGTTTCACGCTGTGGCGGGGCGTTGTGGGGTCTGCGGGCTATGGTGGTCGTCCTTCTGTGGTTCAGCAAAAGCGCAGCAAAGATAATCTCGGTCGAGCGCCTTTTCAATGGGAATAACGGATTTAACCGGCAAGCGTAATCGCTTTCAGGTAAAAAAAAGGAATTCCTGCGCTGTTGCGTTCATTTATCACGAATGGGTCGGATTGTCCCGCTATAATGCGCGGATCGCCATGGATTGGGGCGGGGCGCGCAATACATTGGCAGGGGTATTGCAAAAATCTTTGCAACTGCTTGGCGCAGTGGCGTATTCAGGCGGCAATCGGCCAAGGCGCCGTGTTTCGGAGTATGTTTGATGAAGAAAACTGCAGTCATCGGGGCAGTTGCGGTCGTGGTTGCCGCAACCTCTTATTATACGTTGAGCTATGTGCCCGCGCAAAAAGCTGCGGCAGAGGCCGTGATTGCCGCCCAGCAGGCGGAAGCGGAAGCCGCAGCCAAACTGAAGGCGGAAGAAGAAGAAGCGGCAGCCAAACTGAAGGCGGAAGAAGAAGCGGCAGCCGCAGCTGCGGCGAAGGCCGCCGAAGAAGAGGCGGCCGCGAAAGCCAAGGCTGCAGAAGAAGCGGCAGCCGCAGCGGCAAAAGCCGAAGCGGATGCGAAGGCGGCCGAAGAGGCAGCAGCTGCGGCCAAGGCCGCAGAAGAGGCAGCGGCAGCGGCGGCGCAAGCGGTGGAAGAGCAGGCTCCGGCCGGCACGATCGCATTCTACCCCGAAGAGTTGAAGGCGGCGGTTGCGGCCTCCAATCTGGACGCGGGCGTCAAGGAAGAATTGACCAAGGCGATTGAGGCCGCGCAAAGCGACTTGTCGCTGATCGCGCCGACCTTGGAAAAGGTGCAAGCCGCATTGGCACGCGCGGCGAACTGATCCCGTCGTACATTCCATCGAAAAGGCCGCGCAAATCCATGCGCGGCCTTTTCTTTTCGGGGTCGCGGGCGTTTAGACGCCTTCACCCACAAAGGCTTTTTCCACCACATATTCGCGCGGCTCGGAATTCGCGCCTTCGCGCAGGCCAAAGCTTTCCAGCACCGCCATCACATCCTTGTTGAAGGCAAGGCTGCCGCAGACCATGGCGCGGTCGGTCTCGGCGCTCATTGGCGACAGGCCCAGATCTTCGAAGACCTTGCCGGATGCGAGGTTGTCGGTGATGCGGCCCATGAAGGGGCTCTCTTCGCGGGTGGTGGTGGGGTAGTATTTCAACTTGCCCTCGACCATTTCGCCGATCAGCGGGTCATCTTGCAGGCTTTCCACCAGCTTGCGGCCGTATTCCAGTTCGGCCACGGTGCGGCAGGTGTGCATCATGATGACTTCGTCGAATTTCTCATAGGTCTCGGGCTCGCGCATCAGGGATGCGAAGGGCGCGATGCCGGTGCCGGTGGCCAAGAACCAGACGCGCTTGCCCGGCAGCAAAGCGTCATGCACCAAGGTGCCGACCGGTTTGGGGCGCAGGATGATTTCATCGCCCGGCTTGATATGCTGCAGCTTCGATGTCAGCGGGCCATCCGGCACCTTGATCGAATAGAATTCCAGTTCCTCGTCCCAAGCGGGCGAGGCGATGGAATAGGCGCGCAGCAAGGGTTTGCCGTTTTCGCCCATCAGGCCGATCATCACGAATTCGCCCGAGCGGAACCGCAAGCTGCGCGGACGGCTGACGCGGAAGGAAAACAGGTTGTCCGCCCAATGGGTAACTTCGGTCACGGTCTGGGCGTCGGGCAGCACGCCTCTGGGCGCAGCGGTGGTTGCTGTGGCATCCATGTGGTTGCTCGCTTTCGTCTGAATGGGTCGAAGTAGAGATAAGCCGAATACGGGGGTGTTGGAACCCCCCGCGTCAGGCTTTCAAGCGCGACTGATAGTCATGGGCCTGCCAATCGGCGCGAAAGATCCACTGATCTTCGGGCTGACGCGCGGCCAAGGCATCGGGGATTTCGACCGAATCAAACCCCACGCGCCGTGCCATGGCATATTGATCGGCGATCACCGGACCGGTTGCGCGCAATTCTCCGGCAAAGCCCATCACCCGCAAGCGGCGCGCGATGGTAAAGGCACGACCGTCCGAAAAAGCGGGGAAAGAGATGCGGATCAGCGACAGATCGGGCAGGGCGGCTTTGACCGCCTCGGGATCGTCGGTATGGGTCAGATCAAGCACGCCTTGATGGCTGTCTAGATCGGCCAAGCCGACGGCGGGCACATCGGTCGCGGGGCGGAAGCCTTGGTCGGTGACGATCACGCTCAATTCGCTGAGTCCTTCGGGATGCGGACGGCTTGGCCGTCGATGAAATGGATGCCGCATTCGGTCTTGGCCGAACCGCGCCAGCGCCCCGCGCGGGGATCTTCGCCCGGTTTGACGGGGCTGGTGCAGGGCGCGCAGCCGATGGACGGGTAGCCCTTGGCGACCAAGGGATGCGGCGGCAGCTTGTTGTTGATCATGTATTCTTGCAGGTCTTCGCGGCCCCAATGGGCCAAGGGATTGACCTTGATACGGAAATCGCCTTCGTTTTCGAAGAAGTCGATGGTGCCGCGATCGGAATTCTGGAACCGTTTGCGCCCCGTGATCCAGCCGTCGAAAGCCGACAAGGCCCGCTCCAAGGGTTGCACCTTGCGCACCGCGCAGCAGGCATCGGTGTTGAATTGGTTCAGCGTGCCATCGGGGTCTTCGAATTCGACCTTTTGCGGATGGGCGCGGATGGTGCGCAGGTCGCACAAGGCCAGCCGGTCGGCCAGTTCGCGTTGATATTCAAGCGTTTCCTTGAACAGCATCCGCGTGTCGACAAACAGCACCGGCGTCTCCGGCGCGATCAGGCTGACAAGGTGCAAAAGCACCACCGATTCCGATCCGAAGGAGGACACCAAGGCCACGCGGCCCAGATCGGCATCCTTCAAGGCATGTTCCAGCACCGAAGTCGCCGTATGGTGCTTGTAGCGCGCATTCAAAGTGGCGACCCGCGCGGCGACGGGATGAATGTTCAGATCAAGCGGCATCCTGCGCGGCATCCTCGTATAAAGCGGCTTTGAACGGGTCCAGCCCCGCCCGACGCACGGCTTCCAAAAAGGTTTCGCCCGCATCAAGGCGCAGGCCCAGATAGGTGTTTACCAACCGTTCGATCGCGGGCACGACCTGGTCAAAGGCAAAACCGGGCCCCATCTTTTCGCCGATGGCAGCGGTTTCGGTGCCATCGCCGCCCAGAGTGATCTGGTAGTTTTCAACACCCGCACGGTCCAGCCCCAGAATGCCGATATGGCCGACATGGTGGTGACCGCAAGCATTGATGCAACCCGAGATCTTGATCTTCAGCGGGCCGATGTCATGTTCGATATCCAGCTCATTGAAGCGTTCGGCGATCTGTTGGGCAATCGGGATCGAGCGTGCGGTTGCCAGCGCGCAATAATCCATGCCGGGGCAGGCGATGATATCGGAAATCAGCCCGACATTGGCGGTGGCAAGCTGTGCCTTTTGCAGCTGGGCAAAGATCTGCGGCAGGTCGGATTTATGGACATGCGGCAGGATCACGTTCTGCTCATGGCTGATGCGCAGGTCGTTATGGCCGTATTTCTCGGCCAGATCGGCCATCACGCGCATTTGGTCGGACGTCGCATCGCCCGGCGTCTGGCCATGCTTTTTGACCGAAATGGTGAGAATCGCATATTGGTCATTGCGGTGTTGGGCCAGATTGGTATCGGCCCAAGACCGGAACAACGGATCGGCTTTATAGGCGATCTCATAGGCATCAATCGCCGCATTGCGGAAGGCGGGCGGGGCGAAAGCCTCGCGGATATCGGCCAGCAGCTTCTGGTCATTGCCGCCGAACAGCGGGCGGATTTCCAAGAAGCGCTCTTCGATCAGGCGGGTGATTTCCTCGCGGCCGGTTTCATGGACGGTGATCTTGATCCGCGCTTTGTATTTATTATCGCGCCGACCCAAGGTGTTATAAACCGACAGCACGGATTCCACATAAGGCAGCAGGTCTTCGACGGGCAGGAAGTCCCGCACCACATGGCCGATCAGCGGCGTGCGGCCAAGGCCACCGCCCACCAGCACTTCAAATCCGGTCTCGCCCTTGGCGTTCTTCACCATGCGCAGGCCGATATCATGGGCGCGGGTGACCGCGCGGTCGCTTGGCGCGCCGGTGATAGCGATCTTGAACTTGCGCGGCAGGAACTGGAATTCCGGATGGTCGGTCGACCATTGACGCAGAAGTTCCGCGTAAGGACGGGGGTCTTCGATTTCATCGGCGGCGGCGCCTGCGAAATGGTCGGCGGTCACGTTGCGCACGCAATTGCCCGAGGTCTGGATCGCATGCATTTCCACATCGGCCAAGGCCTGCAGCATTGCGGGCACATCCGGCAGTTTCGGCCAGTTGAACTGGATATTCTGGCGGGTGGTGAAGTGGCCGTAACCCTTGTCCCACGTATCGGCGATATAGGCCAATTGGCGCATCTGATGCGGGTTGATGGTACCGTAGGGAATGGCCACCCGCAGCATATAGGCATGGAGTTGCAGATAAAGGCCGTTCATCAACCGCAGCGGGCGGAATTCTTCTTCGGTCAGCGACCCGTCAAGGCGGCGTTCCACCTGTTGGGTGAACTGGGCCACGCGGGCGCGCACGAAGGATTCGTCGAAATCGGAATAGGAATACATCTGGGTCAGCTCGCGAAATCGGCTTGCTTGCCGTGGTTGTAATTCGAAGGCCCACGGGTGCGGAACGCCTCGCGGAAATGGGTGGGTTCGGGACCGTTTTCGCCCAGCTTGGCATCGGCCAGATAGGGGCCAACCACCAGCAGGTGATCCTTTGCGGCATCGGCCAGCCGCGCGGCGGCGGTGTCTTCGTCTTCCAGCAGCTGGGCCTCGTGGTGGAACGGGCTCCAGCTTCCGGCGGCGGTGAAATAGACCACATCGCCTTCGCGCAAACGGTTCGCGGTCACGACTTTCGGGATGAAACGACGGCTCATGCCTGGGCTTCCTTCAATCTGGCTATGGCAAGGGCGGCATCGCGGGGCGCGAGACCAAAGAGGATGACGGCAGGGCCTTCGCAAGCCCCCGCGGCCTGCGGAAGGGACGCCAGATCGGCCACATGAATGCGCTGATCGGCGCGGGAGACGTTTTCGACCAAAGTGACCGGCGTTGCAGGATTGGCGCCATGCATCATCAAGCGGCCCTGCACGAAGCGGGCGGATTTCTTGCCCATATAGATCGCGGCGACTTCCGCGCCCGAAGCCAGTCCGCGCCAATCTTGTTCGGCAAATCCCGCCATGTCGTGACCGGTGCAGATGCGCAACGCATTGTTGCGACCGCGCCGCGTCAGGCCTTGGCCGATGGCGGCGGCCGCCACGCTTGCCGCCGTCAGGCCCGGTTGGATGCGATAGCTTAGGCCCGCGGCTTCCAGTGCCTCGATTTCCTCGTCAAGCCTGCCGAAGATCCCCGGATCGCCGCCTTTCAGCCGCACCACCCGCGCGCCGGTCAGCGCATGGGCCACGATGGCCGCATTGATCGCGACTTGGGTGGCAGAGGGGCCGAAGCCTTCCTTGCCCATGTCGATCAACTGCGCTTTGGGCGGGATCAGCGCGATGATTTCTGCGCCCACAAGCCGATCATGGATGACGATATCGGCCTCTTGCAGTGCCTGAAAGGCACCCATGGTCAGGTGTTCGGCGGCTCCGGGGCCGGCTCCGACGAAAACCACCGGACGGGAGGGACGCAAGCTCGAAGTCATATCGCGATCATCCTGAGTAGATTATGTCGCATTTATAGGATATTTTCCCTCGTTTGGGCTATAGCCCCTTGCAGATAAGGACGAAGGTTCCGATAATCACAGGCATCGGGGCGGGAATTCCGCAAAAACGGGAGATTGGCGAATGGCGGCCCATTTGGACGAGTTGGACCGGAAAATCCTTGGAGAATTGCAACAGGACGCCAGCCAATCGCTGGACGAAATCGCGCGCAAAGTGGGGTCTTCGAAGACTCCGGTGTGGAACCGTATCCGCCGGATGAAGGAAGCGGGGGTGATTACCCGTCAGACCGCGATCTTGGATGCCGAAGCCTTGGGGTTGGAGGCCTGCTTCTTCGTGCTGATCCGCACATCGGAACATGAAGCCGAATGGCAGCGCAAATTCCTGAAGACCCTGCAAGAGCGCCCCGAGGTCTTGGAGGCGCATCGTTTGGCGGGCGATATCGACTACATCTTGAAGGTGCGGGTGAAAAACGCGCGCGCTTATGATCAATTCTATCAGGCGCTGATTTCCGAAGTGAAGATATACAACGTCACGGCGCTGCTGAGCATGGAAGAGATCAAATCCACCACCATATTGCCCGTATAATTGGCCGTATACCGCAAAAGGGCCGCCTTTCGCAAAGCGGCCCTAAACGGGTCTATGCCCGCAGCATCAGGCGTTCAAGCCCGTGGAAGTGGTAGACATCGGCGTAAAGCGGCTGTTCGGCCAGTTTCAGCTCGGGCAGGCGCGCGAAGAGGATCGGCAGCACGGATTTCAGTTCCAACCGCGCGAGCGGGGCGCCGACGCAGAAATGCAAGCCGCCGCCGAAGCTGACATTGGCGCGTTCGGGACGGGCGGGGTTGAAGCTATTGGGCAGGTCCCATGCGTTCGGATCGCGATTGGCCGCGCCCAGCAGCAAAGCCACCTGATCGCCGCGTTTGAAGCTATGGCCCATCACCTCCACATCCTCATAGGCCCAGCGGGTGAACATATGCAGCGCAGGATCGAAACGCAGGATTTCTTCCACCGTGGCATCGATATGGTCCGGCTCCAGCGCGCTGGCGGGGGTGTTGGTTTCCAGCAGGCATTTGACGCCATTTCCGATCGTATGGACCGTCGCCTCGTGGCCCGCGTTCAGCAGCAGCACACAGGTGGCGATCAGCTCGTCGGTCGATAGCTTCTCGCCCGCTTCTTCCGCCGCGATCAGGCTGGAAATCAGGTCATCCGCCGGTTGCGCGCGACGCTGGTCGATATAGCCGCGCAGGAAGTCCGCGAAATCGGCGGCGGCGCGGGCGGCGTCCAGTTCCATCTGGTGGCTGCGCTTGGCCTGATACATGCCGACCATGGCATTGGACCATTGCAGCAATTGATCCGCCATGCTTTCCGGCACACCCAACAGGCGTGCGATGATGATGACGGGCAGGGGACGCGCCACATGATCCAGCAGGTCGAAGGGGGTGTCACGCGGGATCTGCGCGATCAGCTGATGCGCCAGCGCGTCGATTTCCGGCAATAGCGCCGCAATCCGACGCGAGGTGAAAGCCCGCAGCACCAATCCGCGCAGCCGCGTGTGGCGCGGCGGTTCCAGTTCCAGCATCGAGTGGTTTTCGATGGCATAGAAGGGCGCGCTATGCGGCGGATGGGCTTGGGCCAATTCCGCCGGCACCTCGCGGCCAAAGCGGCGGTCGCGCAGGATCGCATTGGTGGCCGCCGCATTGGTGGTGCACAGCAGGCCGTAATCTTCCCAGAAGAAAAACGGCCCCGCTTGGCGCGCTTCGTCATAGAAGCGATAGGGGTCTTGCACGAAGGCGGGATCGGTCGGCGATTGGCTTAAATGCTGCATGTCATCCTTCAAGAGGCGATGTTCAATGCCTCGACGATAGCAGCAAAATCTTTGGCCGTAAGGCTTGCTCCGCCAACCAAGGCCCCATCGACATTGGGAATGGCGAAAATTTCGGCGGCATTAGAAGGTTTGACCGATCCGCCATACAAAATACGCACACCGTTGCCGGTTTCGCCCAGCTTGGCGGTCAGTTTGGCGCGCAGATAGGCATGAACCTCTTGGATTTCGGCCAAGGTCGGTGTGCGCCCCGTGCCGATCGCCCAAACCGGTTCGTAAGCGATCACCACGTTCTCGGCGGTCGATCCATCAGGCGTTGACGCGTCCAGTTGCGCCCCGATCACATCCAAGGTCCGACCTTGGTCGCGCTGCGCTTCGGTTTCACCGACGCAGATGATTGCGATCAGCTGTTCCGCTTGGGCGGCCAATGCCTTGGCCTGAACACAGGCATCGGTTTCATGGTGATCGGCGCGGCGTTCGGAATGGCCCAAGATCACATAGGACGCGCCCGCATCGCGCAGCATTGCCGCCGAAATCTCGCCGGTATGGGCGCCGCTTCCCTTGGCATGGCAATCCTGCCCGCCAATCGCCAGCGCGCTGCCCTTTGCCAGATCCGCCATCCGGCCGATCAGCGTGGCGGGCGGGCACAGCAGCATGTCGCAGTGCGGCGCGCTTTGGGTCTGCAGCAGGCTTTCCACTTCGCTAAGCTGTGCGGCCAAGCCGTTCATCTTCCAGTTTCCAGCCGCTAATTTGCGCATTCCCAACCCCTTAAGTGCTGCCCGCCGCCGCGATATTCGGGGCGAAAGCTTGTTTCAATCCATGATCATAAGGGCGGTGGCGCATCTGGCAAGCGGCAAAAATTGATTTATCGTCAATAACTTGGCGGAAATGGGGGTCGTGAGCGCTAACATATGTAAATTCTTTTTACATAGACGCTTGAAAGGGGGCGGGGCGGCCCCCATCTTGGTCATGTGAAAGACATTCACATTAAATATGACCCCAGCCGGAGCCACGTTTTCCAAAGACGCCTCTGGTCAAGACCAACCCTGTGCGGGCCAAAGTTGCAGTCGGCCCAAGCCCTTGCCGTAATGGAGCGAGCGATGACCATAACCTCTAACAGCCAAGGTGGCGCCTCATGGCAGGCGGCTGACATGGCGCAGAAGACCAGCTTGTCGGCGGCGCTGTCGCGCTTGCTAGAGCTGGCCCGTCACGTCGAAGGCTGGCTTGACCGCCGTGGCAAGCTTGCCTGAATCGCGGCCATCGTGGCGGCAATGATCGTCTGCTGGCCGCTTGGCCTTGCCCTGCTGGGCTATATCTTCTTCTTCAAGAAACGGAGCAACACCATGTTCAAAGGTAAATGCGGCTTTGAAGGCCGGTTCTCGGCGCGTCGCGGTTCGGGCAATAGCGCGTTCGATGCCTATCGCGCGGAAACCCTGCGTCGTCTTGAAGAAGAACAGGACGCCTTCGAAGCCTTCCTGCAACGTCTGCGCGATGCCAAGGACAAACAGGAATTCGATGCTTTCATGGATAGCCGCAGCAAGGCCGTCGTGCCTGCCGAAGACGCCTCCGCCACGTAAGCAATTTTCATCAAACCATGTTCCCGCAGCGAATGGCGCTGCGGGAACGCCACCCTAGCCGCAAATTTTGTGACAGGACCGCCCATGACCCGTTATGCTGCTGCCATGACCTATAGCGATCTACAGCCCGACCCCGACCGCCATCCCGAATTCTTCCGCAGCGTGCTGACGAAGCGCTTTTTCGCGTGGATCATGGATGTGGTGCTGATTTCCATCGTGACCGCGGTGATCGTGCCCTTCACGGCATTCACGGCTTTGTTCTTCCTGCCGGTGCTGTTCCTGATCGTCGGCTTTTTCTATCGCTGGATCACGCTCAGCGGCCGCAGCGCCACTTTCGGGATGCGCTTGATGAATATCGAATTCCTTGATGCGCGTGGTCAGCGTCTGGATGCGGGCGGGGCCTTGCTGCATACCTTGGGCTATTCGCTGTCGATGGCGAGCATCATCCCGCAGCTGATCTCGCTGGGTCTGATGATGGTGACAGCGCGTCGCCAATCGCTCTATGACTTGCTGCTGGGGGTCGTGGCGATCAATTCGCCGTTGCGCTAAGGACAGCCTAGGGGCGAATGGTTACACTTTATTGAAAGAGCGGCGGGAATTCCTGCCGCTTGTTGCCTGTCTGGCCCCTTGGCGGCGCGCCATCGGCTTGATAACCTGCGGCTTGTAGTTTCAGCCCTGCGGGATCAGATGCGTCATACCCTTCCCATTGCGCCGCAGTTTTACGTGACGGCCCCGCAGCCCTGTCCCTATCTGGACGGGCGGATGGAACGTAAGCTGTTCACCGCGCTACAGGGCGATCAGGCGCAAAGCTTGAATGATCGGCTGTCGAAGCAGGGCTTTCGCCGCTCGCAGAACGTGCTGTATCGTCCGTCTTGTGCGGAATGTTCGGCCTGCATGTCGGCGCGCATTCGGGTCGCGGATTTCACGCCCAACCGCACCCAGCGCCGCGTGCATAAGCGCGCCTCTTTCCTGCAGCGCAATCCGACCTCGCCTTGGGCGACGGAAGATCAGTTCGCCTTGTTCCGGCGCTATCTGGATGCCCGCCACGCCGATGGCGGCATGGCCGATATGGATATCTTCGAATTCGCCGCGATGATCGAAGAAACCCCGATCAAGACCCGTGTGATCGAATATTCCCGCGCGCCCGAACCGGGCGAATATGGCGATCAGCTGAGCGCCGTCTGCCTGACCGATGTCTTCGATGACGGGTTGAGCATGGTCTATTCCTTCTATGACCCCGATCTGACCCATCTCAGCCTTGGCAGCTATCTGATCCTTGATCATATCGACATCGCGCGCGAGGCGGGCCTGCCCTATGTCTATCTGGGCTATTGGGTGCCGGGCAGCCGCAAGATGGGCTATAAGGCCAATTATGCGGGGCTTGAAATCTATAAGGGCGGGGCCTGGTGTGAGCTGGGCGATCCCGATGACCACAAAAGCGAATTGCATCCCATCATATGCGATCCGATCGCCGAACAGGTGGCCAAGATCAGCCTGCCGCAGCCGCGTGGCCTGCTGGACTGATCGGGGGCTGTGACTATCGCCTTGGTGAAGAGCGCTCTCTAGACGGGGCGGAGCGGAATGCCTATATCGGGATTAACTTCTCGAAATGAGGCCGGCATGACTGACGCAGTTTCTATCCCATCCGCTGAGGGCGACACCCTGATCAAGCCCTCCAGCACCGATCACCCGCTGTATGAGCAGGTGGTGGATGCCTGCCGCACGGTGTTCGATCCCGAGATTCCGGTCAATATCCATGATCTTGGCCTGATCTATACGATTCTGATCGATGACGAAGGCGTGGTGAATATCACCATGACCCTGACCGCACCGGGGTGCCCCGTCGCAGGCGAAATGCCCAGCTGGGTGGCGGATGCCGTCGAAGCGGTGCCGGGCGTCAAGATGGTTGAAGTCGGCATGACCTTCGATCCGCCTTGGGGTATGGATATGATGAGCGATGAAGCGCGTCTTGAAATGGGCTTCATGTAAGATGATATTGGGCGAGGCCTTCGGGCCTTGCGCCGTCCTTGGACAATCTCCAAGGCACAAGAAGGATGACACAGATGTTCGGCATTCCCGGCAAATCGGCAGTGACCCTGACCCCCATGGCGGCCAAGCAGATCGCGCGGCTGATGGCGCGCGACGGCAAGCAGGGGCTGCGCATCGGCGTCAAGAAGGGCGGCTGCGCGGGCATGGAATATACCATGGATTATGTGGCCGATGTGAATCCCTTGGATGAAATCGTCGAACAGGACGGCGCGCGTGTCCTGATCGCGCCGATGGCCCAGATGTTCCTGATCGGCACCGAAATCGACTATGAAGTCGATCTGCTGAGCGCGGGCTTCAAGTTCCGCAATCCCAATGTGGCCGAAGCCTGCGGCTGCGGGGAATCGATCAAATTCAAGGATCAACCCGACGCCTAAGCGCGATCCGTCTAAAGCCTTGAGCAGCGCAAGCCATTGGTCTTGCGCTTTTCTTTTGCGCATATCTAGCGATATCGGCCCCAGTTCAGCCGCCGGATACTGGCGTGCATTGACGCGGCGCGCAAAACGGTCATCTTGATCTGATCATGACCGCATTTGCCTCTTGCCTGCGGCGCGCGCCGCCCCGCGCCTTCGATCTTACTGCCGCTGCCGATGTGGCGGCGGCTTTCGCCGATCTGCCGCCCGAAGTCACGCGGCTTTTGGCCAATAGCGCCAGTTGCAGCCCCTATCTCAAAGACCTTTTGCGGCGCGAGGGCGATTGGCTGCGCATGGCGCTCAGCTTGGCCCCCGATCAGGTTTTGCCCAACTGTCTGGAAGCGATTGATGCGGCGGCTTTGGACCAATTGGGCGTGGTGATGCGCCAGACCAAACGCAGGCTGGCGCTTTACACCGCGCTTTGCGATCTGGGCGGCGTCTGGACTTTGGAACAGGTGACGGGCGCCTTGACCGATCTGGCGGATCGTGCGGTGGATCGCTCGATGAAGCTGCTGGTGGCCGATGAAATCCGTCGCGGCAAGCTGCCCAATGCGGTGCCAGATGACGCCGAAACGGCGGGCGGCATGGTCAGCCTTGCGATGGGCAAGATGGGCGCGGGCGAGTTGAATTATTCCTCCGATATCGACCTGATCTGTCTGTTCGACGAACAGCGTTACCCCGATTGCGCGGCGGAAGCGCGGCAAAGTTTCGTACGCGTGACCCGCAATATGACGGCGCTGTTGTCGGATGTGACATCGGAAGGCTATGTCTTCCGGCTGGATTTGCGGCTTAGGCCGGATGCGAGCGTCACCCCCGTCTGCCTGTCGATGGCGGCAGCTGAATCTTATTACGAAAGCGTGGGCCGGACATGGGAACGCGCCGCCTATATCAAGGCGCGGCCCTGCGGCGGTGATCTGCAGGCGGGCGCACGCTTCCTGAAGACCTTGACGCCGTTTGTCTGGCGCAAGCATCTGGATTTCGTCGCGATCCAAGACGCCCATGACATGCGGCTGCGCATCCGCGACCATCGCGGGCTGAACGGCGCTTTGCAGGTTGAAGGCCATAATATGAAGCTGGGTCTGGGCGGCATCCGCGAGATCGAGTTCTTCACCCAGACCCGCCAGTTGATCGCGGGTGGCCGCGATCCCGAATTGCGTGACCGCACCACGGTTGGCGGTCTGCAGGCCTTGGCGCAAAAGGGCTGGATTCCCCCTGCGGTTGCGGGCGAGCTGACCACGCTCTACCGCCAGCACCGCGAATTGGAACATCGCTTGCAGATGGTCAATGATGCGCAGACCCATGATATGCCGAAATCGGCGGAAGGGGTGGCGCGGATCGCGGCTTTCGTGAATGAGGACGAGGCCGCCTTCCGCGATGGGCTGCTGGGACGGTTGCGGCGGGTGGATGAGCTGACCGATGGCTTCTTTGCCCCGTCTGAGGCGGAAGCGGGGCCGGAGCTGTCGGAAACCGCGCAGGCGATCGTCTCGCAATGGTCCAGCTATCCGGCATTGCGATCGGATCGGGCGCAGACCATTTTCCGCCGCCTGCGGCCGCAATTGCTGAAGCAATTGGCCCGCGCCACCCATCCCGATGAGGCCTTGCAGGCCTTGGACGGCTTTTTGAAGGGGTTGCCTTCGGGGGTGCAGATATTCGCGCTGTTCGAAGCCAATCCGACCTTGATCGAATTGCTGGTTGATATCGCGGGGACGGCGCCGCAACTGGCCACCTATTTATCGCGCAATGCCAAGGTGTTGGATGCGGTGATCGGCGGCAGCTTCTGGTCGCCATGGCCTGCGAAACAGGCGTTACAGCTTGACCTTGATGCGACATTGGCGGTGATCGGCGATTACGAGGCCAAGCTGGATGCCGCGCGGGGTTGGATGAAGGAATGGCATTTCCGCATCGGCGTGCATCATCTGCGCGGCTTGATCGATGCCTTCGAGGCCGGAAAATCCTATGCCGATCTGGCTGAAGCGGTCATTGCCGTGATCTGGCCGGTGGTGGTGGCGGAATTTTCCCGCAGGCACGGCCCGCCGCCCGGGCGTGGAGCGGTGGTGATGGGCATGGGATCCTTGGGGGCGGCGCGGCTGAATGCCGGGTCAGATCTGGATCTGATCATGATCTATGATGCCCAAGGCGCCGAGGAATCCGTGGGCCTTAAACCTTTGGCCACGCGCACCTATTTCGCGCGGCTGACACAGGCGATGGTGACGGCCTTGACGGCCCAGATGCCGGAAGGGCGTTTGTATGAGGTCGATATGCGGCTGCGCCCATCAGGGCGCGGTGGTCCGGTGGCGACCAGTTTGCAAAGCTTCATGGATTATCAACGCTCTGAGGCTTGGACATGGGAGCATCTGGCGCTGACCCGTGCACGGGTCTTGGCGGGCGATGCCGCCTTGGGCGATGAGGTCGAAACCTTCCGTCGCGAGCTGCTGGCGATCAAGGGCAAGGGGGACAGCCTGCGGGCCGATGTCGAAGCCATGCGCGACAGGCTGCAGGCGGCCAAGCCCGCCAAGGGCAGTTGGGAGGCCAAGAACGGCGCGGGGCGGATGATGGATATCGAGCTCTGCGCGCAATTGGCGGCCTTGATCGCCGCAAGCCCCGCGCGGCAGGTCGAACGCCAGATTGCCGCGGGCAAGGCGATGGGGTTGAGCGCGGGCGATCAGCAGGTCTTGCTGGAAGGCTATCGTCTGCTGTGGCGGTTGCAAGCGGCGGTGCGGCTGTTGACCGACGCGCAGCTGGAGATCGAGGCCTTGGGCGAGGGCGGCCGCGCCTTCATCCTGCGTGAAACCGGCGAGCCGGATGCGCAGGCCCTGACCGCCAAGCTGGACAGGGTGGTGCGGGCAGTGGCCGAAGTGATCAACCGCCAGATGTCGCTGTGAAAAAGGGGGCCTCGGCCCCCTTTTG
>DALYSR010000079.1:0-16465 GCA_031991825.1 Paracoccaceae bacterium
GGCTGCGGAAATCGAATTTGGCCGCACCACCCGCGCGCTCAGCGTGATCTGCAACCGTCCCGCGCCGATCCTGAAAAACTGCGTCGGCGACCAGATCGAGACCTATCTCAAGCCGGTCATCAGTGGCGAGCGCTGGGAATGCTTCGGCCTGACCGAACCGGGTGCGGGATCGGATGCGCGCCAGATCGCCACCAAAGCGGTCAAGGATGGCGATGATTACATCATCAACGGCGAGAAAATCTTCATCACTATGGCGATGGTGGCCGATTTCATCATCCTCTTCGCGGTGACCGGCGTCGATGACACCCCCAAAGGCCCCGTCAAGCGCATCACCTGCTTCTTGGTCGACAAGAACCTGCCGGGGGTGACCGTCCGCCCGCTGGAATTGCTCGGCAATCGCGGCTTCAAATCCTGCTCGATTGCGCTGGAAGATGTCCGCGTGCCTGCGCGCAACATCCTTGGCAAGGAAGGCGACGGCTTCGGCATTGCCAAAAGCTGGATCTTCTCGGGGCGCATCATGTTGGCCGCCAATATGGTCGGCACGGCAGAACGCGCCATGGGCATTGCGGCGCATTACGCCAATACCCGCCGCGCTTTCGGCAAATCCATCGGCCAGTTCCAAGGCACCTCGTTCAAGCTGGCCGATATGGCGGTCGATATCCAAGCGACCCGTCTGCTGGTGCTGGACGGCGCGGGCAAGCTGGAGGATGGCACCATCACCCAACGCGAGGCGTCTATCGTCAACCTGTTCGGCTCGGAAATGGCGGGCCGCGTGACCGATAACGCGCTGCAGATTTTGGGCGGCATGGGTGTGTCGAAGGAATGGCCGATCGAACGGATGTGGCGTGATGTACGCGTCGAACGCATCTGGGAAGGCACGTCGGAAATCCACCGCGATATCATCGCCAAAGACGTGCTGCGCGAGTTCCCTGCATGAGCCGCATCAAGACTGAAATCCGTGGTCAGGTGATGGAAATCACTTTCGACCATCCGCCTGCGAATGCCTTCGACCAGCAGGCCAGCCGCGATCTGGACGCGGCCTTCACGCGGCTGAATGAAGACCCGAACCTGCGCGTGGGCATCGTGACCGCTGCCGGTGGCCGCATCTTTTCGGCCGGTTGGGATTTGAAAGCGGTTGCCGCAGGCGACAGCGGCGAAGACTTCGGCCCCAACGGCTTCATGAGCCTGAATCGTCAGGACATGATCAAACCGATCATCGCGGCGATTGACGGCTTGGCGGTCGGCGGCGGTTTCGAATTCGCCTTGTTCGCGACCTTGGTCTTGTGCACCGAAAAAACCGAATTCTGCCTGCCCGAATTGCAGCGCGGCTTCATTCCCGAAGCGGGCGGTTTGTGGCGGGCGCATCGCCGCTTGCCGGTCAATGTGGCGTCGGAGCTGTTGCTGACAGGCCGTCGTCTTGGCGCTGAAGAAGGCGCGAAATACGGCTTTGTCAACAAGATCGTCTCGGCTGAAACCCTGATGGATGAAGCCCGCGCCATAGCGGATCAAATTTGTTCGGCAGCCCCCTTGGCGGTTGCGGCTTTGCTGGAAGTAACCCGCGAAGTCGAAGGCCTGTCGGACCGCGAGGCTTTCGACAAGCTGTATTCCGGCCTGCCCGCGCGGGATCGTATCCGCGCATCCGAAGATTACAAGGAAGGCCCGCGCGCCTTCGCAGAAAAACGTGCTCCTCGTTGGACGGGAAAGTAAGATGAACTTTGATCTGACCGAAGAACAGCGCTTGATGCGCGACAGCCTGCGCGCCTTCCTGACGCGCGAATGCCCGATCGAATATGTCCGCGAATGTGACGAGCAAGAACGTTTCCCGATCGAGCTATACGAAAAACTGGCGGCAGAAGGCTGGCTTGGTCTGCCCATTCCGGTGGAATATGGCGGCAGCGGCGGGTCCTGCACCGATTTGGTGGTGTTCTTGGAAGAATTCGCCCGCCATTTCGAGGCTGGCGCGAACCTTTATTACACTACCGTCGTGATCGCCACCGATGCGCTGACCCATTTCGCTACCGAAGCGCAGAAGCAAGACCTGCTGCCCAAGCTGGCACGCGGTGAAATCCGCTTCGCTCTGTCGCTGTCGGAACCGGGCTCGGGCTCGGATGCGGCATCGCTGATCACCCGCGCCGAATTGCAGGGCGATGAATGGGTGATCAACGGCCAAAAAATGTTCTGCTCGGCAGCGCAAGTGGCCGATTACATCTTGCTGATGACCCGCACCGACACCGAAGCGCCGAAGCATAAGGGCATCACCATGCTGCTGGTACCGACCGGCACGGAAGGCATGGAAATCCGCCGCTTGAAAAAGCTGGGCCTCAAGCCGATGGACCTGAATGAAATTTTCCTGACCGATGTGCGCGTCCCGAAGGAAAATGTCATCGGCGCGGTCAATGGCGGCTGGATGAATGCGCTGAAGACCTTGGATTACGAACGCTGCTGCCTGACCGGCGTCAATGTCGGTGCCGCGCAATCGGTGCTGGAAAAGATCCTGACCTATACCGAAGAGCGCAAGCAATTCGGCCAAAAGATCAACAGCTTCCAGCTGACCAAGGCGAAACTCGCCGATATGGATATGGAAATCGAGGCCGCGCGGCTGTTGCTTTACCGTTCGGCCGATCTGGTCGATCGCGGCATTCCGAACAACAAGCAATCGGCGATGGCCAATCTTTACTCGTCCGAAATGTATGTGCGCGCGGCGCTCAATGGCATGCGGATGATGGGCGGTTGGGGCTATCTGATGGAATATGACATGCAGCGTCACTTCCGCGACAGCAAGCTGGCCGAAATCGGCGGCGGTACCTCGGAAATCCTGCGCATCATCATCGCGAAAGAACTGACAAAATGAAGACGACTGCCGGTCTGCGTCTGTCCACCTTGGCCGTCCATGCAGGGCATGATCCTGCGGGGGCCATGGGGGCGGTATCGCCCCCGATTTACCAGACCGGCACTTTTGTCGCCCAAGATACGGCTGATCTGATGGCGATCAATACCGGCGAAAAGCGCGGCTATGTCTATTCGCGCGTTCGCAACCCGACGGTCTTGGCCGCCGAACAGCGCATTGCCGCGCTGGAAGCCGCGCAATCTTGTGTGTTGTATTCCTCCGGCATGGCCGCGATTGCGGGGGCTTTGGCGCCTTTGCTGCAGGCGGGGGATGATCTGGTCACCCTGTCGGATGTCTATGGCGGCACGATCAAATATTTCCGCGACATTTTGCCCCGTCAGGGCGTGAATGTGATTTGGGCTTCTTCCGTGGCGGCAGAGGATGTCTTTGCGGTCGTGACCGACAAGACCCGCGTGATCTATGTCGAGACGCCCACCAATCCATTGCTGCGCATTGTCGATCTGCAAGCCATTGCGGATTTTGCCCATGCGCGCGGGATTTTGGTGGTGGTGGATGGCACTCTTGGCAGCCCGATGAACCAGAAGCCCTTGGAATTGGGGGCCGATCTGGTGGTGCATTCGGCGTCGAAATACCTGAACGGACATGGCGATCTGCTGTTGGGCGCGGTCTGCGGCGCGCGCGATCTGACCAAGAAACTGCGGGCCAACCAGCAGGCATCCGGCGCGATTGTCGATCCTCATGCGGCTTGGCTTTTGCTGCGCGGCATGACCACCTATGCCCTGCGCATGGCCGCACATAATCGCGGCGGTCAGCTGGTCGCCGAATTCCTTGAGGCCCATCCCAAAGTGGGCCGCGTCAATTATCCCGGCCTTGCAAGCCATCCCGATCACACCTTGGCAACCCGCCAGATGTCCGGCTTCGGCGCGCTGATGTCGTTTGAAATGGCAAGCGTGGAAGCCGCGCGTCATGTCGTTGATAAGACAACGCTTTTCGGAATTGGCGCCTCGCTCGGCGGGGTGGAAAGCCTGATCTCGCAACCGGGCAATACCTCGCATTTTTCTGTGCTGCCCGAACACCGCCGCGCGATGGGGATTTCCGACACTTTGGTGCGGATTTCGGTGGGCATCGAAGATCCCGAAGACCTGATCGCCGATCTGTCCCAAGCCTTGGAGGGCTGCTGATGTCCCTGTTGATCACCGGCGGCAAAGTCGTCACCCCTGACGGCGTGCGTTTTGCCGATATCCTGACCGAAGGCGAACGCATCAAGGCCGTGCTGCCCGCAGGCGAAGGCCGTCTTCATGTGGCGGATGCGGAAGTGATTGATGCAACTGGTCGCATCGTCATCCCCGGTGGGGTTGACCCACATGTGCATCTGATGGTGGGCTTCATGGGGGTGCGCTCGGTCTATGACTTCGGCTCGGGCGGGATCGCGGCTTTGCGCGGTGGCACCACGGCAGTGGTCGATTTCGCGCTGCAACGTCGCGGCGGGTCGATGCTGAAGGGCCTGTCGCATCGGCGCAAGCAAGCGGATGCGAATGTGACGGTGGATTACGGTTTGCATCTGATCGTGACGGATGTGAACGCGCAGACCTTGGCCGAACTGCCCGCCTTGCGCGCGGCGGGGGTCACGACCTTAAAGGTCTATACCGTTTATGAGGAAGACGGCCTCAAACTGACCGATGGCGCGCTTTATGCCTTGATGGCGGAAGCCGCCAAGCATGACCTGTCCATCGTCTTGCATGCCGAAAACGCCGATATCGTTGAACGCCTGCGCGCCGAGGCTGTTGCCGCAGGGCGTGACCATCCGCGCAATCACGCGCTGACCCGCCCGAAAATCGTTGAAATCGAAGCGATTGCACGGGCCATCGCCTTTTCCCGCGCGACGGGTTGCGGCGTGCATATCCTGCATCTGGTCGCGGCTGAAGGCATCGAGATGGTTGCCCGCGCGCGCGCCGAAGGCGTCAAGATCACGGCTGAAACCTGCACGCATTACCTTGCCCTGACCGAAGACGCTTTGGAACGCGAGGATGGCCATAATTACATCCTGTCGCCGCCGCTGCGCGATCAGGACAATCAGGACGGCCTTTTCGCAGGACTCGCGCAAGGTGGCCTTAGCCTCGTGGCCTCGGACGAGGTCAGCTATAGCGCCGAAGCCAAACGCATGGGCTTGCCGTCTTTCGCCAATGTCGCCAATGGCATAACCGGTATCGAATTCCGTCTGCCGGTGCTGTGGACGCGGGGTGTGGATCAGGGGCGCTTGTCGATCAACCGCTTTGTCGATCTGTTTTCCACCCAGCCCGCGCGGATTTTCGGCTTCCCCAACAAGGGCGCGATTGCGACGGGTTATGACGCCGATCTGGTGCTGATCGATCCCGATACCCGCCGTGTGGTGACGCCTGCCAGCGATTACGGCGATATCGGCTACAACCCCTATGACGGCATGGAATTGACCGGCTTTGCCACCGCGACCATCCTGCGGGGCAAGCTGGTGGTCAAGGACGGGGTCTTTGTCGGGCATCCGGCGCAAGGGCGTTTCGTTGAACGCAGCTCTGCCCGGCGTCCGGCCTAAGCCATGGACTTCGCAGCCGACTTCGCCGCCCTGAAAACCTTTGGTGCTGATCCGGATGGCGGCTGGTCGCGGCTCGCTTTTTCGGATGCGGATAATGCCGCGCATGACTGGCTGATCGCCAATGCCCGTGCAGCCGGCCTTGAGGCGCGCTACGACAGCTTCGGCAATGCCATTTTGCGGCTGCAGGGGCAGGGGCCGAGCTATCTGATCGGCTCGCATCTGGATAGCGTGCGCAAGGGCGGGGCCTTCGATGGCGCGATCGGCGTCTTGGCGGGCCTGTCGATCCTGAAGCATTTGAACAGGGCGTCATGGTCAGGTCCGACCCTTGAGGTTATCGCCTTTCGGGATGAGGAAGGCCGCTATGGGCCTTTCATGGGCAGTCGCGCCATGGCGGGGCTGCATCCGCAAGGGGCAGTGGCCCAAGCCCGTGCGGCGGATGGCACGGCTTTGGCACCTTTGATGCAGGCCGCCGGTTTTACGCCGGACAATGCGCCCTATGATTTCACCGATGTCGCAGGCTATTTCGAGCTGCATATCGAACAAGGTCCGGTGCTGGAAGCGCAAGGCATTCCCTTGGGGTTGGTCACCGCGATTGCGGGCCAAGAGCGTCTGGCGCTGAAATTCACCGGCCAAGCCGATCACGCGGGCACCGCCCCGATGCACCTGCGCCGCGACGCTTTCGCCGCCGCCGCGCGCTTCGCCTGCGCGTTTCGGGCGCAGATCCTGTCGCAGAACGATCCCGATTTGCGCGGCACCATCGGCGTGGTCAATGTCGCGCCCAATCAAGGCAATGTGGTGCCCTCCGAAGTGCGGATGGGGTTGGAAATCCGCAGTCCGGATGCCGCACAACTGACGCGCCTGCGGTCGGAGGTTGCGGCCTTGGCCGAGCAGATCGCCGAGGAGGAAGGTTTGGATCTGCGGTTGCGCAGCGTCTATTGCGATGCGCCCGTGCCGATGTCGCCTGAACTGATGGCGATGCTGCAAAGGGCTGCGGATCAAAGCGGCGTGCCTTGGCGCCCGATCTTGTCCGGAGCCAATCACGATGCGGGGATCATCGGGCGGATCGTGCCCGCGATGATGCTGTTCGTGCCATCGAAAGCCGGTCGCAGCCATTGTCCCGAAGAAGAAACCGACTTGCGCGATATCCTGCAAGCAATCGACGTCATGCTGCGGATGATCCAAGCACTGTAACCAGAGTTTTTTCAGTGAATGCAGAGAGATATATATCTCTGTCCTGTGCTGAAAAACAGGGCGTTCCATCTCATTTTGCGGGATCACGCAGTCAGTGCTTGTTTCAATATTAGAAACCTGATTTCATTTACCTGCATCAACAGACATGAGTGGCCAAGATGAGCAAGGCATCGATCCGTACCCAAGCCGCTCTTGCATCGCGTGCTAGGACTTTGGTGGATTTCCAGACGGGCTGCCAATCGCCCTTGTGGCCGCAGGATCTGACGGCCGATCTAGCGGTGACGGGTGAACATCTGGCGGCAGGCTTGGCGCGTTCCGCTCAGGCCTATCCCGACAGCCCTGCGCTGCATTATTACGGCGCGACCACGCGTTATGCCGAACTTGCGCGTGATGTGGATGCTTTTGCCGCTTGGCTTGTAGCCACTGGGCTGAAGGCGGGGGATCGGGTGGTGATCGACCTGCAAAACAGCCCGCAATTCGTGATCGGTTTTTACGGCATCTTGCGGGCGGGCGGCGTTGTGGTTCCGGTCAATCCGATGAACACCGCTGAAGAGCTGGGCTGGATCGTTAGTGACAGCGGCGCGCATATGGTTCTGGCGGGCAATGAGGTGGTGGGGCGTTTCGCGGAACTGATCTCGCAAGGCGCGCTTGATACGATTGTCAGCGTGCATTACGCCGACCGTCTTGCTGCGCAGACCACCGATCCGCTGCCGCAGGTGCTGACCGCGCCGCCGATTGCGGGGCTGCCCGAGAGTGCGACGGATTTTGAAACCGCCATCGCTCAGGGTTGTGATCTTCCGCTGCCGCCGATGCCTGCGGGCGGTGATGCTTTGGCGATCCTTCCCTATACATCAGGCACGACGGGGCGGCCGAAGGCCTGCATCTCGACCCATAGCGCCGCCAGCTTCGCGGCCGATGCGCAACGCGTCTGGTATCGCAGCGCGCCTCACTCCGTCATGACATGCTTCATGCCGCTGTTCCATGTGGCGGGGATGATCGCATCGATGGCCCATGCGATCACCACCGGAGCGGCTTTGGTCTTGCTGACCCGCTGGGATGCGGATGCGGTGCCGACCTTGCTGCGCCGTCACAAGGTGACATGGTGGTCGGCTGCACCGACGATGATTGTCGATGTCTTGGAAAGTCAGAATTTTTCCGACGACTGCTTTGCCAGTGTCAAGGTGCTGACGGGGGGTGGCGCGTCACTGCCCGCCGCTGTGGCCGAACGCCTGTTTGCCCGTTGGGGCCTGCGCTTTTGCGAAGGCTATGGTTTGACCGAAACTATTTCGGCCACTCATATCAACGCGTTGGACAATCCCAAGGACCAATGCCTTGGCCTCCCGATCCAGAACACCCATTCGATCCTTGTCGATCCCGACAGCTTGGTCCCCGTGGCGCAAGGCGCTTTGGGCGAGGTGCTGATTTCCGGCCCGCAGATCATGCAGGGCTATTGGAACCAGCCCGAAGCCACGGCACAGACCTTGGTCGAGCTGGGCGGCAGGGTCTGGCTGCGCACGGGCGATCTGGGCTATGTCGATAGCGACGGTTGTTTCTTCATCGTCGACCGCATCAAGCGGATGATCAATGTATCGGGCTATAAGGTCTGGCCCGCGGAATGCGAGATGTTGCTGTATCGCCATCCGGCGGTGCATGAGGTCTCGGTGATTTCCGCGCCGCATCCGCGCAGCGGTGAAATGGTGCGCGCGGTCATAGCACTTAAGTCCGAGTATCGCGGCAAGGTCGATGCGGCGGATATAATTGAATTCGCGCGTGGGATTATGGCGGCCTATAAAGTCCCGAAAGACGTCGAATTTCGTGATGCCCTGCCGCGTTCGGGCACACGCAAGATCGATTGGCGTAGCCTGTGGAATGAAGCTTGGGGAAAAGCATGAGTGATCAGATTTGGTATGAAGACTTCACCCCCGGCAGGGTGCTGACCTCTGCGCCGCGCCAGATCACCTTGGCGGATATCGACGATTATGCCCGCCTGACTGGCGAAGATCACCCCGTTCACATGGACGATGCCTTCGCCCGCGAGGCCGGATTTGCAGGCCGCATCACCCATGGCCTGTTCAATCTGGCCTTGATCGAGGGCTTGAAGGCGAGTTTGCGCTGCTTTGATCGGTCGGTCACGGCATCGCTGGGCTGGACGGATATCAAATTTTCCGCCCCGCTTTACCCCGGTGAAGAGGTCCATCTGAAGCTGGAATTCCTGGACCGCAGGCTGACATCCAAGGCAGGGCGCGGCATTGCGACCGAACGGGGCTATCTGCTCAAGGCCGATGGCACCGAAGTTGTGCGCGGCGACCATCTGATCTTCCTTCTGACCCGCCCTGACGGCGTGGCTGCGGCGGCTGGCTGATGCGGCGCGTTATCATCGGCCTTCTTTCAGCCATTCCCACACTGTTCGGCGTGCTGCTGGCCACCTTCCTTCTGACCCGAGTCCTGCCGGGCGATCCGGCGGTCTTCTTTGCCTCCAACCCCTCCATGAGCAATGCCGATATCGAAGCCCTGCGTCAAAGCCTTGGCTTGGATCAAAGCCTGTTCCAGCAGTTCGTCCTGTATCTGAAGGCGATGCTGCAAGGCGATCTGGGGCACAGCTTTTCGACCGGCCTGCCGGTGCTGACCGAAATCACCAACCGCCTGCCTGCCTCGGCCGAGCTGACGGTGATGGCTTTCGTGATGGCGGTCGGCGTGGCGATCCCCTTGGGGCTGTTGGCGGCACTGCGGCCGGGGTCTTTGTGGGATCACGGCGCGCGATTGATTGCGACCTTGGGCGTATCGATGCCGACCTTCGTGACCGGTATCTTGCTGATCTATATCTTCTATTTCCTGATAGGCATCGCGCCGGAACCCATTGGCCGTCTGGACCCCTTCTTGTTCGAACCTGACCGCATCACCGGATTTCTGACCATAGACGCGCTGATCATCGGCGACATGGAGATATTTACGGCCGCGCTCAAGCAGATGCTGCTGCCCGCTTCGACCATGGCCTTGTTCGCGGTGGCACCGCTGACGCGGATGACGCGCGCCTCGATGATCGATGCGATGGGGTCGGAATTCATCCGCACCGCCCGCGCGTCTGGCCTGTCGAAGCGCAAGATCATCATGACCTATGCCTTCCGCAATGCGATGCTGCCGCTGATCACCACCATGGGCATGACCCTGTCCTATATGCTGGGCGCCAATGTCTTGGTGGAACGCGTTTTCGCTTGGCCCGGTATCGGCAGCTTCGCGATGGATAGCATCATCAACCTTGATTATGCGCCGCTGCAGGGCTTCATGCTGGTGATGGCGCTGATCTTCATCCTGATCAATCTGGCAACGGATGTCCTGTCGGCCATCATCGACCCGAGGGCCGGAAAATGAACGCCGCAAGCCTGAAACTCCATCTGGCCAATACCCGCTATATTCTGGCGAAAAACCCGTTGAACATCGTGGCCTTGACGCTGTTTGCGCTGATCGTGCTGGCCGCGGTCTTCGGCGCCGTCTTGGCGCCCCATGATCCGCTGGCCACCAATGCGGCGCATGTCTTGCAACCGCCATCGGCCGAGTTCTGGTTCGGCACCGATCAGCTGGGGCGCGATATCTTTAGCCGCGTTCTGGTGGCGACGCGGCTTGATCTGACCATCGCTTTCGGCGCGGTGACCATCTCTTGCGTCGTGGGATCGCTGATCGGGGCGATGGTGGGCTATTGGGGCGGTGTGGGCGATACGGTTGTCTCGCGGCTGGTCGATGTGCTGATGGCCTTTCCCTTGTTCGTGCTGGCGATGGGCTTGGTCGCGGCCTTGGGCAATAGCGTCATCAACATCATCTATGCGACCGCCATCATCAACCTGCCGTTCTATATCCGGCTGTGCCGCAGCGAAGTGCGGGTGCGCCGCAATCTGGGCTATATCGAGGCGGCAAAGGTCGGCGGATCGTCCGATCTGCGCATTCTGACCCGCTTCTTGCTGCCCAATATCGGCGCGCCCATCGTGATCCAAGCCTCTGTCAATCTGGGCTGGGCGGTGCTGAATGCGGCGGGGCTGTCCTTCCTTGGTCTGGGCGTGCGCCCGCCGACGCCGGAATGGGGCATTCTGGTTGCCGAAGGCGCGAAATTCGTGATGTCGGGCGAATGGTGGGTGGCTTTGTTCCCCGGTCTGGCTTTGATGATCACCGTGTTTACTTTCAACCTGTTGGGCGACACCTTGCGCGACCTGCTCGACCCAAGGATGCGCACATGATCCCGCTTTTGGACGTCAAGAACCTGACCGTCGATTTTGAGACCCGCCACGGCACCGTGCATGTGCTGGAAGATGTCAGCTTTGAAATCGGACGGGGGGAAATCATCGGCATCATCGGGGAATCCGGTTCTGGCAAATCGGTGACGGCCTATACCGTGATGGGCATTCTGGATGCGGCAGGCCGCGTGACCAGTGGCGATATCCGCTTCGATGGCCGCGATGTTCTGGGCATGAGCGCGCGTGAACGCGACGCATGGCGGGGCGCCGAAGCCTCGATCATCTTCCAAAACCCGCGCACTGCGCTGAACCCCATCCGCAGCGTGGGCGACCAGATTGCCGATGTGATTGCGCGGCACACGCCGGCTGGTCCCGCTGAAATCCGCCGTCGCGCCTTGGCCGCTTTGGCCGAGGTTCGCATTCCCGATCCGGAACGGCGGATGAAGGCGATGCCCTATGAATTGTCTGGCGGTCTGTGCCAGCGTATCGGCATTGCCATCGCTTTGGCCTGTCGCCCGCGTCTGCTGATCGCGGATGAGCCGACGACCGGATTGGATGTGACCACGCAAGCCGTAATCATGGACCTGATCCGCGATCTGGCGCGCCAGAAACAGATGTCGGTGGCGCTGATCACCCATGATCTGGCGATGGCCGCCGAATATTGCGACCGCTTGGTCATCATGCATGCAGGCCATATCGTCGAAACCGGACGGACGGCGGATATCATCGCCAATCCGCGCCATCCCTATACCTATCGGTTGCTGCGTTCGGTGCCATCGATGGTCGATTCACTGGCCGAACTGCTGCCGATCGAAGGCTCGCTGCCCGATCTGCGCCGCAAGGATCTGCCGCCCTGCCGCTTGGCCGAACGCTGCGAGCGCCGCACGCCTGCTTGCGATGCGGGCAAGTTGCATCCCGTGGCCTGCGGCGAGGCGCATACAGTCACCTGCAGGAACCCGCTATGACGCCCTTGATCCAAGTCCGCGGACTGAAAAAACATTTCGTGAAAAACGCCGGTGGCTGGTTTTCCGAGCGGGTGGCGCTTCATGCGGTGGATGGCGTCGATCTGGACATCGCTGCGGGCGAAGCGGTCGGCTTGGTCGGTGAATCCGGTTGCGGAAAATCTACCCTGTCGCGGCTGATCTGCCGTTTGATGGACCCCACCGAAGGCAGCATCCTGTTGGAGGGGCGCGATATCACGGCACAAAGCGCCAGCAGCTTCGCCAAATCGCCCGAACGGCGGATGGTGCAGATGGTGTTCCAAGATCCGACCGAAAGCCTTAACCCGCGCTTCACGGTTTTCGAACTGATCGCCGACCCCGCGCGGATGCTGCTGCCGAAAGAAAGCGGCGATGCGCTTGCGGCCCGTGTCGAAGCCGCAGCCGATGCCGTCAATCTGCCACGCGCTTTGCTGCAACGCTTCCCGCATCAGCTGTCGGGCGGTCAAAAGGCGCGGGTGGGCATCGCGCGCGCTTTGGTGGTCGATCCCAAGCTGATCGTGCTGGACGAGCCGACATCGGCTTTGGACGTATCGGTTCAGGCAACGGTCTTGCAATTGCTGGACAAGTTGCGGCGCGAACGCGGCATTGCGCTGTTATTTGTCAGCCATGATCTGAACGTGGTGCGGCTATTGTGCCAGCGGATCGTGGTGATGTACCTGGGCCAAGTGGTGGAACAGGGCCCGACGGATGCGGTCTATACCGCGCCCGAACATCCCTATACCCATGCGCTGTTATCCGCCATTCCGACGCTGCGGGGCAGGACAAGCGAACGGATCAAGCTAGAGGGCGATCCGCAAAGCCCGTTCAACCCCGCGATGGACCGCTGCCGTTTTGCCGGTCGCTGCCCCGTCGAACGCGCCGATTGCACCAAACGCCCGCCCGAACTGGCGGCGTTCGGACCGGAGCGCTGGATCAGATGCCTATATGCCGGCGCGCGTTAAAATAATGTGAATAAAAAACGGCCCGAATGGCTCGGGCCGTTTTTTCGGTATCGCTTGGATCAGTCGCGGGCCAGCGGACGCAAGTCCAATTGGCGGTGGAAGGTATAGGAATATCCCGCCACCGATTTCGCCAGACCTACATCCAAAGAGGGATGCCACAGCAGGATGATCGGGACATCCTGTTTGACCAGCTCGATCATGCGCAAGATATCGGCATCATAGGCCGCCTGATCGGTTTCATAGCGGGTTTTTTCGACCAAGGCTTTGAATTCCGGATTGGAATAGCTGCCGAAGTTCCACCGCGTATCGCCATGATAGAAGATACGGAAGAAATAATCCGGATCGGCAAGGTAAGCGACTGATCCCTCGAAGTAGAAGGGGACCTTCTTCTCTTGCAAAAGCGTGCCCAATTGTCCGGCGGGTACTTTCTCAAGGCTGACCTTGATGCCGATCTTGGCCAGATTTTCCTGCAGCAACAGGGCGACGGGTTCCGCGACGGTCGCGACCGACAATTCGTAAGAGAAGGTGGTCTCAAACCCGTCGGCCAGACCCGCTTCCGCCAGCAAGGCCTTGGCTTTTTCCAGATCGGTGGAATAACCCAAAGGTTGCGGGAATTTGGTGGTAGCAGGTTTACCCGGCGCGCCGCCGAACAACGGTTCCGCGCGACCGAACAAGGCCGATTGCAACATCGCCTCATAGGGCAGGGCATAGGCAATCGCCTGACGCACGCGCACATCATTGAACGGCGCCAAGGTGTTGTTCATGCCGATGAATTGGAAGTTGGACGTCGGAACGCCCACCACCTTCACATCGGGATTGTCCAACAGCTTGACCACATCCTTCGGCGGCAGGTCCTGCACCACATCGGCGTCCCCCTTGACCAGCGCAGCCACGCGGCTTTCGGCGGTGGGCACGGTCTGCCACAGCACCTGCGCAAAGCCCGGCAAGGGGCCGGACTTCCATTCGTCGAAGCGTTTGAACAGGATGCGCTCGCCCATCTGCGCGCGATCGATCTGGAAGGCGCCGCCTCCGGCCGCATTCAGCTTCAGCCATTCCGAGGCGAAGGGATCGGCTTCGCTCGCATGTTGCAGCGCCAGTTTCGAATTGACGATGATCGGATAGGTCAGCGCCAGATTGGGCAGCGCGAAGCGGTCGGGCTGGGGCAGATCAATACGAATGGTGTGATCATCGACAACCACGAATTGTTCGGGCTTGGTCATCGATCCGGTCGAAAACTGCGACAGACCGATGGGGGAAGACACCACACGGTCCAGCGACCATTTCACATCCGCCGCTGTCACCGGCGCGCCGTCATGGAAGGTCGCATCCTTGCGCAGATGGAAGGTGAGCGACTTTTTATCCTCCGAAATCTCGTAGCTTTCGGCCAGTTCCGGCTGGATGTCGAAATAATCGTAATAGCCGGTGCCATCTTCGCGCGGCTTATAGGCGAATTTCACCAGTCGGTCATACAGGTTCCAGCTGATCTGGATCGAGTTGCGGTTGATACCGACAGAGAAGCTGTCGAAGGCATTCGCGGCACCCTCGCTCAGAACCCGCAGACTATCGCCGCGCTGTTGCGCATTCGCCCAAGAAATGGGCAGGGTTAGGCTTGCACCGAAGACGGCCGAACTGGCCAAGAAAGCACGACGTTTCATGATCACTCCCGTTAGTCTGTGATGTTTATATATCTGATTTTTATTATTTTCTTCAAGTTTATTGCGGGGTCCGATAGTTTGGTAGCCCCGTTTTCTTTTGGCGAAGCGGCTGAGAAGTTTATTCTCTGGGCCGTGCATTCGACGCTGGCAGTGATGCATTTTTCATCACATCGCGGGTTTAAAAGAGGCGGCGAGTTGCCCCGCCGCCTGTATCGATTTTAAAACGCGACCTTGTCGGCGCCTTTCAGCCCCAACATCCGCCGCGCATCTTCCGGCGTGGCGACGGTCTTTTTCAACCCTTCGATCACGTTGCGGATCATGCCGACTTGTTCGGCATTCGATTTCGCCATCTTGCCCGGCCCCGCATAAAGGCTGTCTTCAAGGCCCACGCGCACATTGCCGCCCATGGTTGCTGCCATGGTTGCCATGTTCAACTGGTGGCGACCACCGGCCAGCACCGACCATTGGTAAGTGCCCGCGCCGAACAGACGATCAGCGGTTTCCTTCATGAACATCAGGTTTTCCGGACCCGGCCCGATGCCGCCCAAAGTGCCGACGATCAATTGCAGGAACATCGGCGTCTGCACCAGCCCGCGATCCAGCATATGCGCGAGGTTATACAGATGGCCCACGTCATAGCATTCGAATTCGAAGCGGGTGCCGCCTTTGCCCATCACGTCTAGGATGGTTTCGATATCCTTGAAGGTGTTGCGGAAAATCGCATCGCGCGAGGCTTCCAGATAATCCTCTTCCCAGTCCTCGATGAATTTGCCGCGATATTTCTCGATCATGGTATAGGTGCCGAAATTCATCGACCCCATGTTGCAAGAACACAGCTCGGGCGAGGCGCTGGAGGGGGCGAGCAGGCGGTCGGAAATCGACATGAAGGTCGATCCACCCGTGGTCATGTTCAAAACCGCATCGGTTTCGGCACGGATGGACCGCAAGATATGCAGCCAGATGTCCAGATCCGGCGTCGGACGATGGGTTTCAGGATCGCGCGCGTGCAAATGCAGCACGGCTGCGCCCGCTTTGGCCGCATCGATCGCCTGTTCGATAATCGCATCGGGTGTCACCGGCAGATAGGGCGACATCGTCGGCGTATGGGTCGCACCGGTGATGGCACAGGTGATGACAACTTTGTTGCGGTCTTCTTTCGCGATCATCTTAATTACTCCGTATATTCCAAACCGCCGCAGATCTGCATCACCTGACCCGAAACGGGGCGCCCTGCGGGACCGGTCAGATACAGCACCATCTCGGCAATCTCTTCGGGTTGGACCATGGTTTTCATCGACACGGCACGCAAAGCGATGGCTTCCATGTCTTCATAGGGGATGCCGCGGGTCGCGGCGCGGTCGGTGAAGACGCGCTTGATGCGGTCCCCGGCCACCACGCCGGGGGCGATGGCATTGACGCGGATCTGATGCGGCCCAAGTTCGACCGACAAGGCCCGCATCAGCGAGATGACCGCCGCTTTGGACGCCGCATAGGGCGAGCGCAGGCCGAAGGCATATTTGCCTGCCACCGATGCCATGCAGACGATTGATCCGCCCGTATTCTTTTTCAGATGCGGGATGGCCGCTTGCGCCATGTAGAACTGGCCATGCACATTGACATCGAAGCAACGGCGCCACGCCGCCGCATCCATGTCTTCGACCGAAGCCGCGGGGCCTGCGATACCGGCATTATTGACCAAAATGTCCAAGCCGCCCATCGCGGTGACGGCCATATCGACGAAAGCGTTGCATTGGGCCTGATCGGCCACGTCGCAGACCATGGTGCCGATGCCCTCGACTTCGGCGGCGGCTTTGGCAAGCACCTCGTCATTGATGTCGCAAATCCAAACGGCCGCGCCTTTGGCACGGAAGGCCCTGGCCATGACCAGTCCGATGCCACTTGCGCCCGCCGTGATGATCACCCGCTGTGCCGACCAATATTCATTCGCGGTCATGTCGTCTCCTCAGTATGTCTTCCGGCGGGGTTTCGACGCACCGGTTTGTCTTGAATTCAGATGGTTGCAATTTCAGCCAAACC
>DALYSR010000080.1:0-16411 GCA_031991825.1 Paracoccaceae bacterium
AGGAAAAAGCCCCTTGGCCTTCGAACGCAAGGCGGCCTAAACGAGCATTGGGAACGGCACGAATTGGTGACAGGTCCACTTTGGCGCGCCGAGAGAGCTCGGCATCCAGCTTCGCAAGCTCCGCTTCGAGATTGGCGAGCGCCATGACCAAGACATTCAAAGTGCTAATGGCATCGGCGGGTAGGCCACTGTCGGGATCCGCGACGATGGCAATCAGCCTTGATGCGTTCGCCGCGCCCTGAGGCACGATTTGGCCGAATTCGGTCAGATGACCGCGCAGCGCATTGATCGCTTGGCTGCGCTGGCGGATCAGAAGTTCACGCACACGAAAAACCATTGCCGCACCTTGGGTGCCTTCGCTCTTCACGGCAACAAAGCGCATCGTCGGGCGTGTCGCCGCTTCGCAGATCGCCTCTGCATCAGCAGCATCATTCTTCTGATGCTTGACGAAGGGCTTCACATAAGCAGGCGGGATGAGCCGGATGTCATGTCCCAGCTTGCCGATTTCACCGCCCCAAAAGTAGGCTCCGCCACAGGCTTCCATCGCCACGACACAAGCGGGAAGCTCGCCGAAAAATCCAGCACCTGCCCCCGACGCAGCTTCTTGCGTAAAACGACCCGACCCGCACCGTCAGCTCCATGAACTTGGAACACATTCTTTGCCAGATCGAGCCCGACCGTGAACCGAAGGTCCGCACAGCGATAATCTCCGACATGACGGCTCCCCTTTGTGGATCCATAGACCCACCTTGGCACACAGATGCCGTCGGGGGGGTTACAGCATCAAGGCCTCATGCGATGATCTGGGTGACCTTACCGGTCTTGCCCAAGGCCGCAATGCCATAGCGCTCGGGGGCAGAGGCGGGATAGCCAATGACTGTACGGCCATCGTTTTGACATCGGCTGCGTCAACAATTCCGGCCGGTTGTGGACGTAGAAGATATTGTCTTCCAAGACCATGCAGAACGGTGCGCCGTTCAGGAATTGCCGGTCAGGGCATAGGCTTGCGGCCTTGCAACCGGATATGCCTGAACGACATAGGTCAGACGGATGCCCCATTGGTGATGATTGTGCCGCGGCTTTCGGGCAGATCTCTCTTACGAGCATGATCCGTAATAATCCTTATACCACGCTGTAAACTTTTTGATGCCGATTCCAACATCGGTCTCGGGCCTATAGCCGGTTAAGTGTTGTAGTATCGTTGTATCAGCCCAAGTCGACGCCACATCGCCCCTTTGCATCGGCAGATAGTTTTTCTTCGCAATTACACCGAGTTCTGTCTCCAAATATTCTATAAAATCATTCAGATTCACGGTGCATGAATTGCCGATATTCACGATACGCCACGGGGCAACAGGTGAAAGGCTATCGTTTTGGGTCGGTTTGGCATCGGAGCGAACGGGGACGGCATCGATTAACAGCGTGATGGCCTGCACAAGGTCCGCAATATATGTGAAATCGCGCCACATTTCGCCGCCATTATAAATATCGATGGCTTGGTCATTCAACATGGCCTTGGTAAAGTTGAACACCGCCATGTCAGGGCGCCCCCATGGCCCGTACACCGTAAAGAACCGGAATATCGTGATCGGCAGATCGTAAATATGGGCATAAGAATGGGCCATAACTTCGGTCGCCTTTTTTGTCGCCGCATAAAACGACATTTGGTGATCCGCTTTACATGTCTCGACATAAGGCATTTCCGCATTGGCGCCATAAGCGGAGGAGGTAGAGGCCAAGAGCATATGTTGTGGCGGATAAGCGCGCGCCGCCTCAAGCAATTCGAAGGTGCCGATGATATTGCTGTCGAAATAGGGGCGAGGATTCTCGATCGAATATCGCACCCCTGCCTGTGCGGCCAGATGCACCACCAGTTCCGGTCTTTCGCGGTCGAAGATTTCCCTCAAAAGACCGGGCTTTTCGATTGAATCATTGACGACCGTGAAATTCTTGCGCGCCTCCAAGATCGCCTGACGCCGCTGTTTGAGACTGACGTCGTAATATTCCGAAAGATTGTCGATCCCTATCACACGATAGCCTTGGTCCAACAATTGCCGACACAAATGGAAACCGATGAACCCTGAAGAGCCGGTCAGCAGTGCGCAACGCATATCAATCGGTTCCGAATAGGTCGCGGGTAAAGACTTTATCCGAAACGTCTTGCAACTCGTCGCTGTGGCGATTGGTAATGATGACGTCGCATTCTGCTTTGAACGCGCCCAGATCGCGCATGACAGGCGAGCCGAAGAAGTCTTTATCCGCAAGGCTGGGTTCGAATAGGACCACGTCGATGCCCTTGGCCTTTAGGCGCTTCATGATCCCCTGGATCGAAGAGTGACGGAAGTTATCCGACCCCGCCTTCATCACCAAACGATACACGCCGACTTTTTTGGGGCGCATATCAAAAATGCGTTCCGCCAAGAAATCCTTCCGCGTCCGATTGGCATCGACGATGGCGGTAATGATATTCTGCGGTACTTGGGAATAATTCGCCAGTAACTGCTTGGTATCTTTGGGCAGACAATAGCCGCCATAGCCGAAGCTGGGGTTGTTGTAGTGGCTGCCGATCCTTGGATCGAGGCCGATGCCTTGAATGATCTGGTGGCTGTCTAAGCCACGCGCCATGGCATAGCTGTCCAGTTCATTGAAGAAAGCGATCCGCATCGCAAGATAGCTATTTGCAAATAGCTTGATGGCTTCGGCTTCATTCGCACCGGTAAAGAGCACCTCGGTATCTTTTTTTATCGCGCCTTCGACCATCAACTCCGCGAAGGCGCTTGCGCGTTCCGAGCGTTCGCCCACGATGATACGGCTGGGATAAAGATTGTCGTGCAGCGCCTTGCCTTCGCGCAGAAACTCGGGGCTGAAGACAAGCTGATCGGTTCCAAGCTCTTCACGCAGACGTTGGATAAAGCCTACCGGAATGGTCGATCTGACCACGATGCAGGCGTCGGGATTGATCTGGCTGACCGTTTTGATGACCAGTTCAACCGAGGAGGTGTCAAAATAATTCGTTTGCATGTCGTAATTGGTCGGGGTCGCGACGATGACGAATGTCGCGCCGCCATAAGCGAATGCGGGGTCACATGTCGCTTTCAGATTAAGGGTGCCGCGGGCCATAAGCGCTTCGATCTCGGCATCGATGATCGGGCTTTTCCCAGCATTCACCGCTTCAACCCGTTCCGGAGAAATATCTACCGCGACCACTTCATGGTTTTGCGCCAACAAAACCGCATTCGACAGACCGACATATCCTAGTCCCGCGACAGCTATTTTCATCATAGAAACCCCAGCCAGTTGTTAATTCTGGCTCAAAAGACCTTGATCGGAAAATAGGCTATCGATCTTAACAAAAAATAAAAATCATACGGTATTTGTCGCAGTCGATGCGGGTGACATTGAAACGGGGGCCTGTCTTAAAGCGGGTGCAGAGGTCTAAAAACCCCTGCCTCCCGCCGGACCCGTCTCGTCAGCCTTATCATCGGCATCATCTGCATGGGCGCGCAGGGCCGCGGCCAGCTGCAACGCCAATTCGCGCAGCTCCGTCGGCAAGGATTGGGCCGCGACATCGGCCATCATGCGCGTCGACAGGTGTTGAATGGTGTCTTCATCCGCAGTGTTACCACGCAGGGTAGCATCATGGTCATTGGGGGTGACAAATCTTGCCATGCTGCGCCTCATGGTTGCGTTTGCTTGCGGCTGTGAAACGTTCATATAAGTCGCTGGGGCGGGATTTGTTCCTTGAAGGCAACGCTCCATTCTGCGGATTGGCGGATTTGACGGGTTATATCTGCCATCAGCCACGCCTTGGGATCAGCAAGACCGTCATGTTGCACCTGTGTCAAAGCATTTCGCAAGGCGCGGGCCACAAAAGCGTCGCTCGAAGCTTGATCGCCGCCTCCTTGCCGAACTGCAAAAGCGCGTAGCTCATGCACAAGCGCCAGACACGCGTGGGCTGCCATAAGCCGAGAGGCCTCGCGCAGAAAGGCCCCCGAAAGCGTCGTGCTGCTGGCGGGTTTGCTCAGCCATGGCACGTCCCGCAGGCTGGCGGGGCAGTCGCGCATTGCCGATCCGGTGTAGAACACCACGGCAAGCCCGCGATCACGCAAGGCTTCGGCCAAGGGAAATGTCACCTCATGTCCCAGATAGACATCTAGGATCGCGCCGTCCAATTCCAGTTGATCCAGATTGATATCGCCAAGTTTGCTATAGGGCCCAAGGACTTGGTGGCCTTCTTCACGCAGGTCCATGGCGATCTGCACCGCAATGATAGGATTATCTTCCACCACCAGCACCCTGAGCGCCGTTTTTCTGCGCCGTATTCCCATGGCCCCCAGATGATCTGGTTCGGTGTCACGTGCGGGAAGAAGAGCCGCAAATTGCGGGCTGATAAATGATCTCAAAGCCGAAGGAAGCGCGATCATCGAAGCATCCTGCTGTTAGGGGTGGCGGTTGGTATGGGGTGGGGTCATCAGCCGAACAAATCGCCCAACTGCTCTTTCAGGCGGCTGCGGGCGCGGTGGATACGGCTTTTCACGGTACCGATTTCGCAATTGAGGATATCGGCGGCCTCGATATAGCTGGCGCCGCTGACGGTGACCAAAATCAAGGCCTCGCGGTAGGGAAGGGGCAGCTCCATCAAGGCGGTGTTGAATTCGCAGGCCGCCAGATGCCACATCTGCGCATCGGCGCTGCCAATCGCTTGGTCGGCCACGCAATCATCCGATCCCGCGCTTTCACGGCGCCGCTTGGCATAGGCCGAATAGAAGAAGTTGCGCAGAATGGTGAAAATCCACGCTCGCAAATTGGTGCCGGGCTGGAATTGGTCGGCTTTTTCAATGGCACGGATCAAGGCCTCTTGCACAAGATCATCGGCCTCGAAACGGTTCATCGTCAAGGATCGGGCATAGATCCGTAAGGCTGGCATCATCGCCACAATCGCATCCGCACTAAAATGGGCGGGTGCGGCATCAGGGTCGGGTGTTGCTGTCACGGCTGCATAGGCCACGGCAGGATCGACCGGTTGTTGCATCGGAGATTGTAGGGTCATGGGTCGCCTCCACTCTATGGTCTTAAGGGTAAGGCGGTGATTTGGATGAAGGCCTATGCCCTTACCGCCGTCCCCCGTTTGGCCCGTCTGGGGCAGTGTGGGCACAACGCAACCATAGGTAGATTGTTCCACCTCAATCGCATTTTCGTCGCAAAAGGAACAAGATTGTGCCAAATTTTGCCGATCAAGCCGTCAATATCGGCAATGAGCGGCTGGCACTTGCGAGGCGCTGCAACAGAGGTTATCCCTACCCGAAAGTAGTGCCTTTCACGGTGTCGCTCCGTTTGTTTTGGATTTGGCGAAGGATGAGGGGGCATGATGCCTATCGGTTCGGCAACGTTTTTGGATGATTATATTGCCGGCATGGCTATAACGGCGCCGACGGTGCCGCAATTTGACGCTTTGCCTGCCAGCCTGCAGCACAGCTTGCGCTTGATCGCCCCCGCGCAGTCGCAAGTGGTGATCTTTGCAGGACCCGATCTGCGCGCCTTTTATAACGCGACTTATGCCCCGACCATCGGTGACAAGCATCCCGATGCCTTCGGGCAACCCGCCTGTGCCTATTGGGCCGAACTTTGGGATGATCTAGAGCCGATGTTGCGCGAGGTCATGGCTAAGGGCATCACGATTTCGGCACAGGATCGCCCGTTCTATATTGAACGCTTCGGCTATCCAGAGACCGTCTATTTCGATATCTCATTTTCGCCGATCCGTGGCAGCGATGGCAGGGTCGATGCCGTTCTGTGTCTGGTGTCGGAAACCACGGCGCGGGTCAATGCGTTGGCGGCACTGCGCGAGAGCGAAGCGCGGATGGCCGCGATTGTCGATGGGGCGACGGTGGGTCTGGCGACTTTGGACGCCCGCGGTCATGTGCTACTGGCCAATTCCAAGCTGGCCGAAATCCTGACGGTGCCGATGGCCGATCTGCTGGGACGGCCGTGGCAAGGGCTGGTGGCGCCATCAGATATGCCGGATAAGCGCCTGTTGCCGCAGGAGATGATGGCGCGCGGCGTGCATGAATACCGCTATCTGCGTCCCGATGGCTCTTCGGTCTGGATCGCGCAATCCTTGGGCCCGCTTCCGCATCGCGCCACGGCGGAAGAACATTATTGTCTGGTGGTGATCGACGACAGTTTGCGCCACAAACGCGATGCGCAGATTCTGCAGCAAGCGGCGATCATTGACGGTTCGGATGATGCCATCATCTCGATTGATCTGGACCTGCGGATCACCAGTTGGAACCATAGTGCGACACGGCTTTACGGCTACCGCCCCGAAGAAGTGCTGGGTCGGCATATGGCACTATTGTTGCCGCCCGCCAAACGACAGGAGGATCTGGATATTCTTGCCCGCATCCGCGCGGGCGAAAAGGTAAGCAGCTATGAGACATCGCGTCTGCACAAGGACGGGCACGAAGTGCCGATTTCGCTGACCGTCTCGCCGATCTTCGATGAAAACGGCGCGATCATCGGTGCGTCGAAAATCGGGCGCGACGATTCCCCGCGCTTTGAAGCCGCGCGCCTGCAAGAGGTGCTGCTGCGCGAGATGAAGCATCGGGTGAAGAACATTCTTGCCACCGTGCTGGCGATCGCGCGTCAGACTTTGGGCGATAGGAATGACCCCCAGAACAAGAACTTCACCGAACGGGTTCTGGCTTTGGCGCGGGCCCAGGACCTGTTGACCCGCACGCCGGTTGATGGCGCGCAACTGCATGATCTGGTTGCGGAAATCATCTCGCCCTACAGGTCTGACCGGTTCCGCTATTCGGGGCCTGCGATCAGTTTGACCAGCCAGATGGTCATGTCGCTGACGCTGGCCTTGCATGAATTGGCCACCAATGCCGCCAAATATGGCGCCTTAAGCACCGAATTCGGCCGGATCGATCTGTCTTGGCAGCTTGGCGCGCAGGGCCGCATGTTGGAGCTGTCTTGGACGGAGCGGGATGGGCCTTTGGTCTATGAACCCGCAAAGCGCGGATTTGGCACTATGTTGCTGCGCGATGTGCCGGCCATCGAATTGCAGGCCGAAATCAGCTTGGACTATCATCCGCAGGGCCTGCGATATAAAGCCAATATTCCGCTGATGGCGGAAAGTTAAAGGCGGAAGCCGAAAGGCTGTGGCTGCGGGAACAACTGCGCCTCTGGCGGGTTAGAATATCGAATTCCCCCGCTGACAGGAGCAGTCACATGTCCAGTCCGACCACACCTGATGTCAAGAAAGACCAAAGCCCGCCGGTTGACCCCTCGACTGGCGGCCAGCCTGCGGATTACGTCCGCCCCGCCGGTCCCAAGGAAATGGATCTGCCGCCCAAGAAATGGGACAAGGTCGACGAAGCAGGAGATGAATCCTTTCCCGCCAGCGATCCTCCGGGCAATTACTGATCGGCGCGCAAACATTTCAAACCAGTAGACTCTTGCAAGGGGCCTGTATCAAGGCCCCTTGCGTCCGTTGGATAAGAGGTAACCGCGCGTGCGCATTCGTTTGGGCTATGACATCGAAATCACTTGCGACCAGCCGACCCCTTTGGTGACACTGCTGGATCCCCGCCCCGAATGGCAGGGGCGTATCTTGGACAGCACCGGCATCACGCTTAGTCCGGATCTGCCCGCGCGGCCTTTTATCGACGGCTTCGGCAATCACGGCTTGCGGCTGATGGCCCCTGCGGGGCGGCTGACCTTGTATCGTGACAGCCTGATCGAGGTCGATCCCCGCCCCGATCCATGGGAGCCGCGCGCCCTTGAACCCTCGGTCGATGATATCCCCGATGAGGTCTTGGTCTATCTGCTGCCCAGCCGCTATTGCGATGTCGACCTGATGCTGGAACCTGCGTGGGAATGGTTCGGTGAAATTCCTGCCGGATGGGACAGGGTTCGCGCGGTCTTCGATCATGTCAGCAGCCGGTTGACCTTTGGCTATCCCCATGCCCGCGCCACGCGGACCGCATCCGAAGCATGGCGCGAAGGCAAAGGCGTCTGTCGCGATTTTGCCCATCTTGCCATTACCTTATGCCGCTGCCTGAATATTCCGGCCCGCTATGTGAACGGCTATCTGGGGGATATCGGCGTGCCGCCTGATCCCGCGCCTATGGATTTCAACGCATGGTGCGAGGTCTGGCTTGGCGGCGAATGGGTCACTTTCGATGCGCACCACAACATGCCCCGCATCGGTCGGGTGCCGGTGGCCTATGGGCGCGACGCCGCCGATGTCGCGCTGCTGCACAGCTTCGGGCCGCATGAGCTGACCCGCTTCACAGTCTGGACCGACGAGGCTTAGTCCTTGGGCCCCGCCGCATCATGGCGCGCAAGATGGTCATCTTCGCGGGCAATCGCCCATTCCATCAGATCGCGCCAGAGGGTTTCGACCAGATCTTCCGACAGCCCCGCCGCCGCCGCATGGGCCCGCACATTGCCAACCACCTGTTCCACCCGATCGGTGATCCGCGCGGGCAGGCCGCAGGCGGCCTTGATCTGCGCGGCACGGTCGATATAGCCCGCGCGTTCGGCCAAAAGCCCGACCAAGTCCCGATCGAGCCTGTCGATCTGCTGGCGCAATTCAGCCATATTCGAACAGTCTTGCGGTAAACGTATCACGAGGCGCATTCACTTCTATCGGGCCCGTCGCAGGATCGGGGCAGTCAAAGGCTGGGTTTATATGCGGGCAAGGTAACGGATCATGCGGGTGAGTTTAAGACCAAAGCTGCGGTGGCGGCGCTAAAAGAAAAGCGCCCGAACGATGTCGGGCGCTTTCGATCCATAATCGGCGGTCTGGGGCGCAGCAGATACGCCCCAATCCCTTCTCCGATCAGAACTTGTAGGATGCACGCAGCTGCAGCGAGTTCAGGTCCAGATCGCCGGTGGTGTTTGCCACATTGTCAAAGGTCGAACGCGACAGCTCGGCACCCAGGACGAAGTTATTGGTCACGGCGAAATCAGCACCGATGCCATAGGTATAACCGTTTTCGCTGCCCGAGGTCAGGCCGTCGTTGACGCTCACCCGCGCCAGACCCAGCGTTGCATAGGGCATCCAGTTGCCCGCATCATAGCCCAGACGGCCTTTCAGGCGGGTCAGGTCGATATCGACGCCTTGGTCGCTTGCGCGGTCAAAGCTCAATTCGCCGCCCGCAACGTATTGGCCGAAGTCGTGGTTATAGCCGCCGAAGATGCCGATGCTATTGTCTTTGGCCGAAACCGACGCGCCGCCCAGCGACAGGTCGGCTTCGCTACGGCCAAGCGCCAGACCCAGATAACCACCGGTCCAATCGGTGTCAGCTTTGACCGGAACAACGGCCAGAGCCGGAGCCTCGATGATCGGATCGGCGACAGGGGTATTCAGGCCGCCTGCGAAAGCAGCGCCGCCAAGGGTGCTCACGACCAAGGCTACCGGAAGAACAACAGATTTCATAATTCATGTCCCATATGGTGACGTGTTAGATAGGGCTGCTCGTATCGGACTATTGGAATATGTATGCAACCGGATGGCTGGAAAGGCGGCAAAAACTCGCTTCAACGGTTGAATCGAGCGGGGAATCTTGCCGATTCCGATGGGTTTGCCACCTGCGCCGGTTCATTGCGCGCGGCGGTCTAGGGCGTAACAGATGGCTTGCGTCATCGGGCGCGGAAAACGCTGATCCGCTGGTGTCACCGCATCACCTTGGGGAAGAAAAGGCAATGTCGATCGCACAGTGCCGTTGATCCTGCGCCATCCGTGGACAGCGTCGGTGTCACCCGCCGTGTACTGCGCGAGGGCGATCCTATTGGCCAAACCGGATTGATCGCGCGCCAACCACTGCCGCGCGGCCATAAGGTCGCGTTGCGCGACGTGGCTCTGGGGCAAGAGATCCGCAAATTCGGGCAGGTGATCGGTCTGGCCAGCGCGTCGAGCAGCATCATACCCACCAATTCTGCACCGAAAATCACGATCCGGGCCTGCTGCCGGACATCGAGCGGCTTGGCTTCTGGGCGATGATCGCGGCTTGGGCGGCGTCGGCACGCGCAATTATATCGGCGTGCTGACAACGGTGAACTGCTCGGCCACCGTGTCGCGCTATATCGCCGATCTGTTCAATCGTGGCGACGGGCTGAAGGGCTTTGACAATATCGACGGGGTGGTGGCGCTGCCCCATGGCAGCGGCTGTGCAAAACCAACCAGATCCGCCCCATTCTTGAGCATTACAAATTAGAGGAAAGCCATCGCTTCCGCACCATGACAACCCCGCAACTGAGCGGCACGCGGGCCACCATCGATGCCGCCTGTGCGATGATCCGCGAGATGTTGCCGGAGGTGAATGCCGTCAAACGCAGCCGCCAACCGCTGCGGCATCTGAAGGTGGCTTTGGAATGTGGCGGATCGGACAGCTATTCGGGGATCACGGCCAATCCCGCGCTGGGGGTGGCATCCGATCAGTTGGTACGCCACGGCGCGACATCGGTTCTGGCCGAAACGCCCGAGATCTATGGCGCCGAACATCTGCTGACCCGCCGTGCCCGCAGCCCTGAAGTGGCCCAAAAGCTGTTGGACCGGATCGAATGGTGGCGCGATTATACCCACCGCAGCAATGCCGAACTGAACAACAATCCTTCCTTCGGTAACAAAGAGGGCGGCTTGACCACGATCTTGGAAAAATCCTTGGGGGCGGTGGCCAAGGGCGGGTCGATGCCGCTGAATGCGGTCTATGAATATGCCGAAAAGATCACCGAAAGCGGCTTCGTTTTCATGGATACCCCCGGCTATGATCCGGTCGCGGTGACCGGACAGGTGGCGGGGGGCTGCAATATCGTATGCTTCACCACCGGACGCGGATCGGTTTCAGGCTGGAAGCCAAGCCCCACGATCAAGATCGCCACCAACAGCTATATGTATGACCATATGCGCGACGACATGGACCTGAATTGCGGCGATATCGCGAGGGGAACCGACAGCATCGCTGCTGCCGGTCAGCGGATATTCGACATGATCCTGCGCGTCGCCTCGGGCGAGCAAACCGCATTCGAACGCTTCGATTACGGCGAAAACGAATTCGTGCCGTGGCAGGTGGACGCGGTGGCCTGAAGGGGCGAAAGGCGCGACAGCCCCTCGCGCCCCGATTGCCCGTCACGCCTTGGCGTTGATCGCTTCCAGATGCAGCAAAAGGCCCGCATGGTCGCTATCGCCATGACCTGCCGCCACGAAATCCGCGAAAGCTTGGTGCACGGCCTGCGTCAAGGGCAGGGTCAAGCCCTTGGCTTCGGCCACGTCCTGCACGGAATTGAGGTCCTTTAGCTGCAAGCGTGACGGCCCCCCCGGGGTGAAATCGCGACGGACCATCCGGCCGCCGTGCAGATCAAGGATGCGGCTTTCGGCAAAGCCGCCACGGATCGCCTCGCGGAATTTGGCGCGGTCGGCACCGCCCGCTTCCACCAGCATCATGGCTTCGGCGACCGCCCCGATGGTGATGGCCACGATCTGCTGATTGGCCAGCTTGCAGACCTGACCCGCGCCATGGGGGCCGACATGGGTCAGGCGGCCCAAGGGGGCGAAGACATCGGCCAAGTCGTTGATCCGCTGGGCATCCCCGCCCGCCATCAGGGCAAGGCTGCCCTCGGTCGCGCCGATGGTGCCGCCCGATACCGGACAGTCGATATGGTCGATCCCCATTTCCGCCAAGCGTTGCGCATGGTCGCGCGCGATATCCGGCGCGATCGACGAGCAATCGATCACGCAAGCGCCCCGCTGCATCGCCCCCGCCGCCGCTTGATCGAACAACACCGATCCGACCGCCGCCCCATCCGTCAGCATGGTGATCACCACATCTGCGGCTGCGACGGCTTGCGCAGGGCTTGGCGCGCAGACCGCGCCATCCGCCTGTAGGGCCCGCGCCTTGGCAGGATCGCGGTTCCACACCGTGACATGATGGCCCGCGTTCAGCAAACGCCGCACCATCGGCGCGCCCATCAATCCGGTACCCAAGAAAGCGATCTGGCGCGGGGCTTCGGGAGCGGTCATAGGCTGCCTCCCAGTTCGTCTTCGATATGGGCTTGGATGATCTGGTCGAAATCGGTTTCCGATACAAAGCCCAAGGCCCGCGCGCGGGTGGCTTCAAAGCCCGGTGCCCAGCCTGCGCACATGGCGGTGATCATCTCGTCGGGTTCGCGCCGGATCAGGGCGACGGCCTTGTCGCCTGCCACACGGCGCAGGGCTTCGATCTGCTCGGCGACCGTGGCGCTGACGCCCGGCATCGACACAGCGCGCCGCCCGCCCAAAGCGGACAGGTCCATCTGCGCCGCATGCAGCATGAAGCCCACTGCCGAGCGCGGCGAGGTATGCCAATGGCGGATGCTATCTGGCACCGGAAGCACCGCTTCTTGGCCGATCAACGGCTCGCGCAGGATGTTGGAGAAGAAGCCCGATGCCGCCTTGTTGGGCTTGCCCGGCCGGATGCAGATCGTCGGCAACCGCAGCGCCACGCCGTCGAAGAAGCCGCGTCGCGTGTAATCGGCCAGCAGCAATTCGGAAATCGCCTTTTGCGTGCCATAGCTGGTCAGCGGCGTGGTGTGATAATCATCCGGTATCGGGAAGGGCAGGGGCGCGCCCACCACCGCGATGGAGGATGCGAAGACCACGCGCGGGTGATAGCCGTCTTGCAGATGCGCCAGCCGGATCGCGTCGAACAGGAACCGCGTGCTGTCCAAATTGATTCGATAGCCCTTGTCGAAATCCAGCTCCGCCTCGCCCGAGACGATGGCTGCCAGATGATAGATCAGGTCGGGGCGGCGTTCGATCAGCTTTGCCGCCACGCTCGCCTCCGACATATCGGCGGTTTCGATACGGACCTGACCCGAAAAACCGACCGGAGCCGCCGCAGGGACGACATCGACCAAAGTCATGGCTTCAATGGCATTTTCGCCGATCCGGCCGGTCGCGGCCAGCTTTTCGGTAAGTTTGCGCCCCAGCATTCCGGCGGCGCCGATAATCAATATTTGCATGGATCCCCCCCCTTGATCGCGCGCCCGCCAATCCTCCGTGGCGGCGGCGTCATCTATATGGTTGTCTGATAACCTGAAATCATTAAGCTGCAAAATGATATTCCGTCGTATAGCTCGGGGAGGGGCCTTGCGATGACCGATCGACTGATCATCCAACTACAAGCGCGGTTGGGCGCGGATATGGTGCTGACGGGCGATGCCATCGCCCCCTATTGCCGCGACTGGCATGGCGATGTGCAAAGCGGGGCGGTGGCGGTCTTGCGGCCCAAGACCGTGGCGGATGTGCAAGCAGCGGTCAAAGCCGCGCGCGATCTGGGCTTGGGGGTGGTGCCGCAGGGCGGCAATACCGGACTGGTGCTGGGGGCCGTCAATGATGCGCCCGACCGCAATGTGGTGCTCTCGCTGTCGCGGCTCAACCGGATCAGGCAGGTCAATCGCGATGACTTTTCCGCAGTGGTCGAGGCGGGGGTGGTGCTAGAGGCGCTGAAGACCGCGCTGGACCCCGAAGGGCTGTTCTTCCCGCTGGCGCTTGGCGCGCAAGGATCCTGCCAGATCGGCGGCAATGTGTCGACCAATGCGGGGGGCGTCAATGTCTTGCGCTATGGCATGACCCGCGATCTGGTGCTGGGGCTGGAAGTGGTGCTGCCGGACGGTTCCCTGTTCGAGGGGCTGTCGCTTCTGCGCAAGGACAATCGCGGCATTGACCTGAAACAGCTTTTCATCGGGGCGGAAGGCACCTTGGGGGTGATCACCGCCGTATCCTTGAAACTGGTGCCCAAGCCTGCGCAAGTGGCGACCGCTTTGGTGGCCTTGCCCTCGCTGGAGGCGGTGATGGCGCTGTATAGCCGCGCGCGCCAGCAATGCTGCGATCTGATGAGCGCCTTCGAATTCATGCCGCCCTTGGCCTTCACCTTGGCCCGCGAGGCGATGCCCGATCTGCCGCGCGCCCTGTCCGAGGATCATCCTGCCTATGCCTTGATCGAAATATCGGGCGGCGGATTGGTGGATGTCGATGCGCTGCTGGCCGCTTTCGTGGAACAAGCCATGGAATCCGGGCTGATCTTGGACGGTGTGGTGGCCCAATCCCTGCGCCATGCCCGCGATCTGTGGCGGCTGCGCGAAGGCATGAATGACGGCCAAGCCAAGCGCGGCCAGCATTTCCGTTCGGATGTTTCGGTGCCGGTGTCGCGATTGGCGGCCTTCGTGGCCGAGGCCGAGGCGCGGATCAGCACCGCTTTGCCTGATGCCACCTGCATCAGCTATGGCCATGTTGGCGACGGCAATGTGCATTTGAACGTGCTGCCGCCTTCGGGCGCGGATCAGGCGCAGCTGCAATATGTGCTTGAAACGGCCAAAGATCACCTGTTCGACCTTGTGGCCCGCTATCAGGGATCGATTAGCGCCGAACATGGGATCGGGCGGGCAAAACGCGCGGCGTTTGAGGCGGAATTGCCCGATGTGCAGCGCAAGCTTTTGGAAAGGCTAAAGCGGGCCATTGATCCGCACTTGACCATGAACCCCTGCTGTCAGATGGACATGGTGACGCATTCCTCAGACCCATGTCGTGAAAAGGCCCCGTGATGGAACATAGCTTCGTCCAGATCACCCGCACCGAACATTTGCCGACCCGCATCGCCACCCAACTCGCCGCGCGGATCCACAGCGGGGCCCTGGCCGCAGGCGAGAAGCTGCCATCCGAACTGATGCTGTCAAAAACCTTTGGCGTCAGCCGCACGGTGATGCGCGAGGCGATCGCGCAATTGCGCAATGAAGGTCTGGTGGAAACCCGTCAGGGCGTGGGGGCCTTCGTGCTGGACCGCCAGTCGCGCCATATCCGGCTGGATGATGCCGACAAGATGGGCCCCGAAGCCTTCCGCCATCTGTATCAGCTGCGCGTGCCATTGGAATTGGAAGCCGCCTCTTTGGCCGCGGTCCACCGCACGCAAGCGCATCTTGACGCGCTGGAGGCGTCGATGGAGCGGATGGCGCTGCCGGAGGACTGGACCAATGGCGGCGTGTCGGGCGATATCGATTTCCATCGTCTGATCGCAGAGGCCACCGGAAATGACTATTTCGCCCAATTCGTCAGCGCGATTGCCGAACGCATCCGGCATGTGATCCTTGCAGGCCGCGTCAGCCGCGAGCTGGACAGTCTGATCGCCGTCACATTGCAAGAACACCGCGCCGTTCTTGACGCGATCCATGCCCAAGATCCGCTGGCAGCCCGCGCGGCCATGCGGGCGCATATGATGGGCTCGGCCGAACGAACGGGCCTGCCATTGACGACATTTTCTTATTAAAACATATAGTTAAATAAATAATCGGGAAGTCCATTTTTCTGCTAGACAGAATTTGAAACGGAAGCCTAAGATTACTTATAAGGTTGTCTGACAGCTAATGTCGGCGGGGGCGTGGAGGCGCCCTTTTACCAAATAAGGGAGGATGAAGTGACTTCAACACAGATGTTGGAGGCTGCCCGAATATTGCCGAAAGCTGATGGCAGCGTGACCTTTCCCAGTCGCGTTCGGTCCGATGCGGCAGGCGGTCTTCGCCGAATGCTGGCAGTCAAGGGCAGGCAGGCAGATCCAAGCGGCGCGCAGTCTTGCATAGGATGGGTCAGATATGCGTAGGCTGGTCGATCTGATGTTTCGCCTGCTTGATGTGGTGCTGATCTTGCTGTTGGGCGGCATGGCGGTGATGGTCTTCATCAATGTCGTGATGCGCTACACGATGAATTCCGGCATTCCGGTATCCGAAGAAATGTCGCGTTTCTTCTTCGTCTGGCTGACCTATATTGGCGCGGTGGTGGCGCATCGCCACAATCTACATATGGGCATGGAAACCCTTGTCGCCCGCTTTGGCCGCAAGGGCCGGATGGTGATGATGGGGATGAGCGATCTGCTGATCATCGGCTGCTCGCTGGTCCTGTTGATCGGCACATGGAAGCAATTGCCCATCAATATCACGATGAAAGCGCCGGTATCGGGGCTGCCGATGGCTTGGGTCTATGGCACGGGTCTGTTCACCGCCGCTTGCTTCATCCTGATGACGGGCGAACGTTTTATCCGGCTGTTGCGCGGCGGGATCACCGAAGCCGAGCTTGCGGCCTTTGCCGGTGGGCATCTGTCGGCCGAAGAATTGTCGGAGCGCGCCCTATGACCCTTGTCGTCTTCATCGCATCGCTTTTGGGGGCTATGGCCACCGGCGTTCCGGTCGCTTTCGCGCTGGTGTTTTGCGGCGTGATGCTCATGAGCTATATGGGCATGTTCAACACCCAGATCATCGCGCAGAACATGATGATCGGGGCCGATACCTTTACCTTGCTGGCGATCCCCTTCTTCATCCTTGCGGGCGAGTTGATGAACGCGGGCGGATTGTCCAAACGGATCATCGACTTTTC
>DALYSR010000081.1:0-16223 GCA_031991825.1 Paracoccaceae bacterium
ATTTTGATATCGTGCGTGTGAATTACATTGGAACGATCCAATGGGTCCATGGCGGGGGCTCCTATCGATATGAATCATCCCAGCTCTGCGCCATTATCTGATCTGTTGGTGGACATAGCCGCCCGCGGCGCGCGCTCGCCGCACGGCTCGAAATGCAGGGATATCGCATTGTGGGTCTTGCCGAGGCGGCGGAAGATGCTTTGATCATTGCTGAGGGTAAAGCACCTTATTTCAGCGTCTTGCGCGTGAGGGCCTGCAGGGACGATCAGTTACAAGCAGCCGCAAAGGAGCTGCTTTTGACTTACGATATCTCGACACTCTATTTTGTCGGTTCTGACCCATTTTAGGCTGTGTGGCAGGGATCTGGAACATCGGGTGGCTAAAGCGATTGTTTAGGGGCAGCATCCATGGAGATGATCATGTCCGAGAAAACCCGTACTGTAATTTCCGACACTCCCGCGCGGTCCGAGGCAGCGCTTACCCCCGAACAGAAGCGTGTCGCCCCTGACGAACTGCGCAAACATGCAATCGCTCAGGGCACCGACCAGCCCTCGATCCCGCGCGGCAGAAATCCCGATTGCGCCATGTGTGAAGATCGCAACCGGCCTGGCATGATCGACAAGTCCAACGACTGCTGAAAGCACGTCCATGGCGATACGTCCCTTCTGGAAAGGCTATTTGAAACTGTCGCTGGTAACATGTCCGGTGACGATGCAGCTTGCCACAACCGAAGCGGAAAAGGTTAAGTTCCGCTTGATTAATGCCGCGACCGGCCATCGCATCGCAACACGTCATGTCGATAGCATCACTGGCAAGCCCCTGCGCGACAAGGACGAGGCAAAGGGTTACCAGCATGGCGAAGACCAATATGTGATACTGGAAGATGACGAACTTGACGCCGTCGCCTTGGACAGCACGCGCAGCATCGATATCCAGACATTCATTCCCGCCGACAGCATCGGCTGGATCTGGTATGACACACCCCATTATCTTTTTCCCTCCGACCGCGTGGGGGAAGAAGCTTTCGGTGTCATCCGCGCGGCCATGGAAGATACCGCGACCGTCGGAATTGCGCGGCTAGTCCTGTACCGCCGCGAACGGGCGGTGATGCTGAAAGCACGCGGCAAGGGGATCGAGTTATGGACCCTGCGCTACGGCGACGAGGTGCGCGATCCAGACGATTATTTCAGCAAGATCAAGGCGGACAAGCCGGATGCAAAGGCTTTGAAGCTGATCACCCAGCTGATCAAGGAGCGCACGACCGCTTGGGATCCGGATATGACCTCTGATCCGGTACAAAAGCAATTGCTCGACCTGATTTCGGCGAAAAAGAAGGGCCGTAAGCGAGCGGGGAAGCCAAAGCCCGAACCAGCGCGATCTAATAATGTCGTCAGCATCATGGATGCCTTGCAGCGCAGTCTGGATGCGGAAAGGCGCAAGAAATGACTTAGGTCTTCTTGGGTTTCAGGGGGCGTGCGGCGGCGCGAAATCCATCCCACGGGATTTGTCCTTTGGCAGAAAGGCGCGCCTCGATATCCGTGATGGTGAAATGCGCAGGCCCAATCTCTGGGCCCAGTTCCTGCCAATCAATCGGAGTGGATACGGGCGCACCGGTCCTTGCACGGGGGGAATAGGCGGCGACTGCGGTGGCACCGCGCTGGTTGCGCAGATAGTCAATCAGGATCTTGCCCTTGCGCTTGGCCTTTGAAATCGTTGCCACATAAAGATCGGGCGAGTCACTCGCCATGGATTGCGCCATCGCTTTGGTGAAGGCCTTTACCTCGGTCCATTTCGCATGGGGCTGCAAGGGCGCCACCACATGCAGCCCCTTCCCGCCCGAGGTTTTGACGAAGGCGGCAAGCTGTGCCTGCGTCAGGCGGTCCTGCAGCTCTCGGGCGGCGTCGATCACCTGTGACCATGGCACGCCTTCGGCCGGATCAAGGTCCATGGTGATCATGTCGGGACGTTCCCAATCTTGCAGCGCGCAGCCCCAAGGATGGATCTCCAACGCGGCCGATTGGACCAGAGCGATCAAGCCTTCCAGAGTGTCGATGCTGATCAACGGCTCGGCAGGATTTTTGGGGTTGTTCACCGGTCGGATATGGCGGCTTGCGCCTTTCCACATATGCTTTTGGAAAAAGCGCTGCCCTGTGATCCCTTCGGGACAACGCAGCAAAGCCAAGGGGCGCCCGACGACAAAAGGGGCGATCTGGGGCCAGATTTGGGCGTAGTAATCGGCAAGCCCTTCTTTGGTGATACCTTCTTCGGGCCAGTAGATACGTTCGGGATGGGTCAGTTTCACTTGAACCTCACGCATTGGGGGCATAGCAGCGTTCAGCGATGCGGTTTCGCGGATGATTTCACGAGCGGGTTTGTCCTCGCGCAGGCCCCGGAAAGACGCGTGGCGCAAGTTACCCTCCGCCGTCCAAGCGCGGAACTCGATCTCTGCCACCAGTTCCGGCTGCACGTAACGGATCTGGCGGGATTGCTGATGGCTCAGCGGCTGCGAGAAAGGGGACGTTTGGCGATGCAGAGGTTCCAGTTTGCTGGCGATATCTTGCGCAATATCTGCCGAAAATCCGGTACCGACGCGTCCGACATGGATCAGTTGATCGCCGTCATAGACCCCCAAAACCAATGACCCGATTGCATTTTCCTGTGCCGTCGACGGCATATAGCCGCCAATGACGAATTCCTGCCGTGCCGAACATTTCGATTTGATCCAGTCCTTGTTGCGTCCTTCGCGATAGGGGCTGTGGCTTTTCTTGGACAAGATGCCTTCAAGCCCCAGCCTGCAGGCATGGCGCAGCACCATCGCACCGCTGTCCGAAAAATGGCTGCTATACCGCAGCGGGCCATCTGATTGCGCCAGCAGTGTTTCAAGCAGGCTTTTTCGTTGCACCAAGGGAAGCGGGCGCAGATCGCGACCATCCAGATGCAGCAGATCGAAGCCATAGAAAAGAAAGCGGTCGCAGCGACCCGCACTCAGATCGGCTTGCAATGCCGAAAAGTCCGAGGCGCCGTTGCGAGCTTCGACCACCATTTCGCCGTCGATCAAGGCGCTTTGCACCGGCAGGCGGCCCAAGGCATCCGACATCGCCCGACCAAAGCGTAGGGTCCAGTCCAGCCCGCTGCGGGTGATCAGCTTTAGCTTTCCCTGATCGAGCCTTGCCTGCAAGCGATAGCCGTCAAACTTGATCTCATGCAGCCAATCTTGCCCCGTCGGGCTGGACGCCGCCAAGTGCGCCAGCATCGGCGGCACGAAATCGGGCAGTTTCTGTCGCTTGGCCCCTTTGACGGGCGGGACGACCACATCCGTGGGTGGCGCGGCTGCGGCCTTGCCAGCGGCGATATCTTGTAGGGTCCTGCCGGTTTTGACCGATAGGGGCAGGTCTTCCAGAATATCCGACGCGGATTTGGGGCGGGCTTGTGAATCCTTGGCCTTTATCAAAAGCCAATTCTCGCCATCGCCTTTCGGCTTGTCCTGCATCCGGATCAGGTGCCAGCGTCCTTTCAGCTTTTGGCCTGAAAGTTCGAATTCCAGGTGCCCCTTGGCATTGGCTTTCCTTACGTCGCCGATAGGGTCCCATGGCCCTTGGTCCCAGAGCAAGACCGTGCCTGCACCGTATTGGCCCTTGGGGATCGTGCCCTCGAAATCGCCATATGACAGCGGGTGATCTTCGACATGCACGGCAAGGCGCTTTTCCGCGGAGACCAGACTGGGGCCGCGTGTCACTGCCCAGCTGAGCAGCACGCCGTCCAGCTCCAGCCGCAGATCGTAATGCAAACGCCGTGCATCATGCTTCTGGATCACGAAGCTGCGGCCCTGCTTGCGGGCCTTGCGCCCCTTGGGTTCCGGAGTGGCCGAGAAATCCCGCTTCCGACGATAATCGCTCAGAGACATGGCCTATCCCGCCTTGCGCTTCGGGGATCGTGATCCGCGGGGCTGGGGGGATTTTTCTGTGCGGTCAAGCTGGGCGCTTTCGCGCAGCGCCTGCAGCAAATCGACGGGCTGCGCGGTTTTCTTGTCCCGCCGTGGCTTGATCTTGCGCCCCGCCAGCTTTGCTTTGACCAATTCCGCCAGCGCGTCCTCATAGCGGTCATCGAAAGCAGAGGGATCGAACCTCCCCGTTTTTGTCCGGATGATATGGCGGGCCAGATCCAGCATTTCGGCTTCGACTTTCACGGCTGGAATGGATTTGAAAGCCGTCTCGGCAGGTCGGACCTCGTAGTCGAAATTCAACGTGGTCGCGACAAGGCCGTCATCCAGCGGGCGGATCACCAGCGTCCGCATCCGGCGGAACAAGACCGTGCGGGCAAGCGCCACCACCTTGGCCGCCGCGAGCCCGTCACGGATAAGGCCGAAAACCTCGTGATCCGCAGGACCTGCGGGCGCAAGGTAATAGGGTTGGTCGAAATAGGTATCATCCACTTCTGTGCAGGGAATGAAGGCTTCAATATCAAGCACTTTGTCGGGCACCGGAACGGCTGCCGATATCTCTGCGGGATCAAGCAGGATGTAATCGCCGTCGCTCAGTTCATAGCCTTTCACCTGATCTTCACGCGCGACCGGCTTTCCGGTTTCCGCATCAATATATTCGCGTCGGGTCCGGTTTCCTGTCACCCGATTGATGCTGTGCAAGGATATGCGTTCCGCCGTTGACGCAGCCGTGTACAAAGCGGCCGCGCAGCCAAGCTCGGCAATTTTCAAGCTGCCCTTCCAATTCGCCCGCTGCGCCATGTTCGCCTCTGATCCTATTTATCAGGGAAACTGCGGCGCGGGCGTTTTGTTCCGGCGCGGGTGTTGGAACAAACCCAAGCCATCACGGGTTGCGCAGGCATCAGCAGGAGGAAAACATGCCAATATCCAAAGCGCCCCCCGATCACCAGAAAATCGACCGCCCCTCAGAACGCTATGATGAAACGAATGACGTGATCGACCAACGCCAGCAGCAAATCGATCCGGCCGGCAAGCATCGCCAAGATCCCGATGCCCGCGAGGGCGGCGGCAGGATAAAGCCGTCAAAGCTGCAGGAGTGAACCGGACAGTTCCGCCCCATCAGGAGGTTTCCATGACACTCTTCGGCTATCACGCCTCGCATGAGCAATTCGCTCCGGAAGAATTGCGCGATCTGGTGCTGGTGGCGGAAGCTGCAGGCTTCGATCTTGCGAAATGTTCCGATCATTTTCAGCCCTTCAGCGACCGACAGGGCCAGTCGGGCTTTGCCTTCAGCTGGATTGCAGCCTGTCTGCAAGCCACGCGCTTTCCCATCGGCATGATCACCGCACCGGGCCATCGGTATCACCCAGCCATCGTGGCGCAGGCGGCTGCGACTTTGGGCGCGATGTTTCCTGGGCGGTTCTGGTTGGCCTTGGGCAGCGGCGAGGCGGTGAATGAATCCTTCACCGGCAACGACTGGCCCGAAAAACCTGTCCGCAATCAGATCCTTGCCCAATCCGCAGCCGTGATCCGCGCCTTGCTGCGAGGCGAGGAGGTCACGCATCACGGGGCAATCACCGTGACTGAGGCGCGGCTTTTCAGCCGCCCCGCGCAACCTGTGCCGCTGTTCGGAGCCGCAATCACGACTGACACCGCAGCCTTCGTCGCGCCTTGGGCGGACGGGCTTTTGACGGTGGGGGGCGATCCGCAAAAGGTGGCCGAAGTCGTCCGTGCATTTCGTGACAATGGCGGCGCGGGCAAGCCCGTGCATATCCAACACGCGCTCAGTTGGGCGCCCGATGACACGACGGCTTTGGCCGAGGCACGGCATCAATGGGGTCCCGTGGTGGTGGCAGGGGCGCAATCGACGGACCTGCCCTCTCCGCGCGACTTCGATAGGCTGGCAGCAGGGCTTTCGGATGAAGCGCTGTGCAAGGCTGTGCTGATCACGTCGGATATCGCGTGCCATGTCGATCGGCTTGCGGCCTTGGCAGAACTGGGTGATGTCGTGCATCTGCACCATGTCGGGCGCAACCAAAGCGCGTTCTTGAAGGATTTTGCGCCCGAAGCCTTGGCAAGACTGCGGGCGGGGTAAAGATCAGGCCTCGGTCAACCAGACATCGACGCTCCATGGTCCCAACTGGTCATCCTCGCATTGACCGCTGCGCCAGACCAAGCGGCCCTGCAGGGGCGCGATACTTGCGGGCCTATCGTGTAAATTGATCCGCATCTGCCACAGGCTGCCATCTCCCAACCGCCAGCGGGCATGGATCGCCCCGTTCGGCTGCAAATCCACCGTGGCGCTATGCCCGCCGATCCCGTCCAGACGTGGCACCAATTGCACTTGCCGAATATCCAGCAGGTCGCGGTAGAAGGCGCGTGTGGCAACACCGTCCGGCCCAAGCGGGCGGTCCCAGTCCAGCTTGGCCTGCATGAAGGTGCGGATATCGCTGGGATGCGGGGTGTCTTCGACATCAGGGGATTGCGGATCGTCATGTTCCGGCGTCGATTTCAGTTCGGACTTGCGGCCTTCGTGCAGCTTGGGTTGCAGATCGGCGGGCGCATCGGCGAAGAAGGGGAAGGGAGTCTCGGCGCGGATCTCATCGCCCATGAAAATGAGCGGGATCTGCGGCGCCAAAAGCACGATCGTGGCGAAAGCCTGCACCCGGTCCCAATCGGTATAGTGATGGATGCGGCTGCCATGCACCCGATTACCGATCTGATCGTGGTTTTGCATATAGCTGATGAAGGCCAAGGGCGGCAGATGACCGCTCGCACTTCCGCGCCTTTCGCCCTCATGCTGTTTCATCTCGCCCTGAAAGGCATAGCCTTCCGCCAAGGCCCGCGTCAGCGTATCGAAACCCGCAAGCGGCAAGGCGGCAGGCGCGAAATCGGCGTAATAGCCCGTCGTCTCGCCCGTCACACGGCTATGCAGCGCGTGATGCAGGTCATCATTCCACTGCGCGGTGAAATGGCGCGGTCGTCCCTGCCTGCCGCGCATCAAAAAGCGGGGATCGTTGTCCGAGTTTTCGCAGATCAGATGCAACTGGCGGTCGGGATGCGCCGCGCGCGCCTCTGCCGCCAGAAGTTGCAGGATATGGGTGGGGCTGTCGTCATGCATTTCATGCACCGCATCAAGGCGCAGCCCGTCGAGATGATATTCCTCTAGCCAATAGAGCGCGTTTTCGACGATGAAAGCCCGCGGCACTTCCGCATCTTCGTCGTCCAGATTGATGCCGTCACCCCAAGGGCCGCTATGGCGCGGGCTGAGCATGGGGCCCAGATTGGGCAATTCGTTGCCCACCGCCCCGAAGTGGTTATAGACCACATCCAGAAACACCATGATCCCCAGCTGATGCGCCTGATCCACAAAGGCTTTCATCGCCTCGGGACGGCCGAAAGCGGCATGTGGGGCGTACCACATCACCCCGTCATAGCCCCAGTTGAAACAACCATAGCTTTGCGCTACCGGCATGATCTGCACCGCCGTAATGCCAAGGGCCGCCAAATCGGGCAGACGTTCGGCGGCGGCTTCCCAATCGCCTGCGGATGTGAAGGCACCGATGTGGATTTCATAGATCACCGCCTCGTGCCATGGACGGCCCTGCCAACCGCTGTCGTGCCAGTGATAGCTTTCGGGATCGATCAGCTCGGACGGGCCTTCCAACCCTTCCGGCTGGAAACGCGAGGCGGGATCAGCAATCAAACGCCCATTGGGCAGATGATAGCGGTAGCGGGTGCCCGCAGGCAGGGCCGCCACATCCAGATGGTGAAACCCCCGCGCACCCTTGATCATCGGCAGTTCGCGGCCTTCCAGATGCAGATGCACCCCCGCACAAGCGGGAGCCCATAGCTGGAAACAGCTGGCTTCAGCCCCATAGATCGCACCGAATGCCATGGGATGGCGGCGGGTGACTGGCATTTTTTTCATGGGATCCTCTGGTCAAAAGGGTCATGCGGGTTGCAACAACATCAGGCCCTGCTACCCAAGGAGCAGAGGTGTGAAACTGTGGCGGTATAAGGCGGGGGGCATCCGTTCGTTCAACGAGCTGGAGCCTCGCCCCCAGCGAGGAGGACGCAGGCGGTGTCACAGTCGATCACCTGTGCTTGTTCCGAAAATCGCGTTTCGAACAATTGCAGCGCGCGGTCGTGACTATCGGGAAGTCCACTGCTGGTGGCATCGCGCACCACCGACACGTAAAGTCCCCGCTCAATCGCCCCTAAGGCGGTGGCCAGAACGCAGAGATCGGTTTCGATCCCGCTGATCACGAGATGCCCGCAATTTTGCTGGCGAATGGCCGCTTGCAGCCGCTTGTCCTGCCATGGACCATAGGTTTGCTTGTCGAACACCCGATCCGCTGCGGCATGGGGGCGAAGCTCGGGCAGCAGCTCCAACAAGGTGGGATCGATCCGTTCAGCAGTAAGCCCATACCATTTCCGCCAATAGCCCTGCCATGCGCCCAGCGTATCTTCGGGCTGTTGCGGAGGTATGAAACGGGTGAACAGGCTGGGCGCGACCGCAGCTTCTATGAGCGACAGAACCTTCGCGGTCAGCGCTGGCACACAATCCAGACCCCAGCACGCCTGCGGGGAGAACAGCCGTTGCATATCGACGCAGAGGTGCAAAATACCTGCGGGGTCGAACCGTGCGTTCTGCATGATACCCCCTAGTCCAAATTCGCCCGCGCGCGCGCTATTGCAAGAGCGGGCGGCATTACCGCTGACATCGGATAGATCGGACGGCGTGACAGGGCATGGGCATGCAGCATCTCACGGGTGACCAGCAAGGTGCCGCTGTCGGGGCAAAGGCGGAAGTGGCGGGCATCCTCTTCGGGATCAAGGCCCAGATGCAGGCCAATGGGCACCACGGCATCAGGCCCCAAGATTACCTTATTCAAGCGGCTTTGGGTCGAAACCGCTGCCCCTGCCATCAGGACCGACCCGTTTTGCGCCGCCCAACGTGCCATGCGGCTGGGGCGATGCGCGACAGGCAGCGTGATCGGAGCGTGATCGGGGTCCAGATGATCCAGCGCCGCCAAGCGATAGCTTTGCAAGGTGCCGACATCCCGCCAATAGAATGCCCCCGCAGGTCCCTTATCCGCTTGCCACGCGAAAGCGCGCCCCTCTGCCACCGCTTGCGGCAGAAGGTCATGGCCGAAGTCCTGCAGGCTTTGATCAGCCAAAAGGGCCATCAGATAGTCGCGGTCAAAGACATATATGCCCAGACTTGCCAAGGCGTGATCTGCCGCGCCAAGGGCCTGCTTGGCAAAGCGGGGCTTTTCGACGAAATCCGTAACGCGCCCATTAGGGCCCGCCTGCAGGACGCCGAAAGACGCTGCTTCGGCCAACGGCACGTGCAACGCACCAACTGTCACGCCCGCACCGCATTCGCGGTGGAATTCGACAATCGGACGGTAATCCATCTGATAGACATGATCGGCCGCCAAGATCAGGATTTCCTGCAGATTGGCCCTGACCGCATCCGCAGTGCCGCGATAGCCGCTCGGCCCCAGATCATTGCCGTTGCGCAGCGCCAGATGCAGCCTGTCCCCCCAGCAGTGCAGCAAATGGTCATGCAGCACCTGCGGCCGGTATTGGGTGGCTACCAGCACCTGCACCAGCTGCGAGCGTTGGATATTGGCAAGCGTGAAATCGACCAAGCGCGCGCCGCCAAAGGGCAAGGCAGGCTTGCATATCCGGCTGGTCAATTCTTGCAGTCTAGTCCCCTGTCCCCCCGCCAAAAGCACGGTGAAGGGGATGCGCGAAGAGAGCGAGGAAGAGGGCATGGCGGGTCTCCGTAACCGAGTCTTCGGCCAATCATCGGAGGGGTGCGATGTTCCGCCCCAAGCCCGCATTTTCCGCCCTGCATGACACCCGCGCCGCACTTAGTGCCATTTTAGGAGAATCCGATGAATCATTCGAAACACACCCGCCTGCGGCCTTCCGAGCTGACCAGCGCCATCCTTAACGGTGCGACTCTCTATGGCCCCGATGAAGAATGGATCCGCACCAGAGCCCATGTGCATGGCAGGAGAGAGACCAGCCAGCTCATTGTTGATGCCGTCGGCATCTTGGGGATCGGCGGGAAACCTTTGGCAATTAACAGCCGCGAGCTAGATTTTATGCGCGATGAAAGCGGCATCGTCCATGCCCTGACCACATGGCCCAAAGGGCAACTGGAAGCCTTGCCCGAACAACACCACTAGATCTGGCACAAGCTGTCTTGCATGAATAGAAGGGGTCGCGGTTTCATCCGCGACCCCTTTTGTCATCAATTACTTCCGACCATAGACCGGCCCAAGGTGGCAGGATCATCCTTGTTGAAGACCGGCAAGGCTTCCAATTCTTCCCGCGTCAAAGCCACATAGACTCGGGTTTCGGAACTGCTGCGGAAAATGGCCAGATCTTCGACCGGAATGGCCGTGGTATGACCACCCAGCCCCAAGAAGCCGCCAATATCGATGACAGCATGGCTAAGCCGCCCTTCGCCCGTCGCGCCGCCCTGCGCTGAATTGGCGGCGGGCGGGGTCACTTCAGTGCCGCTTTGGGTTACGGCGGCATTGGGTGTCATGCCTTCGGTGCCCTGCGCGGCTGTGGCGCCATCAGCCGTGGTGGTATTTTGTGCAGGCGTCGTAGTGCCGGTGCCCTGTGCGGCAGTGGCCGTGTTGCTGGTCTCAAGTGTAGGTGTTACCGCGTCAGTCTGCCCATCAGCTGCAGTTTCCGCCGCGGTTTGGGCGGCGGCGTCGGGTGCCGCGCCGGATTGTTGGTCGGGAATGCTTTCGGTCTTCGTCAAGCCATGCGTGCTTTCCCGATCCGCCCCGCCCGATTGAGCCACATCCATGCCGATCACCAGATCAGCCACCTTGCCGATCGATACACCTTCACGGTCATAGATATCCGCGCCCATCAGTTCCGCCGCCGTCACCAGCGCGCTTTGGCGTTCAAAGCCTTCGGGAACGACGACACCATCGAACCGGGTATCCGTTAGGGAATTCGACGGGGGCGATCCGGCAGCGTTGTCGGGCATGACGGCAGGTGCAGTCTGGCCCGCATCAGGCGCAATAGGTGCGGTCTGACCTGCAGCGGGATCACCCGTCACGGGGGGTGTTTGGGCATGGGCCGTACCATAGCCGATAAAGGCGGCGGTGCAGGCCAAGATGGCAATATTGCGTTGTTTCAACATGGGAAAATCCTCTTTTTCTCAACATTATTAGTGGGCTACGCTGCCCCGTCAGCGCGAGGCTGCATAAAGCTTAGCCGCGATTTCATACATTTCTTCGGGGGCGTAATCGGGAGCGAAGACGCAAGGCTCGCCTTCCAGCTCTGCGATTTTTCCGCCGTCGGGCATGCCTTCGACCACCTCCAAGGGGCCGGGCGGATCACCGGGCAAGGCCACCTCGTCATTCGACCAGACACCGGCGATTTCGCGGTAATCCGTTTCGCTCCACGTATACAGACGGCGATGCGAGCCCTCATCCAGATACTTCTGGCATTCGGGAATATTGCCCAAGGGGATATTCGGCGTGGGCAGCATCTTTTCGATTTCCACCCCCGTCAGCTTTTTCAGCGCCAAGGCATAGGCATGGGCATGCACCGAGCCGCGCACCAGCAGATAGCCGCAGACCTCGCGTCCTGTAGGATCACTAAGGGTTTCGTAAACCCGCAGCTTGTGCAGCCTTGCGCCGCATTCCAGATGGAAATTGTGCAGCAGATCAAAGATCACATTGCCCGTGGTGGTAATGAAATCATTGTTCCACGACACGCCTTGCGAATTGACGGGCGTCGCCCCGCCGCCATGCGACAGAAAACCTGCGGCCAATCGGATATCCTTCATCGCCTCTTTGGGCGACATCGACACATCGGGGGCAGAGGGCGCAGGGGTGTCGGGGCCGTTGTTCAACATCGCCACGCCGACGCTGACCAATTCGACATGGGCCAGTTCTTCGGCAGTGATCGCGGCAACCAAACTGTAGAAGGGACGCAGCTTGCTTTTGCTGCGGAAGTTGAAACTTTGGAACATGTAATTGCCCAAAGTGGACATCTCGCCATATTTGCCGCCCAGCAATTCCTGCAAGGCAGCGGCGGCATTGGGATCTTGGCGGTTGGGCTGTGGCAAGGCCGTGATCAGCCGATCGACACGCATGAACATGGGTGAAGTCTCCTGCAATGGGGGCGTTGGATATGCGGGATCACCCGACAGGGCGTGCCTGCGGCTAAGGGGTGCTGTGGCTCGGGGTGCCCCGCTGCGGTTGATGTGTTGATTGGATTGTGCAGGGCCAATCCCGCTATGGCGCGATTGTTCCGACCAACTCGGCACTCAACTGCAGTTACGCAAAAACTTGCGCTTAGCAGCGGTTTCCCGCCCGGGCAGGGAAAATGAGCCCGGTTCGGGAAAAAATGTCCTTAGTCGGAGATTATTGGGTGGAACCTACCAAAACCAAAGGATAAAGCCATGAGCGAGAAGCATTTTCTTGCAGCGGTAACGCTTGTCATGCTGGCAGCCTTGCCCTTGCAAGCACAAAACGCCGCAACACCTGCAGATCAAACCCAAAGCACGGATACCACCACGCAAGCGCCCCAGATCACCGCGCCCGAAGGCTTTGCCCCCTCCGATAAGGCGCAACTGAAGTCCGGCACGGCGGTCTATAGCGCAGATGGCACCGAGATCGGCAGTATCGTGTAAATCCGCGCGCGCGGCGATCAGACCGATGGCACAGGTGATGGCAGCCTGCGCGCTGGTGACGCCCAAGGCCAAGCGCAAGACGCGCCGGATGGCAGGTCTTCCCCCAATCGCCCCGCGCCACAAGGGGCCGAGGTGGACGGCGCCACTGGCACTGATCAGGGCAGCAACGTCACTGCAGGCGATACGGGCGGGGACACGCAAGCGGCAGCGGGATTGGCAGGGGACACCCCTTCCCCCCATGCCAGCGCCGATGCAGCCTTGAAACAGGCCCCTGATTACGCGCTGGTCGATGTTAGCCAGTATCTAGGCATCGCAGGCAAAGTGGTGCAGGTGCCGGTCACACAGTTCCAGATCTTCACCAAAGGTGACGAGTTGCGGGCCTATTGGCCCATCGATCGTAGCCAATTGGAAAGCCTGTCTACGGAGACTGAAACCCCAAAGTAGGCTTTATGCCATCCGGATTTGAAATAACGCGCAGGGAGGACCCTGCGTGTTATCCGTTGCAGATTTAAGCGGCAGTTTTCCAGAGCCGCTGGCCGGAATGGAGATCGGCGGGAGTGATGCGTATCAGCGCTAATGATTGGTTGGGGTATCGATGGTTCCGACGATGCCATCATCTCGATCGATCTGAATTTCGACATCATGAACTGAAATCTGAAATAACGGCGTATCGCGGTTCTATAGCTATGATATTGCCGAAGTCCTTGGCCGGAAAGTGACCTTTCTGCTGCCGTCCAGCAGACGCGATGAAGATTCACTTATCCATGGCGAGGTGGGCGACAGAGGTAAAGTCGAAGCTACTGAACCTCTCGATTGCGCAAGGATGGCAAAGAGGCGCCAATATCACTGACGATCTCGCCCATCTGTGACGAGAATGGTGCGATCATCGGCGCGTCAAAGATCGGTCGGGATAGTTCTGTACGCAAAGATACAGAACCCTTTCAAGTCATTCTACTTCGAGAGATGAAGCACCGGGGGCAAATAGTCACGCCACCGTTCTTGCAATCACGCGCCAGACTTTAGGCAAGGTTAATCGGAGCGAGACGCAGCGTTTTACCCAACGTGTTATGGCTGTAGCGCAGGCGCAGGACCTTTTAACGCGCGAAGATAATGACGGCGCGTATTTGCATGAGCTGGTGCGAGAGGTGATCTCGCCGTACATGCCCGAGCGCTTCATTTGCAATGGCCCGACAGTGGCACTGAACAGCCAGACATTCCTGTCTCTCCAACTGCCCTAAGAAAACTTGCCACGAATGCGGCCAAATACGTCTTCCTAAGTGTCGAAAGTGGAAAATTCGATCTAACTTGGGAATTGAGTAAAGCGGCGCACTCCCTTGATGGCGCCTCAAACAAAGCTCATGCGTTACAAATTAAATGGGCAGAATTTGGCGGACCTGCAGCCTGTGCGCCGACACAGTTTTGCTGAAGGACGTGCCCGCAGCCGAGTTGCAGGCCGAGCTATCGCTCGATTATCATCCGTCAGGCTTGATCTCTGCGTCGCAGATCCCGCTTTTCGAAATCACGGTTCAGGTTTGCCCTTCTGCCCAGACTTGACTTGTTGCTCCTTCATATCTGGCATCGCTTTCAAAAATTCCTCTGGATGGTGAGGGGAGCCTTCGTGATCATCTTGCGCATTTTTGCGACTCATTGGCGAGGTGCGCTTTTCTTGGGCAGGGTTTGGTTCATTTGGCATATTTTTTGCACTCCGTTAAGGCGATGACCTGTTCTAGAGCTAATCTGTGCCGAAGGGCTTTGTTCCCCGTCAAAAGGGCGGTCGTGATAGGCACATCGCCTCTACCGCAGGAGTGGCTGATCATTTCCTGTAACGGTTAATGGTGGAGCAGCCATGAACCTTGATCCTCCATGGGCGCTGTTGCAGGCAGCAGGGTTTACCGCTGCTATATGCATGGTCGATCCGATATCAATCGCCGCTGCCGCGGGGTTGACCATCTTCAAATCCGGGTGGCCACCGGTCGCAACATTCTTCATGGCGTATCCTCCGACAGGGAAGAAGGGCGTGGGCCATGCAAGTCCGTCATCTTGCCTCAACGGGATCGCTGACAAAGCAGCGTCACCACTCTCAAGTGCGCATCAGCCCATGTGCCACGTTTTTTAACGGGGTCTGACCCTCCAATAAGCCATCGGCAACTGCCCTTCAGGCCACGGATGATAGCACAGCCTGTTGCTACCACGCACAGGCGGGCTGCGGCCGGTGACGGTTTTTTAATACTTCCCTCTCCTCCCGGAGTATGCGGTTCTCTTTGCGCAGCCGTTCATTCTCACGAAGTAGATCGGCATCCTGTGCAGGCACTGTGGCTTCCTCCGAAACAGCCCGAACCCACTTGCCGAGCGTCGAAAGCCCGATCCCCAAATCAGACGCAACCTGACGCCTTGTTAGGCCGCTCGTGAGCGCGATGCGAACCGCATCCCGCTTAAAATCATCGCTGTGTATCGCTGCCATATCCGGTCTCCTTGATGGCATGTATCGCTCTCAATAAACCCGAACAAAACCGTGACAGGTCCATCACGTTGCTGTTCTGGTTGAGAGGCTGATGCGCGACAGGCCGCATCCCGAACAGGGTTATCGCTCTGCCCTAGGGGTATTGAACCTCGAGCGCAGGTTCGGCCGCGACCGGCTGGAGGCGGCCTGTGATCGCACACTCGCCCACAACACCGTCAGCTACACCTCGGTGCAATCGATCCTCGTCACCGGGCTCGACAAGGCCGCCGCTGAACCACAACCCCTCCTGCCAACGCCGCGCCACGACAACATCCGTGGCCCTGCCTATTACCAATAATCACAGGGAAAGAACGACAATGCTGACACATCCGACCCTCGATCAAATGACCAGTCTCGGCTTGAACGGCATGGCCGCAGCCTGGCACGCTCTCGCCGAACAGGACCCCGACGAAGCCCTGAACCGCAATGAATGGCTCGGGCTGATGCTCGACCGTGAGGTCGCATGGCGCGCCGACAAGCGTTTTGCCAACAGGCTCAGGAATGCAAAGATGCGCTTCCCCGACGCCTGCATCTAAGACGTCAACTTCGCGGCCACCCGCGGCCTTGATCGGCGCCAGATCCTGTCTCTCGCCCAGGGCGGTTGGCTCAAGGCGCATGAACAGATCATCTTTACTGGACAGACTGGCACTGGAAAGACATGGCTCGCCTGCGCTTTCGCCCATCAGGCCGCACGGATGGATAAATCCGTGGCCTATGCCCGCATGCCACGCCTCTTTGAGGAAATGGCCACCGCCCGTATCGATGGACGCTTCCCCCGCCTGATCGACAAGCTCGCCCGCGTCCAGTTGCTCGTCCTCGACGATTGGGGCACCCACAGCCTGACAGACCAGCAGCGCCTCGACCTGCTCGAGCTCTTCGAAGAACGCTACCAGCGCCGGTCAACCATCATCACTGCGCAGCCACCCGTCTCGGGATGGCACCAGATGATCGGCGAGCCAACCATCGCAGATGCCATCCTCGATCACATCATCCACAACGCCCATCGCATCGATCTCAAAGGAGACAGCATGCGCCGAAAAAGCCCAAAGCCCCCATTGACCCAGAGCGAAAACACCGAAATCATCAGCAACGAAGAATGA
>DALYSR010000082.1:0-15971 GCA_031991825.1 Paracoccaceae bacterium
GCAACTTTCCCAAATACTCCGGGGGCGCGGGGGCTGGCCCCCGCTCCGCCATAAGCGCGATCACCCGCGGCTGGCCTTCTCGGCGATCCCCGATACGCCCTCGCGACGCGCCAATTCCGCCTCGACATCCGCCAGCGTCACATCGCGCGCGGCCAACATCACCAGCAAATGATAGATCACATCCGCCGCTTCCGACGTCAGCTTGACCTTATCCCCCTTCACCGCCTCGATAATCGCCTCGACGGCCTCCTCGCCGAATTTCTCGGCGCATTTCTCGGGGCCCTTGGCGAACAGCTTGGCAGTCCAACTGCTGTCCGGATCAGCCCCCTTGCGCGCGACAACAGTCGCGGCCAAACGGTCCAAAGCGCTCATCACAACCTCATAGGAATACCGGCCGCCGCCATATGCGCCTTGGCCTCGCCAATGGTATATTCGCCGAAGTGGAAGATCGACGCGGCCAAGACGGCAGATGCGCCCCCCATGGTCACCCCTTCGACCAGATGGTCCAGATTGCCCACGCCGCCCGATGCGATCACCGGCACCGATACCGCATCCGAAATCGCCCGCGTCAGCGGCAGATTGAAGCCCGAGCGCGTGCCGTCGCGATCCATCGAGGTCAGCAGGATTTCCCCCGCCCCTTTCGCCGCTACGGTGCGGGCAAACTCCACCGCATCGATGCCGGTCGACTTGCGCCCACCATGGGTGAAAATCTCCCACCGGCCCGGCGCGACGGTCTTGGCATCAAGCGCCACCACGATGCATTGGCTGCCGAAACGATCCGCCGCTTCCGCCACCACATCGGGATTGGCGACCGCGGCCGAGTTGAACGACACCTTATCCGCCCCCGCCAGCAGCAGGTTGCGCACATCCTCATGGGTCCGCACGCCCCCCCCCACGGTCAAGGGCATGAAGCATTGCTCGGCGGTGCGGCGCACCAGATCGAACATCGTGCCACGGTTTTCATGGGTCGCATGGATATCCAGGAAGCACAGCTCGTCGGCGCCAGCCGCATCATAGGCGCGCGCCGCTTCCACCGGATCGCCAGCATCGATCAGATTGACGAAATTGACACCCTTCACCACGCGGCCGTCAGCCACGTCAAGGCAAGGGATAATACGGGTCTTCAGCATGTCATAGCCTTTCCCATAAACGCGATCAGGCCTTCAGCGCGGCCAAAGCCTGCGCCAGATCGATCGCCCCATCATACAGCGCACGGCCCGAAATCGCACCCGCGATCACGCCGGTGTCGCGCAAAGCGATCAGGTCTTCCATGCGGCTAACCCCCCCCGAAGCGATCACGGGGATCGATACCGCCCGCGCCAAAGCTTCGGTCGCCTCGATATTCGGGCCGCCCATCGCACCGTCACGGTCGATATCGGTATAGATGATCGCCGCCACCCCCGCATCTTCGAAACTTTTCGCCAGATCGGTGACCTGCACGTTCGTCTCTTCAGCCCAACCCTTGGTCGCGACCAGACCTTTGCGCGCATCGATACCCACGGCGACCTTGCCGGGGAATTCGCGTGCCGCTTCGCGCACCAAGGCCGGATTTTCCACCGCCACGGTACCAAGGATCACGCGCGACAGCCCCTTTTCGATCCACATGCCGATGGTCGCCATGTCACGGATGCCACCGCCCAATTGCGCGGGCACCTTAGCTTGGGCCAAGATCGCCTCGACTGCGGCACCATTGACCGGCTGTCCAGCGAAAGCGCCGTTCAGATCGACCAGATGCAACCATTCGCAACCGGCGGCCTCGAATTTCGCGGCTTGGGCGGCCGGATCATCACCGAATACGGTGGCGGCCGACATCTCGCCGCGCAACAGGCGCACGCATTTTCCGTCTTTCAGGTCGATTGCGGGGTAAAGGATCATGGCATTAGGCCCTTTCTCAGCTGGCTTGTCGCCTCTTGGCACGGACAGCCCCCCTTGCCAAGGGTTCTCAGCAGGGAACGCGACCCAACGTCAGAGTTGCCGAAGCGGTCACATAGCGCACATGCTGCCTTATCCATCTGGGAGGAGGATCACCCATGCGTCTGCGCCATATCGCCATCATCGCCTCGACTGCCCTGCTCACCGCCACCGCCGCTTTCGCCGATCCGATCGAAGGGCTGTGGAAGACCCAAGTCGACGACAACGGCAATTTCGGCCAAGTCGAAGTGAAACCCTGCGGCAAGGCCTTCTGCGGCACGCTGATCAAAGCCTTCAACGGCAAAGGCCAACAGGTCAAATCCGACAATGTCGGCAAGCGCATCATCTGGGACATGGTCGCCAAGGGCAACGGCGATTACGCCGATGGCAAGGTCTTTGCCCCGGATCGCAACAAGACCTATAATTCGAAGCTGAAACTATCCGGCAACGGCCTGAATGTGAAAGGCTGCATCTTGGGTATCTGCCGCGATGGCGGCACTTGGACCCGCGTCAAATAAAGCCGCCCATCCAAGATTTGGCATCACGAGTCTGCAGTGCGAAAGGCGGGGGTGATTCCCCGTCTTTTTTGCATGCCCCCAGAACAATCCGCGCACATCTTTCCGCAACGGAAAGATGCATGCAAAAACCCTGATACAAAATATCAGGGATAATCAGCTTCTTCGTGCCGACGCACTTGAAGAACGTCGTATGTGTCATTGAAAATACGCGTAAAACTCGACATAGTTACGACATAAAAAGTGACCGAGGTTGAGGGATTCCCCCCTCCGGCAATGAGGCAGACCATGAAGAAATCTCTAGCCTATGCGGCGGCAGCAGTCGCCCTGACCCTGAGTGCAGCTCCAAGTTTCGCAGGCCCGATTGAAAATGCCTGCCTGCGGTCCGAACGCAATGCCAGCCGCCAGCTGTGCAATTGCATCCAGCAAGTGGCCGATATGACCCTGCGCGGCGCCGATCAGCGTAAGGCCGCGAAGTTCTTCACCGACCCCGATCAGGCGCAGAAAGTGCGCACATCCAAGACCAATAACGACAACGAATTCTGGGCGCGCTATCGTTCCTTCGGCGATGCTGCCGAAGCCTTCTGCGCCAGCTGACCGCGCCTATCAGGCCTGACGAAAAAACCGCGCGAAGATTTTCGGCGCGGTTTTTTCATGTCTTGCGAAGGCTTCGGCCACAGAAAAACCCCGCCTGCATTGCAGACGGGGCCTTTATCTCAATCACAAAAGGATCGAGCGATAAGCTTAGACAGCTGCTTTAGCTGCTTGTGCTTTCGCGATCTCTTTTTTGATTTTCAGAGCGGTGGTCGACAGCTCCGAGTCTTTTGCTTTAGCCATGAAAGCGTCCAGACCGCCGCGGTGATCAACGGTGCGCAGCGCAGCAGCCGAGATACGCAGCTTGAACGATTGACCCAGAACGTCCGAGATCAGGGTGACTTCGTTCAGGTTCGGCAAGAAACGGCGACGCGATTTGTTGTTCGCGTGGGAAACGGTGTTGCCGGTCATCGGGCCTTTGCCCGAGAGTTCGCAGACGCGCGACATCTGGTAATCCTTCATGTGGCGCCCCGAAAGGCGCAAGGTGCATAAACAACGAGGCGCGGAATGCCCCTCGAATTCGATAGGGGGCGTTTACCCATCAATCCCCGCCCCGTCAAGCGATTCACCCCTTGGACAGGGCGCTGCGGGGTGAAATCCGCGCAGAACTGCCGGCACCTTGGGATAAACCTGTGGATAAAACTGTTTTCCCTTTGGTTGCGCGCTTTAGCGGGCAGTGGACAAGGCCTAGGTGCCGCGCGGCTTGGCGCGTATGGTCGCCTCGGCGGTGGTCGGATCTTCGGGCCAAGGATGGCGCGGGTATTCGCCGCGCATGTCCTTGCGCACATCCTTGTAGCTATTGGCCCAGAAGCCCGGCAGATCCATGGTGACCTGCACCGGCCTTTGACCGGGCGACAGCAGCGTGATCCGCAAAGGCTGCCGTTTGGCGCCCACTGTCGGATGCTGGGTCACGCCGAATAATTCCTGCAACCTCAGCTCGATAGAGGGATGGTCGCCGTCGTAATCAATCGGCACCTTGCGGCCCAAGGGCGTGGTGAAATGCGCAGGCACGCCGCGATCCACCTCTTGCATATGGCTATAGCCGATCAGGCCGCGCAACGCCTCCGACAGGTCCAACTGGCGCAAATCCCCTTCGGTCTTGCGCCCCGACAGATGCGGCAACAGCCAGTCTTCGGCAGATCCCAGCAGCGCGTCATCCTCCACCTCGGGCCAATCATCTTGCCGCGCCAAACGGATACGCGCGCGCAGCCGCCGCGCGGGTACCGCCCAAGGCAGCCCGATCTGGCGCAGACCATCCAAAGCGGCCAAAGCCATCGCATCCGCGGGCGCATCGGGCCAGACCCGTTCGGCCAAGACCAAAGCGCCGAAGCGTTCCTGTTTGCGCGCGATCACGCGGCCGTCGCGTTTGGACCATTCGCAGACATCCTGCCACGCGATCTGATCGGCGAATAATTCGCGCAATTCGGCTTCGGAAATCGGCAAGGCCTGACGGATCTGGGCTTCGCGCAAATCGCCGTCCAGATCGCTGGCCACCAAGAGCCGCGCGCCGGACAAGGCCAGCCCCGTGGCCATCGCCGCCCCCTTGCCGCCCGACAAGACCCAGCGCGGCGCATCGCCCTTGCGGCGCAGGCCCACACGGTCAGGGTAAGCCAAGGCCAGCATCTGCGCATGCGACAGCCCCGCGATCTGTGCTGATTTCACCAGCCGTTGCAGCCGCTTGGCTTCAAGCCGGATACGGTCAATGGTGGGGCGGTGGGCATCGGGCATGGGCCGATCAATCGCCTTGATCCGCAGGGCCAGATCGGGGCCCGCGCCGCGCAAAGGATCACGTTCCGCCAGCAACGCCGCCAAGGGGGCCGCATCCGGTCCCGCCATCACCAACATATGCGCAAGGCGCGGATGCAGCGGCAGGCTGGCGATCTGGCGGCCATGGGCGGTGATCGCGCCATTTGCCTCCAACGCGCCCAGCGCGCGCAGCATGGCTTGGGTTTCGCCCAGCACGCCTTCATGCGGCGGCGTCAGGAACGGCAGTTCCGTCGTGCCCCATAGCGCCAGTTCCAAGGCCAAGCCGCTCAGATCGCCCACTTCGATTTCCGCAGGTGGAAAAGCGGCCAAGGCCCCCTCTTCGCCCTTGGTCCACAGCCTGTAGCAAATGCCTTCCGCCACCCGCCCCGCACGGCCACGGCGCTGTTCGGCTTCGGCGCGGGTGACGCGTTCGGTGACCAACCGCGCCATGCCCGACGGCGGATCGAACCGCGCGCGTCGTGCCCGCCCGCCATCAACAACCACCCGCACCCCCGCGATGGTCAGCGATGTTTCGGCAATCGATGTCGCCAGCACCAGCTTGCGCGCGCCCTGCTCGGGGGCCAGCGCCGCTTGTTGGGCGCCAAATTCCATCGCGCCGAACAGGGGCCGGATCACCACGCCCTTCACATCCTGCAACAGGCTTTCGACGCGGCGGATTTCACCCTCACCCGGCAGGAAGACCAGGACGTCACCTTCGGGCACCTCTTCCAGCGCTTGACGCACCAGACCTGCCACCGCCGCCTCATAGCGGATGGAGCTGTCGACGGGCCGCGCCAGCCAGCGGGTTTCCACCGGATAGGCGCGCCCTTGCGAGGTGATCAGCGGCGCGTCCCCCATCAGTTCCGCCACGGGGGCCGCATCCAAGGTGGCCGACATCACCAGCAGTTGCAGGTCATCGCGCAAGGCGGCGCGGATTTCCAAGCACAAAGCCAGCCCAAGATCGGCATTCAGGGATCGTTCGTGGAATTCATCGAAGATCACCAATCCCACCCCCGACAATTCGGGATCGGATTGGATCATGCGGGTCAAGATGCCTTCGGTGACCACTTCGATGCGGGTTCTGGGGCCGGATTTCGCTTCGCCCTTTATGCGGTAGCCGACCGTTTCGCCCAAAGCTTCGCCCAAAGTATCCGCCATTCGGCTGGCCGCCGCCCGCGCCGCAAGGCGACGGGGTTCCAGCATCAGGATGCGGCCTTGGACCTGATCCAGCAAGGCCAAGGGGACGCGGGTGGTCTTGCCCGCACCGGGCGGCGCCTGCAGCACGGCTTGGCCCGTCTTGCGCAGGGCCTGCTGCAATTCACCAAGAACGGCATCGATCGGCAGGGCTTGGGAAGACATCGGCACACCTTAGGTCGTCGGCAGAAACAGGAAAGCGCCTTAGGGGTTAGGGCCAAGGCCACGCCCATGCAAGAGGCCCCACCTGCAGATCCACAAGCCGCGCGATCATAAGACTAGCCAGACCGGACATCATCGGGCAGTAAAGACCTCAATTCGGCCCAACAATTTCGAGACAGACATGGCATCAGCCGCAGAATTGGCCCAAGGCGTTCTGGCCGCAGACCGCCGCGCCTTGGCCCGCGCGATCACTTTGGTGGAAAGCACGCGCCCCGATCACCGCCAACAGGCGGTGGAATTGATCACGCTGGCCCGCAGCGCAAATCGCCAAGCCCTGCGGATCGGGCTGTCTGGCACACCGGGGGTGGGCAAATCGACCTTCATCGAATCCTTCGGGATGATGCTGATCAAACAGGGCCTGAAGGTGGCGGTGCTGGCGGTGGACCCGTCTTCGGCGCGCAATGGCGGATCGATCCTTGGCGACAAGACGCGGATGGAACAGCTGACCCGCGAAAGGAATGCCTTCATCCGGCCATCGCCCAGCCAAGCGCAAATGGGCGGGGTGGCGCGCCGTTCCCGCGAGGCGACCGCCCTGTGCGAAGCGGCTGGCTATGACGTGGTGCTGATCGAAACCGTGGGGGTCGGCCAGTCCGAAACCGTGGTGGCAGAAATCTGCGACCTCTTCGTGCTGCTGCTGGCCCCAGCGGGCGGGGACGAATTGCAAGGCGTCAAGCGCGGCATCATGGAGATGGCCGATCTGATTCTGGTCAACAAGGCCGATGGCGATCTGAAGCCCGCCGCCCTGCGCACGCAGGCCGATTATGCGGGCGCGTTGCGGCTGTTGCGCAAGCGGCCCCAAGACCCCGACGGCTTCCCCAAAGCCTTGGCGATGTCGGCTTTGGCCGAAGAAGGTCTGGGCAAAGCTTGGGATGAAATGCGCTATCTGGCCGCGTGGCGGCGCGAAAATAACCATTGGGACCGCAGACGCGGCGCGCAATCGCGCTATTGGTTCGAAGAAGAAGTCCGCCACGGCTTGCTGCGAATCTTGGAACGCGAACCCGCCAGCGGCAGTCTTGCCCGCTTGGGGGATGCGGTGGCACAGGGGGTAATCGCGCCGGAAACGGCGGCTTTGGACATGCTGAAACTGCTGGGAAAAGCCGAATAATCCACGACGATATCAACCGCTTACACTTCTTTTGGGGTGGTTGACAGCCGCCGCGCGCTTCCATAGCCTGCCCCGATCCGATGCCTGCCTAGGCCCCACGGGATGCTGCCTCGCATCTGCAAGCTATGCGCTACGCGCATAGCGGCTTTGGCCATTCCATATGTTGATGAATCACTCAAATAGGCCCATTTAGCGCTAACGAAGGCGACGGATGGGCCGTACGCTTTTGATGTGATGCGAGAGAATTGACATGGCTTATACTTCCAATGACACCCGGGCTCAGGGCAATGTGACCTCGAACTTCTTTTCGGGTCTGGTTGCAAAGCTGATGTTGGCCCGCGCACGTCGCGCGGCCTATTTGGTGACCTACCACGAGCTGAGCGCGATGAGCGATCGCGAACTGGCTGATATCGCTGTCAGTCGTTACCAGATCCGCGAGATCGCGCGCATGGCCGCAAAAGAAGCCACGCTGTAAGCGCGGCACCCAAGGACAGTGACATCGAATAGTCACGGGATGTAACTCCTCCCTCGCATCCCGCGGCATCAGCGGCGGTCTCGCCTCCCCGAGACCGCCGCTATTTTTTTGCCCGCAGGCCATGGAAGCGGTGCGGAATGCTCGACAAAAGCCTTGCTGCATGGTCATAACTCGACCAAGGCCCCTTCGGGCATGGGAGTGAATGATCTTGGAGCGTAGCACCTTCATCCGCGGCCGTGTCGCGGTATCCATCCTGTTCGGCGTCAACGGCTTCATCACCGGCGCTTGGGCACCGCAAATCCCCTTATTGCTGCCGCGTCATGATATTTCGGAACGCGTGCTGGGCTTGTTGATCCTTGCGCTGGGGTTTGGGGCGATTGCCGCCATGCTGTTCACCGGACGCCAGATCACCAAGAGCGGCAGTGCCAGCGTGTTGCGGCTGCTATCCTTCTGCGTGCTGATCGGTCTGCCGCTGGTGGTCTTCGCGCCGTCACTGGCCAGTCTGACGCTGGCGATGGTGGTGCTGGGCGCGGTGCTGGGGTCGATGGATGTGGCGATGAATGCCAATACTGTAGATCTGGAATCCACCTCGGGCCGCGCGATCATGTCATCCTGCCACGGCTGCTGGAGCCTTGGCGGTTTTCTGGGCGCTGGCATCGGCGGCTGGATGATCGCGCATTATCATGCGCAGATGGCGGCAATAATCGTGGCGCTCATCGGCTTGATCACCGTCTTGACCGTCGTGCCGCTGGTGCATGTGACCGCGCCCAAAGCGATATCGCCGCAAGAGGCCAAGGCCGCAAAGGGCCCGCTTTTGCCGCGCAATGGCGGTTTGTGGCTGCTGGGCGTCCTCGCCTTATGCTGCATGGTCCCCGAAGGCGCGATTCTCGATTGGGCGGCGCTCTATCTGAAGCAGGATCTGGGCGCGGGCGATTTCCGTGCCAGCCTTGCTTTCGCGGCTTTCTCGGCCACCATGGCCATCGTGCGCTTTGCCGGAGACGGGCTGCGCAATCGCTTTGGCGCGGTGAATACCTTACGGATGTCGGGGCTTATCGCGGCGGCGGGCATGGTCTTGGCGGCCATCGCCCCGAATGACGGGCTGGCGATCATGGCCTTCGCGATGGCGGGCCTTGGCGTCGCCAATATGGTGCCGATCATGTTTTCCGCCGCAGGCCATTTCCCCGGTATCCCCGCTGCCAGCGCTTTGTCGGTGGTGACGACGATCGGCTATAGCGGCATTCTGGTCGCCCCCGCCTCCATCGGGTTTTTGGCCCATGCGATTGGCTTCAGGCTGACCTATGGCGGGCTGGCATTGCTGCTGTTGCTGGTCGTGGCGCTGGCCGGGCTGGCCAAGGGCGCGGATAATCTGCGCGTGCATTAGGCACAAAAAAGGGGGCCGCAAAGCCCCCTTCCCTTGGCCGTAAGCGACCGGATTATTTACCGACGCACCAGCGCATGACGGCTTTTTGCGCATGCAGACGGTTTTCCGCCTCGTCGAAGATCACCGAATGCGGGCCGTCCATGATGGCCGAAGTCGCCTCGTCATTGCGATGCGCGGGCAGGCAATGCATGAACAGGGCATCGGGTTTGGCCAGTTTCATCAGGCCTTCATTGATCTGATAGGGGCGCAGCATGTTGTGACGACGCTCTTTGGCCGATTCAGGATCATGCATCGACACCCAAGTGTCGGTGACAACCAGATCCGCGCCTTCGACCGCCTTGGCCGGATCGCGTTCGATCATCACATTCGATCCCTTTTCGCGCGCGAAATCGACCCAGACCTGTTCGGGCTCCAAAGCCTGCGGGCCGGTGAAGGTCAGATCGAAACCGAACTGCCCCGCCGCATGCAGGAAGGAGGCGCAGACATTGTTGCCATCGCCCGCCCAGACCACCTTCTTGCCCTTGATCGAGCCGCGATGTTCCTCATAGGTCAGGATATCGGCCATGATCTGGCAAGGATGGGTGCGATTGGTCAGCCCATTGATCACCGGCACCGAGGCATGTTCCGCCATCTCGTGCAGCGTCGCCTCTTCGAAGGTGCGAATCATGATCATATCGACATAGCGCGACAGCACGCGGGCGGTATCGGCGATGGTTTCGCCATGGCCCAGCTGCATTTCCTTGCCCGACAGCACCATGGTCTGCCCGCCCATCTGGCGCACACCCACGTCGAAAGACACACGGGTCCGCGTCGAGGGCTTTTCGAAGATCAGCGCGACCATTTTGCCTGCCAGAGGCAAATCGTCATCCAATGCGCCTTTCGAGCGGTCATTGCGCGCAACCTTGATGGCGCGCGCATTGTCGATCATCTGGCGAAGGTCAGAGGCAGAGGTCGAGTGGATGTCGAGGAAGTGGTTCATGATTTGGGTCTTTTTCTCTGGCTGGCCCGAGGTCGCAGCCTCAGGCCTTCGGGGGTATCAAAGGGAGGCCGACAGGGCGGTGGCAGCGGCGTCAAGGCGCGACACAGCTTCGCTGATATCGGCCTCGGGGATGTTCAACGCGGGCAGCAGGCGCAACACATTGTCAGCCGCTGCCACCGTCAACAGGTTTTGCCCATAGCCCGCCGCGACCACATCGGCGCAAGGCACTTTGCATTTCAGGCCCAAGATCAGGCCTTGGCCGCGCACTTCCTCGAAGATGTCGGGATGGCGCGAGACCAGACCCGACAGGCCCTGACGGAACAGATTGGCCTTTTGCTGCACGGCGTCCAGAAAATCGGGCGCAGATACGATTTCCAGCACTTTCGCGCCCACGGCACAGCCCAGCGGATTGCCGCCATAGGTCGATCCATGGCTGCCCGCGACCATGCCGGCCGCCGCCTTTTCGGTCGCCAGCACCGCGCCCAGCGGGAAGCCGCCGCCGATGCCCTTGGCCACCATCATGATATCGGGGGCCACGCCCGCCCATTCATGCGCGAACAATTTGCCCGAGCGGCCCATGCCGCATTGCACTTCGTCGAAGATCAGAAGCGCGCCTGCGTCGTCACAGATCGCGCGCAGCTCCTTCAGATGTTCCGCCGACATCGGGCGGATGCCGCCTTCGCCTTGGATCGGCTCGATCATCACGGCGCAGGTCTTGTCACCGACCAAGGCGCGGACCGCGTCCAGATCGTCCCAAGCGACATGGTGGAAGCCCGGCATTAAGGGACCGAAGCCCTTGACCATCTTTTCCGCACCCGATGCCGCAATCGCACCGGTGGAGCGGCCATGGAAGGCACCCTCGAAGGTGATGATGTCCACGCGGTCGGGATTGCCGTTCACATAGTGATACTTGCGCGCCATCTTGATGGCGAGTTCCGCCGCTTCGGTGCCGGAATTGGTGAAGAAGACGGTATCGGCGAAGGTTTTCGCGACCAAGGCTTCGGCCAGTTTTTCCTGTTCCGGAATGGTGTACAGGTTCGACACATGCCACAGCTTTTGCGCCTGTTCGGCCAAAGCCGCCACCAATTCGGGTGCGGCATGACCCAAGGCATTGACCGCAATGCCCGCGCCCAGATCCAGATATCGGCTTCCATCCTGCGTGGTGAGCCAGCTTCCCTTGCCTTCGACAAAAGCAAGCGGTGCGCGGTTATAAGTGGGCAGGACGGCGGGGATCATGGCAAAGGCCTTTCAGATATGCGGTGCCGAATTCTTGGCGTGCTTGACGGAACTTAACGGACAAGCATGCCAAGGCGTAACGTCGGGTCACGGGGGGTGTCAATGGAAGCAAGACGGTGAGACTTGACGCAGGGGTAAAAAAACCAGCGGAAAAGTCGAAAATGCTTAAGCGGGCAGCCTGTCATGCGAAACACGATACAGGCGCGGGCCAAGCGTGATCACACGCTTAGAAGCGTCGGTTACGTCGGAGTATGGCGCAGCTCTTGATCATGTAAAAAGACATAATGACGCGCCAAACTTATGTAAAGCGACAAATGTAGCCACCGCAATTACCGCATCGCCGCTTGTATCCGCCGCATACACAGGTAAAATGGGCCGCTGATAGCCGAAAAGCGGAGATTGCAATGTCCTGGACGGATGAGCGCGTCGAGACGCTCAAGCGCATGTGGGCGGAAGGCCAGTCGGCCAGCCAAATCGCCAAGGAACTTGGCGGGGTCACGCGCAATGCCGTGATCGGCAAAGTTCATCGTCTTGGCCTGTCGAACCGCGTAGGCGGCAAGGAGGAAGGCGAGGAAGACGCTGTTGCAGCACCTGCTGCTGCTGCGAAACCGGAAAGCCCCAAGGCCGAGGCCCCTGCCGCGACACCGCGCGCAGAACCTGCAGCCGCGGCGGCACGCCCCGCACCGGCAGCCGAACGCCCTGCCCCTGCTGCCGCAGCCCCCGCTGCTGCACCTGCAAGCAATGTGACCGCTTTGCCGCTGCGCAAGGCGATCGTGCCCGCAGGTCAGCCGCTGCCGCCGCAGCCTTCTGCGAATGAGATCAGCCCCGAAACCTTGGCTTCGGCCCGCGAAGTTGAAAAACGCTCGCGTCGCCTGACCTTGATGGAGCTGACCGAACGCACCTGCAAATGGCCGATCGGCGATCCGGCAACCGATGACTTCTGGTTCTGCGGCCTGCCGTCTGTGCAGGGCAAGCCCTACTGCGAAGCCCATGTCAGCGTCGCCTTCCAACCGATGAGCGCACGCCGCGACCGCCGCCGCTAAGGCGTGACGCGATCCAAAGCACAGAAGAACGGCAGGGCTTTCCCTGCCGTTTTGCTTTTCCCCGAATCAGTTGGCGCATCCCTTGGCCCTTTGGCCTGCCGCCCAGCTGCCCTTTCAATCCGGCCCGCAGCTGTGGTTGGCCTGCATCGCTTGCTCAAATCCCCGTGCAAGATGCCGCCCGCGCCCTGCTTGCCCCCTATCAGAACGCGCCAAACGCGCCTATATAGCCCGCCATGAGCCAGAACCCGCCAAACCTCCGCCCCGACCTCGCCCGTGCAACCGTCCCCGACGTTGCCCGCCCCGGCCAGCCGACCATCGGCATGGTGTCTTTGGGTTGCCCCAAAGCTTTGGTGGACAGCGAACGCATCCTGACGCGCCTGCGCGCCGAAGGTTATGCCATCAGCCCCGATTACAAGGGCGCGGATGCGGTGATCGTCAACACCTGCGGCTTCCTTGACAGCGCGAAAGCCGAAAGCCTTGATGCGATCGGCGAGGCCCTGCGGGAAAACGGCAAGGTGCTGGTCACCGGCTGCTTGGGCGCGGAACCGGAATATATCACCGGCGCGCATCCGAAGGTTCTGGCTGTCACCGGCCCGCATCAATACGAGGCGGTGCTGGACGCGGTGCATAAAGCCGTGCCGCCCTCGCCCGATCCCTTCGTCGATCTGCTGCCCGCATCGGGCATCAAGCTGACCCCGCGCCATTACAGCTATCTGAAGATTTCGGAAGGCTGCAACCACAAGTGCAAATTCTGCATCATCCCCGACATGCGCGGCAAACTGATGTCGCGCCCCGCCCATGCGGTGCTGCGCGAGGCGGAAAAGCTGGTGGAATCAGGCGTCAAGGAACTGCTGGTCATCAGTCAGGACACCTCGGCTTACGGTTTGGACCGCAAGCATGACATGGCCCCGTGGAAGGGCGGTGAGGTGCGCGCGCATATCACCGATCTGGCGCGGGAAATGGGCAAGCTGGGTGCTTGGGTGCGTCTGCACTATGTCTATCCCTATCCGCATGTGCGCGACCTGATCCCGCTGATGGCCGAAGGCTTGGTGCTGCCCTATCTGGACATCCCGTTCCAGCATGCGCATCCCGACACGCTGAAGCGCATGGCGCGTCCGGCGGCCGCCGCGCGCACCTTGGACGAAATTGCCGCTTGGCGTTCGGCCTGCCCCGATATCACCCTGCGGTCGACCTTCATCGTCGGCTATCCGGGCGAGACGGAAGCCGAATTCGAAACGTTGCTCGATTGGCTGGATGAAGCGCAATTGGACCGCGTTGGTTGCTTCCAATATGAAAACGTGGCTGGCGCGCGGTCGAACGACCTGCCGGACCATGTGCCTGCCGAAGTGAAACAGCACCGCTGGGAACGCTTCATGGAAAAGGCGCAGGCCATTTCCGAAGCGAAACTGGCGGCCAAGGTCGGCAAGACCATGGATGTCATCGTGGATGAAATCGACGAAGCGGGTGCCACCTGCCGCACCAAGGCCGATGCGCCAGAAATCGACGGCAATCTGTTCATCGACGAAGGCTTTGAGAAGCTGTCGGTCGGCGATATCGTCAAGGTCGAAGTCGAAGAGGCTGGCGAATACGACCTTTGGGGTCGTCTGGTCTGATCTGCGCCGGACTGTAATTCGAAAAGCGGCCCCGATGACGGGGCCGCTTTTTTCATGCCGGATCAGGCCTTTTGCAGCCGCGATTCCCGCCATGTGTTGTAGCTGATCGCCCCGATGATCAGCGCGCCGCCCAAAATCACCAGCGGATCGACCAATTCGCCGAACAGCACCATGCCGACGATGCTGGCCCAGATCAGCTGCAAGAAGACCACGGGCTGGCTGACGGCCACAGGGGCTGCGGCAAAGCTTTTCGACATGAAGAAATGCCCCAATGTCCCGCAGATCGCCGTCACGGCCAGCCACAGAACTTGGCTCAGTTCAACCGGTTGCCAGACCACCAACGCCACCGGAGCCAAGCCGATGGTGACCAGCAGCGACATCATCGCCGTTGCCAGCCCCGCCGATACCCTGCCCGACAACCGCTTGGAAAACAGATAGCTGGTGGCGAAGCAGAAGGATGCGGCGATCTGCGACAGATGCCCCAGTTCCAATTCGCGCAGGCCCGGTCGCAGCACGATCAAAGCCCCCACAAAGGCCAGTGCAATCGCCATCACGCGTGATCGGCTCAACACTTCGCCCAAGAAGACCGCCGATCCCAGTGTCAGCAGCACGGGATTCAGATAGCCAATCGCCGTCACCTCGGCCATCGGGATGCGCGCCATGGCATAGAACCAGAAGATCACCGCCAAGCTGTGGAAGATCCCGCGCCCGATATGCAGCTTCATGGTGCCCGGCGTGATGCCCTTGCGCAACTCCATCACCAACCAAGGCGCGGTGAAGACCACGGCCCAGCAAAACCGGATGAAGGCCGATTGCGGCGATGGCAGCGAGGTGCCCAGATAATGCACGACCGTATTCACCCCGACCATCGCAAGAGTGGAGGCCAACATCCACAATACACCGCGCAGCGCGCTTTGGGTCGGAGCAGAGAAATTCGACACGGGGAGGGTCTTTCTGACAGAGTGACGCTGGGCAACCTGCTGCTTTGAAGCGACAATCTCAAGCCCGAAATTGCACCACCCGTGGTGGGCGCGATTTCAGGCGGGACTTCTGGACTTCCCTTGATCCGCTGCGTAAGGCTGACGACGTTCCGACCAAAGGCCTTTCGCATGATTTCCACCTTCTTCTCCGGCTTCTTCAGTTCCTTGTCCCTCATTGCCGCGATCGGCGCGCAGAATGCCTTCGTTTTACGCCAAGGGTTGCGCCGCGAACATGTGCTGGCCTGCGTGCTGGCCTGCGCCTTGTCCGATGCCGCGCTGATCGCGGTGGGCGTCGGGTCCTTTGGCAAAATCAGCGAGCTTGCCCCTTGGTTCACCAAGCTGATGCTGTATGCGGGCGCGATATTCCTGATCATCTACGGCGCCTTGCGCTTCAAAGCGGCCCTGCGCGGCGGCGAGGCGTTGCAGCCTGCCGAGGGCAGGACCGCCAGCCTTGGCGCGACCCTTGTGCCGCTGTTGTTGCTGACATGGGCCAATCCGCATGTCTATCTGGATACGGTGATCCTGCTGGGCTCGATCTCATCAGGCTATGCGCCGGATCACTGGACCTTCGGCAGCGGCGCCATGATCGCCAGCCTGTTCTTCTTCTTCACGCTGGGCTTCGGCGCGCGGCTGGTGGCCCCCGTCTTCGCATCGCCGCGGGCTTGGGTGGTGCTGGAAGTGGTGGTGGGCATCACCATGTGGCTGATCGCGGCCAGCTTGATCTGGTCGGCCTAAGGCGCCAGCCTTGAAAGCAAAAAGGCGGCCCCGCGGGACCGCCTTTTTCATGTCTGAAGGAAAGGATTACAGCTGCGCTGCAACCTCTTCCGGAATGTCGAAGTTATGGGTGACGGTTTGCACGTCATCATCTTCTTCCAACATGTCAACCAAACGCAGCAGTTTCTGAGCGGTGTCCAGATCGACAACGGTCAGGGTCTGCGGCTTGAAGATCAGCTTGGCTTCGCTCGATTCGCCCAGCT
>DALYSR010000083.1:0-15917 GCA_031991825.1 Paracoccaceae bacterium
CGCTTTCGATCGAGGCCTTGATCTTGCCCCAGTCATACAGCAGCTGCGACACGTTCAAAGTGATCGCCGGACCATCCACAGAGGTGGTGGCCGTCTCGGCGCCAAGGGAAATTTGTGGCAGACGGCCATCCTTCACAGCCTCGATTTCGACCGAAGACCGCGCGACTTTCTGACGAAGCGCATTCATACCGGGGTCGTTTTCCGAGGCAAGAAGGATCGCGTCAACCAGCCGTGTTTGGGCAGAGGCGATATTGGCACTTAGCCCAATGCCCATGACGGCAAGCATATATAGCACGTAGCGCCCCTCAAATGGGGCAGCGGGCGACAGTGTAAAGTAATTATCCGTCGCGCAAAGTTTTGAGATCAGGCGTTTAAACACAGTATGCTTCACAAAATTACAATTAAACGCCCCGCCGAAATAACGAGGCTAATTCCCAAAAGGGGAGAAAATCGTGAACCACGACAGCTACATAGATAAACAAGGTGCAAAAATAATGCACCTTATTTCTTGCCTAATCATGTAATAAATTCAAAAAACCGATCATATTACGCTATCCTCTTCGTTCATCTCGATCAGGGTGGCGGGAAGATCGGCAACGCTGGCGAAGTGAATATCCTGATCAGCGCCAATGTCACCGAAGATGACATCCACCGCTTGCTCGACGATATCGCCCATAGCGCTATCTTCGGCAAAGACATCCGGCTCTGTCGTGTTCGACGCCAACAGCTCTTGCAAGGCATCAACGACACCGCCCGTCATGCTATCGCCATTGTCCAAGATACCGTTCAGCAAGATGTCCAGATCGTTGTCCCAAACAGCCGCGTCTCCGCCCGCAAGGGTTTGCGCCGCAGCCGGATCGACAGTGCCCAGATCCAGGCCGAACATGTCACCCAACAGGTCTTCACCATTGCCGATGCCATCGAGGACATCGAAGCCCTCCATCGGTTCATCCGACAAAAGATCCGCCATCAGATCACCCGTACCGCCGGACCAAGCCGGCAGGGGCGCAAAGGCATCAACACCCGCCGATGTTCCGTAACTGGATGACAACAAAAGCGAATCAAGGAAACCATCGTCGCTTTCATCACTCTCCGAAGCATCACTTTCCGGCGCAGGGCTTTCCGTCACGGGCACGACAGCTGCCGGCATCGCCGTGGGGGCGGTGGCGGCTGTTTCTTCCGCCTGTCGAGACGAACCATTGTTGCGATTGCGCCAACCGCTGAACAATCCGCCCAGAATAGTGTCGACAACCCCGCCAACCGGACCCAGTGCATCCAAGATCGGCGTCAGAACCGTGTCAAGCACACCGCCCGAACCGACCAACGGATCAAGCAGCCCCCCCAACAGTCCGTCTTCGCCCAACAGCGGATCGACGATATGCGAGACGATACCGCCATCGCCCAGAAGCGGGCTCAGTACCGTATCGACAATACCATTGTCCCCCAGAACGGGGTCAAGAACCATGCCAAGGGCGCTGTCCTCGCCCAAGATCGGATCGAGAACACTGCCCAGAATACCATCGCCACCCAAGACCGGCGCGATGATGGTGTCCGTTACGGTGCCGACCACATCCAACAGAACGGAATCTTCGCCTATCAGCGGATCGACAATGCCGCCGGTCACGCTGTCAAGCACATCACCCAGCAGCGGGTCCAGAACCGCATCCGTCACGGTTCCCGACAGATCACCGACGACCGAGCCCGCACCCAGCAGCGGATCAAGCAGATTATCCACCAGCGTATCGGTGACAGTGCCCAGAACACCGTCGCCGCCAAGCAGCGTATCGGTCACATTGGTCACAATGCCCTGATCACCGAACAGCGGATCGACCAGACCCGCGACCGTGCCACCCGCACCCAACAGCGGATTGAGCAGACTGTCGGAAACAGTATCGACCACGCCGCCAACGACGCCGTCTTCACCCAGCAGCGGGTCCAATACGCCGCCGGATATGGTATTGATGACCTCGGTGACAGCGCCATTCTCGCCAAGAAGCGGCGCAAGGATGCTGTCGTTTACCGTGCCGACTAGGTCCGAAACGACGCCATTCTCACCCAGCAGCGGGTCCAAAGCGGTATCGACAACGGTATTTACCAGATCGCTGACAACGCCGCCTTCGCCCACCAAAGGCGCAACAATGCCGCCGATGACAGAATCAAGAACGCCGCCAACAACGCCATCCTCGCCCAAAAGCGGATCGACCACGCCGCCAACGACGCCGTCAAGCAAGCCACCGACAACACCATCCGCGCCCAAAAGCGGATTGACCAGATCATCCACCAAGGTGTCGACAACGCCGGTAACTGCCCCGTTCTGCCCCAGCAGCGGATCCAGCACTCCACCGACCACGCCATCCAGCAGACCACCGACAAGACCGCCTTCCCCCAGCAGCGGATCGACGATGCCGCCGACGACGGTATCAAGCAGATCGCCGACAAGGCCGTCCTGACCCAACAGCGGATCAAGGATGCCGCCGACCACGCCGTCCAGCAGGCCATCGACCAGACCGCCTTCCCCCAGCAGCGGATCGACGATGCCGCCGACCACGCCATCCAGCAGACCATCAACCAGACCGCCTTCGCCCAACAGCGGGTCGACGACACCACCAACTACGCCATCCAAAACGCCACCAACCGAATTGCCGCCCGAGACGGGGGCCTCATCATTCTGGACCGGCGCAGGCGCCGTCGGCAGCTTGATCGTAGGCTGAGACGGAGCCGCATCCAACCCCAATGGCGATGCGGTCGGCGGGGCATTCGGCAGGATCAGGCCAGCGGCCGTATCAGCGTGAACAGTGTCATCCCGCCCATCATCCAACGGGCGGGCAATTCCAGAAATGCCTTCGGCAGATGCGGGAGCGATCTGCGGGTCAAGCAGGTCCCCGTTAGCGCCTTCGGTTCCAGCAGCACCCGCAGCGGCAGTATTGGACGCAATGGCCTCGACCGCCAGACTATCCTGCTCTGGAACAAAAGCCGCCGCGGAGGCAACCGGAGCAGCGCCGGACTGGCCGGAAGAATCATCCGAACCGACAAGGGAGGCATCACCACCCGCAGCATTCGCCGAAGACGGCGCCAAAAGTTCCAAAGACCCCGAAGCCATCGCCAGACCAAGCATGGCAGAAGCCGCTGTAGATCCGGTAGAGACTTGGTTTTGCTGGGAATTTTCTTGCGCGTTCTGGCGCTGAGAAAGAACGATCGGCTCTTCCTCAGTCTTCGCATTGATCCGCACAAGTTCTGGCTTCGTAGCCGTCATCGTCTTATCCCAGCTGAATACACCCATGGATTAAGGCGCATATATACTAGAGTATGTATATAAAGATGCAGGGGAAATAATCCAGTGAAAATTACTCCCGCGTCAACAACTTGCCGGAGGATTTGCCTCCATAGCCCCTTCCGCACCCAGTGAGGCCACCGCAAGTCCCGAATGCCCCTAACTTTTTTACGCATACCTATTCGCTGCGGACGGCTGGCACCTGTTTGCTCCGGCAGCCCAAACGCCGATCGGGCATGGCGCATATCAAAAGTATAAATATAAAACAATTAGATAGTGATCAGTCCGGTATCTGACTGCACTCGCGCTGCCCCGTGCCCCCCTGAGTTCTGGGACGCATAAGGACAGGCAGGATCATCGCGCCTTGACCGAAGACAGAACCGGCACCAGGAGAACACCGCAAAAATCTAACGATACTGGCAACGACGATATGTCACTGCAGCGATCCCCCTCCTAAAGGACAAGCCCCATCTGCGCCTTGGCGCAGCCCAAGGCAAGCAACGCAATCGGCATCAAAGGCAAGGGCGAATGCCAGCGGCGCCACCAGCGGCACGCTGGTCACCACCGGCCACCAAGGCGAGGTTGTCAGCGTCAACGGCACTGCAGCGGCCATGGACCTTGCCGCGCAAAACCTGACATTGCCGGACACCATGTCGGGCAAGACGGGCTGGATGATCCAAGGCGATCACGCAGCAGCCGATCAATGTCGATATGGAAAACCGCATCACCGAATGGGGGGGTGTCGCGCGACTTTGCAAGTTCGAACGATATCTTTGGCAATAATGTCAAAAAGGTCTCGGGCGGCTTCACTGTGGCCGCTGATATCCGCAGCTTTGTGACGTTCGAAGCCAAGACCGATGTTTGAAGCCTGAGGGATGTCACCTCTAACATCAGTATCAAGATTTACGAGGCGCCCAGCTACGAGGGCGGTCCGGTTGGCAAGCTTATAGCCAGCTTTTCCAGCACGCCGACGGGCTGCTACGATGAAGATTCGGTCTTCGCCTTGCGCAATCTGGGCGCTCTGGCTGCGGGCAAATATGTCTATGAAATCGTCGCGGAACGCAGCGCCAGCGGCTATCAGATGGAATGAGGCTAGGAGATGAATGTTCATAGCGTCTATGACAGCGAATATATGGCGGGGGTGCCCGCTCAGGCCGTCACGACCAGCGGCACCGGCCCCGCCAGCATGACGATCTTGGGGAAATACGGCAGCTTGCTGGTCAAGCCGGATGGCAGTTTCACCTATACCCTGCTGACCGCCACCGGAACCAGCGTGTCGAACACCCTAAGCTTCACCGTGGATATGGATCTGCATCCGATTGCCGAAGTGAGCTACACTTCTTTCCTGACCGGAGAGGAGGCGAGCTACGAGCTGCCATCCGCCGCGCCGCATATGCAGCGGTCTTTGTTCATGGCGCAGGCCCAGGGCGAGGGGGACGAGGGTCTGTCGGATGATCCGGCCTTGGACGCACCTGCGGCAGACAGTCTTTTCGAGCCGCGCGGCGACGCGCAGGATCTGATTGAATTGCCGGAAGACCCCGCACTTGCCGATCAGATCGACCCCGATCAAGCGGCTGCGGATCGGGCTGCGCCGCAGGACCAAAAGGCTGAGGCCGAGGTGGTTGCCCTTGATCCCCCTCTATTACCGATCAAGCTTTGCAATATCTTGAAGACGACCTGAGGCAGGCGCTGGTTTGAAAAATATGCGCGCTGGCGTGTTCTGCGCCACCGCGAAACCCTTTTTTGATATTCATATAAGTTATAGACATGCTCGACCAAGATTTCGCTACGGCGTCGCATGCCAAACCTCCATCGATGGCCTTCGCCCAGGCGGCGCAGCTTTCGCCGCTCCAATTGAATGCCAGCCTGCTTCCCGCTTTGGCGCGTCTGGCGCAGGATCGCAGGATCGCAGGATTGGCTGGTCGCAGGAAGCTGCCTTCGGCGATCTTCAGTGGCGCGCAAGTCGCAATGGCGGCGCGAGACGCTATTCCCCAGCATCACGCCCCATTACTATGTGATCGCCGCGTCATTCACCTGCAACCTGCTGGCTTTGGCGGGGATGATCTTCTCGATGCAGATCTATGACCGCGTCATTCCCGCGGCATCCTATCCGACATTGATGGAGCTGACCTGCGGAGTGGCCTTGGCCTTCGTGTTCGAATTCATGATCCGGCTGGCCCGCAGTTCAATCTTGGATGTCTTGGGCAAACAGGCGGGCTTGGCGCTTTCCAAGCGTGTCTTCGGCCGCGCCTTGCGTATCCGCGCCGATGCCCGCCCCGCTCGACAGGCAGCTTCATCGCGCAATTGCGTGATATCGATACCCTGCGCAAACATCTGACCTCCAGCGCTGTCAATGCGGTGATGGACTTGCCGTTCTTCGCGCTTTTTCTGGTTATTATCGCATCCGTCGCGGGCTGGTTGGCCTTGATCCCGCTTTGCGCTTTCGTGCTGATGGTGGCACCGGCACTGCTGATGCAGAGCAGACTAAAGGCCGCGGCCCAAGGGGCCCAACGCGAATCCGCATTGCGCAACGCGGTATTGGTAGAGGCGATCCACGGCCGCGACGACATCAAGGCATTACGGGCCGAAGCGCGTTTCGACGAGATATGGTCGCAGACTTCATGAGCGCCGGCGGATTCGAGCAGCAAGCAAAAACGCCTGGTAAGCGTCCTGACCACCTGGTCCCAGACCGTCCAGCAGGGCGTTTATGCGGCGACGGTCGCAATTGGCGCGCCTTTGGTGAAGTCGGGCCAGTTGACCACCGGCACTATGGTCGGCGCCTCTATCCTTGGCGCGCGCATGTTGGCCCCATGGCGCAGATTTCATCGGTGCTGCCGCGCTGGATGATCTGATGCGCAAGCCGGTGGATCAGCCGGACCATGAAAGCCGTGCCTCCTTGCCCCCCATTCGCGGCGCGATCAACATCGAGGGCGCGACCTTCTCACATGCTCAGGGGCAGGCGATTGCGGTCGAAATCGACGCCAAGCGCGGCGCGGTCTCGCAAAACACCGCGCTACAGTTGAAACGACAGATCATCGAAAACAACATGCAGGCCGAAGATCTGCATCGCGACAATTACATCAAGGGTCGTGAAAAGATGACCCGCCTGAAAGGCGAGGTGCAGGCTTTGGAAGCAGAACTTGCGCGGCGCAAGGATCAGTTGAACCGGCTGACCCATGTGTCGCCGGTGCGTGGGATCGTCACGGAACTGGCTGTGACCACGATCGGCGGCGGCGTGGCACCGAACGGCAATCTGATGACCATCGTGCCGATCGAAGACGATCTTTTGGTCGAAACCAAGATTCAGCCCGAAAATATCGCCTTCATCCGGCCCGGTCTGCCCGCCGTCATCAAGATCACCGCCTATGATGCGGCCATATATGGCCCGCTGGAAGGAGAGGTGATTTCGGTGTCACCGGATTCGATGCAGGATGAATTCGATCGTAGCCTGCAATATTATCGCGTCTTCATCTGCGCGACCCGCGATGCTTTGGTTACCCCGCAAGGCGTGAATTTCGCTATAACGCCAGGCATGTTGGCAACGGTCGATATACACACCGGCTCTAAGACGGTGCTGCAATATCTGATGAAACCGCTGAACCGCGCGGGCGAGGCGATGCGCGAAAGATAAAGGGCACCGGCTTGCTGGCCTTCTTGGGGCATCACGCCGCCAGAAGCATCAACCCCAGCACATAGCTCAGGACAAGTCCGGACAGGAGAAATGGCCTGTTATATACGGCGGTAGGTGCCGTGCAACGGTCGCAGCGCGCGGTATTAAAAGGCACTTTGTGACCGCAGTCACAGCCGACAATTCGAAGCTGTTTCATATGAGGGGCCCTACTAAAGCACAATTAGGATATAAGACTAAAGTATGTGTATATTCTAAAGTATGGTATTCTAATTATGGCGGAAATGTGGCCTATTCTGGGCACAGACGAGAAGGCTATGAATATCGGCGGGGAGCTGACCGCGCGCGGATTTCACGCACATGGCGCTAATTCTTTCGGGCGAGGGGGCCTGCTGCAGGAAGGTAAGCGGTAAAAAGGATTTAGAACGCGCCTCGGCCTGTTGTGGCGGACACCTTTGCTCTGACCCAACTGGCCGGCCACACCGCAAGGCGCTTCAGGCACCAAATCCTATCAAGAAATGCGAATGGCCGACAAAGGCGAACCTGTTCGATCACGCCGTCCGAAACGCAAGCATCGCTCACTGTTCCCATCGTTTCTAATGGATTGCTTAACCCTTTCGCGATAGCCTTCCCATAATCCTATGCCGAAGGGTCGAAAGCTTTATGATCAGCGTTATCATCCCTGCATCAAACGAGGCGCATTATCTTGGCACTTGCCTGGATGCGCTTTTCGGCTCGGTCGATGAGGATGGCAAGCCGATCGGCGGGCAGGTGATCGTTGTCGCCAATGGCTGTCGCGATCACACGGCCGAAATTGCGCGCGGCTATATGAAGGATAAAAAGGCATGGGACCTGCATGTCATCGAGCTGCAGGAAGGTTCCAAACCCTTGGCGTTAAATGCGGGGGATCAAGCGGCGCGGTTTGGGCTGCGGGCTTATCTTGACGCTGACGTGGTGGTCTCTGCCAGATTGCTGCATCAAATCGTCAAGGTGCTGTCGCAAGATGACGGCGCGATTTTTGCCAGTGGCACACCGCATATTCCCCCTCCGCGCAGTTGGACCAGCCGCGCCTATGCAAGATTTTGGCAGGGGCTGCCGTTCAACCGCGCTATTGCGGCGGCCTATGGTTTCTTTGCGGTGAACCCAGCGGGGCGGGCCAGATGGGGGGCGTTTCCGAACCTCATTTCGGATGATACTTTCGTGCGGTTGCAATTTCTTCCCGAAGAACGACGGCAAGTTCCGGCGCGCTATGACTGGCCGATGATCGAAGGCTTCGCAGCCTTAAGGCGGGTGCGGCGGCGGCAGAATTTGGGTGTGGCGCAAATTTGTACGACTTATCCGCATTTGATGGCGCGCGAAGGCAAAGCGACGCTGTCCAAAACGGCGCTTTTGCGGCAGGCTTTGCAAGATCCGCTGGGATTTGCGGCTTATGCGGCTGTCGCTGTTGCTGTGAAATTTGGTCCTTCACATTCCGGCTTCACCCGCGGTCGATGACAGCACCGGATTGTCCTCGACGTCGCCCTTTTTGATATCAATGACTTGCAAGGTATCAAAGCCCGCGATTTCATAGCCGCAACGGAAGTCGGCGATATGACGGCGCATCCAGTCTTTGGCGGTTTGCGCATCGCCTGCCAGCACGGCAGTGGTGATTGCCTGATGGGCCTGCGCCAATCCATGGCGCGCGGCAGGCAGGCTGCCGGTAAAATCCTTGCTGGCACAGAACAGCAATATCCCTGCCGAACCGCAGGCGAATTCTAAAGCCCCAATGGCCGCCGATCGACCAAGAAGCGCATGGAATTCAAGGTCATGCGCGATGACTGCGGCGGCGTTTTCCAAGGAATGGGGCAGTGTTGCACGCATCGTTTAGGATTCAGAATTTTAGGTGAATCTGTTATGCTGTCAGGATGAGCTATCCTTCCAAACTCCACTACAAGACCAGCAACTGGCGTTCTTATAGTCAAGCGTTGAAGCGCTGAGGTTCACTGACCGTATGGTTTGATGCGGCTATGGAATGGGCGGCTACGCCTTCCGGCAAGCGGGGCCGGCAGCAGACCTATAGCGATGCGGCCATTCAAGCCTGCCTGACCCTGACAGGGTTGTTCAGGCTACCTTTGAGACAGTCCACAGGGGTCATGGAAAGCCTCTTGAAGCTTTGCGCGCTTACCTGGTCAGTGCCTGACTTCAGCACGTTGAGCCGGCGGCAGAACAGGCTGAAGGTGAGTGGCGGCGCCGCAAGAATGGCGGCTCCAAACGCCGTATCTGGCATAAAATCCACATCGCCGTAGATGAACAACCACTGGACTTCCTTGCGCTCGAGATTACCTTCAGTGCCGTCGGTGACGCCCCGATCCTGCCGGACTTGCGCGACCAAATCACGCCTCAAGAGGCGATCACCTCTGTGACGGCAGACGGCGCCTACGACACGAGATCCTGTCACGCGGCCATCGCCGCCAGAGGGGCTGTGGCGCTCATAGCCGCGCGCAAGCTCCGGCACGGCGATCACGAAAGCGGCGCCCACCACGGTGCCCGCCAGCATCGACACCGACATCGTGATGACGGTGGTGTAGCTGATCGCGACGATGATGAAGCTATGATAATCCCCCGCCAGATGCAGCGGGCCGACCATGGCCCAAGCGATAAGGCCAAGGATCGCGATCAGCAGCAAGCGGCGCAAGCGGGTGGTGTCGGAAAGAAGGGAATGCATCAGACACGCTCCTTGCGGATTTGGCCCATTAAACCGGCAGGACGCAAGAACAGCTCCATGACGATGATCGCGAAGACGATGGTGTCGCGGTAATTGGCCGACAGGTAATTGCCCACCACAGTGTCAAGGATGCCGATCAGGAAGCCGCCGATCACCGCGCCGGGCATCGATGTCATGCCGCCCAAGAACACGCCCGCAAAAGCGCGGAACAACGGCGCATGGGCGACATAGGGATTGAGCGAGGCTTCAAAGGTCAGGAACATCATCGCAATCGCACCCAAGCCACAGCCCAAGACCCATGCGATAGCCGCGATCTTGCCGGTCTTGAACCCCAACATCGGCGCGGCGATCGGGTCTTCGGCGGAGGCGGCATCGCGATGCCGAAGGGGCTATAGCCGAAGAGCCACGCCACCAGAACCATGGCGATCAATGCGGCAACCGTGGCCGCGATCTTGTTCATCGGAATCGGAATGCCGCCGATATTGATCCAGCCTTCGACCAAGGGCGGGAAGCTTGCGCGGCGCGCGGCCTCAGATCGCGCCCATGGCGGCTTGCAGGACCAGCCCCAAGCCTATGGTGACCTCCAAGGCCACGAAGGCGACTTTGGGTCCATGACCCAAGGGCCGGATGATGCATCTTTCGGTCACAACCCCGATGCCTGCGGCGACCAGCTCCCCCAAGATACAGGCCAGCTACGGGCAGGCCAAGACCCAGCCCGTAGAGGCCCGCATAAAGCCCGAAGGCCCCCGTGTCCCCGATGGCGAAATTCACCCTATCGGTCGAGCGGAAGATGATGACAACGGCCAAGGCCAATAGCGCATAGGCCGAGCCGGTGGCAATGCCTGCGATGATGACGGATAGGAATTCGCCCAAGGGTCTGGCTCCTCAAGGGGGGACATGCGCTGCCGCAAGGCCGCATAAAGGGGATTTCGGACGTGAATTCAGGATAGACGACGCCGATGCTGCATCGCCCATTGGGGTCAGCTATCGAAAGCTGCGGTAGTCATCGGATCGCCCGCTGCGCCCCATTTGCCGCCTTCGATCTTCAGCGGGAACAGCAGGCTGTCGCGGGTCAAAGCTTCCGGTGCGGCGGCAAGACCCGCGGCAAAGACCATGGCCCGCCATAGCCCAGTAGCGCCACGACATCGCGCCGCTGTCCGGGGACATAGGTGGCCATATCCGCGCGGCATTGCGCGATGTCCGGCGTGTCGCTATTGGGCAGCAGGGTCAGCGACACAGAGGTCACGCCTTCCACATGCGCGCCGCCGCGATGGTTTGCTGCGGGTTGTAGGCATTGTCTTCCACGATGAAATTGAACTGACGGCCAGTGCTGCGCGTTTAACGGTCTTGAATCTCATATGCCCCTTCCAGATGCGACGATGGACTTGTTGAACCCGCCCTAATACTTGACCGACCGATTGGTCATATATTGCTTTGGTTGATCGTAGTGACCCCAGAAGCCCTCTGGCAAGCGCTGCTACAGCGTTTTAGAGATCCGCATGGTCACAAATTCCCAACCTAAAGGATAGGCGCGATCCAACTGCGCTAGGAAATCCTATGCGCGGTAGCCAACGCAAGCATCGAAGCCGAAGTCTCCACCACGCGGGCGCAGTTTGCCTGCCCCCCGCAATGCCCACAATGCGGGCACCACGGCTCTTGGCCTATTGGCCCGCCATCGATCCTGTCGCGCCGCCTGCGGCAGAGACGACCACGGTTTCGCCTGCCTGCGGTTTGCCGATCTTGGTGATACCGGTCCAAGCCGTGAAAGACGACAGCCCAAGGTCCCCAGACCCCCAACCAATCGGGCAAAGCCGCACGGCGCGGATCGACCGGCCACAGCCCCGTGGCAGAGGGGGCGATTTCCTCCTGCCAGCCGAACATGCCCGACACAAAGCTGCCCGCCGTCTTGGTCACGCCCTCCAAGCCACGGAACGCGGCCTCGCCTTCGGCGGGCTGGATCATCACGCCGCCCCGATGCCCGATCCACGCAAGGTCCCCGCGATGCCACCCGCACGCTCCAGCAGCGCGGGCAGAGCGATCCACACCGCCCGCCAGCACGATGCCGGTGTCAGGCGCCGCCACGGAACGCGGCGCATTGACACTCCACCGAAGGCCCGCCACCGACACGGGGGAAGCCCGCGCGCATCGCCGTTTGGCGTGCCACGTTGAAGGCCTGGGTGCCTTGCTGCTGGGCTGCGCCCATGGCCACATCTTCGACCTCGGCGGGGGGCAGGCGCGCGCGTTCCAGCGCATGACGCATGGCATGGGCAGCCAGCAACGCCGCGGAGGTATTGTTGAAAGCACCGCGATAGGCACGGCTAATCGACCTAAGCGCAGTAGCGGCGATGACGGCGGCGGTCATGGAAAGTTCCTCGGGAAATTTGGGCGGGATTATTATCAACCGACCAGTCGAACTATTCGAAAAATGCTGAAGGGTCTTTCGTCAAGCGCCTTGTTAGGACTTGGCGCGATTTTTCTGCAAGACCGGTGGATCGGAAATGCAAACGCCCCCGAACGGGGGCGCTGGATAAGGGGCGAAATCAGATGGCGCTGCGCAGACGGCGCACGCCGTCATCGCCCTGTTCCCAAGTCAAATCCCCTTTTTCTATCAGATAGTTGACATGCGCCCTTGCCTCGAAGAAGGCGAAAGTGGTTTCATGCGGGTCCAGCGGCATTCGGAACAGCACCGGCAATAGGTCATAGACGGTGACCGGCCTGTCCTTTGCCGCCGCTATGATCCGACCGCAGCGTTCATGGTGATGCGCGATCAAGGCATCTGCGCGCAAATCCACGCCGATAAAGGGCAGCTGATGGCCCGGCAGCACCAAGCAATCGGGCGGAAGGTGTTGCTTGATCGAGGCCAGAGAGTTCAGGAACCGCCCCAAGGGATCGCCATCGGGATCGGTCGCCCAGACAGAGACATTCGGGCTGATCTTGGCGATCACCTGATCGGCGGAAAAGAACAGCTTGTCCTTGGCGCCCCACAGCATGATCTGCTCGGCGGCATGGCCTTCGCCGGTCATGACGGTGAATTCCCGCGCACCGATGCGGAGACTGTCGCCTGCGGTGACACGCCGGAAGGTCGGGGGCAGGGGTTCGACCATACGCAGATAGCCATGGCCCATATTGACGATCACATCGACATATTCATGCGTCAACCCGTTGCGCAGGTAATCCTGCCGATAGGCCTTGTCGCCCATCGCTTCGGGGGCAAGGCTTTCGTAAAGGCAGGTCAGCCAAGTGGTCTGGCTGGTGATGATTTCCGCGCCATATTCGCGGCTCAGCCAGCCCGCAAGGCCGACATGGTCGGGGTGGCTATGGGTGACGATGACCTTGGTCAACCGCTGGTTCTGCAGCGGCCCTGCCATCAGCGCCTGCCAAGCGGCGCGCGCCTCTGGCGTGGCAATCCCCGCATCGATCGCGGCCCAGCCCTCATCATCGCGCAGGAGATAGATGTTCACATGGTTCAGACGGAACGGAAGCGGCAATCGCGCCCAAAGGAGATCGGGCGCGATTTCAAGGACATCACCGAAGGGGGGCGGCTCAGGATAAGGAAAAGTGAGGGGGAACTCCATGCCGAGCTTGTCCTTGTTCTGTATCAGCTACGTCCGTCGCGTTGGGCGGCCGCCCAAGCAAGTTCCGCAGCTTTCTCGGCCCGCTTGCCGACTGCAAGCGCATTTTCGTTCGAAGCGGTCTTTTGCAAGGCGCGGGCGTAGACCCCTTGCAAAATTGCCGCAGTCCGGAACAGCGAGAAGGCGACGTAGTAATGCCAATGCGCGATCTCGCCCCGATTGCGCCGCGCGCAATAGGCCGCGGCATAGTCTTCTTCCCAGGGGATGCCATGGCTGGCGGGCAGGCCGTGATCAAAGCGTCGCGCCGGATGCCAAAGCCCATCCGCTTTGGCCCCGCTGCATCACCAGCCGTTCGGTCATTTCCATGAAAGCCGCGGCATATTCGGTCGCAGGCTCTTCGAGGGCGTGCTGCGCGGTATCCAGTTGTTCGACCGAACCCTTGTTCAAAACGGCAATGCGATCGGCCAAAGACAAAGCCTCGCTTTGGTCATGGGTCACGAAAACGGCGGTGAATTCCAAGTGGCGATGCAACTGGTGCAGCTGGTTGCGGACCTGATCACGCAGCGTCATATGCGGCCACAAGGCATAGGACTGGAACTCCATGCCGATGCCGCGTGCCACATCCGTCACGGTTTTGTCGCCGATCTGGATCTGCCCGCGATCAGGGGCTTCCAGCCCTGCAAGGCAGCGCAGCGTCGAGGTCTTGCCGCAGCCGCGCGGGCCCAGCAGCACCAGAAATTCGCCATCCTCGATCGTGATGTCAAGATTATTGGCGGCGATGGTGGGGGGCGTTTCCTTGTATTCTTTTATAAAAAGCCCCTGATCTCGACTTTTGCCATGAACACCTCTTCGACGATATTTTGCGGAAGATATAGCGGCAGCCACTGGCTATCCGCCCATGGTAAATTACATGACCGACTGGTCGATCCATTGGTTAATTTTTCATTCTGTCAATTGTGATCACGTCTTCCGGCCCGTTGATCGTCATTTGCGGACAGGTCGCTTTCGATCGATTGACAGGGTAGCAATCTACTGGCACCAAAATATCACCCGACCAGTTGGTTTGCCAATTAAGAGATGTCTCGGCTGTCACAGCCAAGCTATCCAAAATTATTCTCGTCGGTGCAGGCTGACCGCTTGGCATGGTCCAACCGCCCTGCGAGGCTGCCCCATGGCACGGCGATGGTGCGAAAGCGCTGTGACGGGGTCCATGCCAATGGCGCGAAAATCGCGGGACATCTGTGCCATTTTGGCCGTGAAACCAACAGGATGGAAGCGGAATATGCCCCGCGCAGCGCATCTGCCATCCATGGCCCGCGCGACCCTTCTCCGCCCAAAGAGATGAGCGAAAAGGAAATCCGCGCCTTCATCGATAATTTTGCCCATGCCGCGCTGAACCTGCAGGAAAGCGGCTATGACGCAGTCGAATTGCATGCGGCCCATGGCTATTTGTTCGCGCAAATCCTGTCGCAAGCCTCAAACCAGCGCGATGACCACTGGGGGGCAGCGCGGAAAACCGCTTGCGCTTGGCGCTGGAAACCATCGCCGCGACCCGTGAGCTTTGCCGCACCGATTTCGCCGTAAAAGCGCGGCGCGCTGAGCGGGGCCGCATCCGCCTCTGCATCGGGCTCAATCAGGATTGCCGCGCCTTCTTCCCGCATCTGCATTGCGCGGTGAACCCCGAAACGGGGCGCGAACCCATGCGCCACTCCATGAAGCCACCGACGCCACGGCGAAAAAGAAGGCGGCATTCTGGACGGCGGTCTGGCGGGCATGGAAGCCGCGCGGATGTTGTCGCAGCGCGGTCAAAACGTCACCCTGTTCGAGGCGAGCGATGCCTTGGGCGAGCAGTTCCTGCGGGCATCGTCGCTGCCCCATCGCAGCGGCTTGCTGAAAATTGTCGATCACCTGAGGGGCGACTTGCGCCGCGGCGCGATCGACATCCGCTGCAAACGCCGATCACCTCGATGCAGGATCTGGCGGGCAACGACGAGGTGGGGCTTGCCACCGGCGCTGAACCCGCCCGATGGACGACCCATTGGCGCATTGCGCGCGGAACGTGGTTCGACATTTTGCAAAACGGCGCGCCGCAGCCCTTCGACAGCGGGCATGTCGTCTTTGCGGACGATGAAACCGGTTTCTGGTTCAGCTATGGCATTGCGGAATTGCTGGCGCAAGCGGCAGCGGACGTCACCTTCCTGACGCCCGCTGCCGGTTGGGGGCGGCGCAGACCCTGTTCCGCCTGCTGTCGGCCCCTATGAGACGGATGAGACAGGAGTAACCATGGTCAATCTGACCTCTGGCGTCCAAGAGCATATCGCCTGTGACCTGCTGGTGCGCCAGACGGGCAGGCGAGCGCGCAAGCTGGATCTTGGCGCTAATGCCGATGACCGCCTGCACCGGACCGGCGATAGGCTGCAAGCCTCGCGCGCGGCCCAGATCGGGTTGATCAACCGCGCCGTGCCTGCCGCCGATCTGGATCAGAGCGTGCAATCCTTCGCGCAAAAGCTGGAACGCGGCGCGCAGCAAGCGGTGCGCTGGACCAAAGCATCGGTCAATCTGGCACTGAAACAACAGCTTGGCAGCGTGTTCGAAAGCGCGCGCGCCTATGAGGTCATCGCCTCTACCTTGCCCGACCATGCCGAGGCGGTCCAAGCCTTCGCCGAAGGTCGCAAACCCGATTTTAGCCGTAAATTCTGAGGCCCCTATGACCGACATCATGATCCTTTCCGCCACCCGCAC
>DALYSR010000084.1:0-15875 GCA_031991825.1 Paracoccaceae bacterium
ATAAAGGGCAGCAGGCGTTCAGCAAACAGCCGATTGACACGGCGATAGCCCGCATCATCGCGGCGGTTATAATCGGTCAGCCCCAGACGGTAATGGCACAAGGGCCACAGCACGCCATTGGCAAAGCCTTGATAATATTCCTCAACATCCTGCGCGGCGAGATCGGTCAGCACATAGCGCACACCGTTTTTCTCGCGCGTGGTGACGTCGGGCAAGGGGGCCGGACCGTCATGGCTATGACCCGACCAGCCGAACCAGACACCACCTTGTGCTTCCAAGGCAGGCTTCAGCGCGGTGGCCAATCCGCCCGCTTGCGGCGCGGATGGATCGGGCACACGGTTGGAGACGACAATCAATCTGCTCATAGAACCTCCTCCCAGCTGCGCGACAGGGCCACGGATGCGTTGATCAATCCCACCATCGAATAGGTCTGCGGGAAGTTCCCCCATAATTCGCCGGTCTGGGTATGCACCCCTTCCGACAATAGCCCCAAAGGTGTGCAACGCGCGCGGATGTCGTCGAAAATCTCGCGGGCCTCTTCCTTGCGACCCACGCGCAGCAAGGCGTCGATCAGCCAGAAGGTGCAGGCGCTGAACGCGGTATCGGGCGCGCCGAAATCATCGGGACGGCGATAGCGATACAGATGGTTGCCCTCGCGCAGGTCCCGCTCGCAAGCGGCCAATGTGGCGATAAAGCGCGGGTCCTGCGGATGCAGGAAGCCAGTCTGCGCCATCAACAGCAGACTGGCATCGACATCCTCGCCACCGAAGCTTGCCACGAAACAGCCGCGCGTCGCATTCCAACCGCGTGTGCAGATTTCGGCATGGATATGGGCGGCGGTGGCGCTCCATTGGGCCTGTTCGGCTTGCAATCCCAGATGGGCCGCGATGCGCGCCAGCCGGTCACACGCGGCCCAGCACATCACCGCCGAATGGGTATGCACCTCGCTGCGGGTGCGGAATTCCCATAGGCCCGCATCGGGCTGATCCCAGCGCTTGGCGGCTTCGCGCCCCACCTGTTCCAACCTGCGGAACAGATCGATCCCGCCCAGCGACGGCAGCCGTTCGTCGAAGAAAGCCTGCGTCACCGCCATGATCACCGAACCATAGCCGTCATTCTGGATCTGCGTCCACGCCCCGTTGCCGCGCCGCACCGGACCCAAACCGCGATAGCCTGCCAGATCCGGCATGATATATTCATCCACCTGCGTCTCGCAGCCCAGACCGAACAGCGGTTGCAGCAAACCGTCCGGCGCGCTGGCCACCAGATTGGAGACATATTGCAGGTAGCGTTCCATCGTATGGGTGGCGTTCAGGCTGTTGAGCGCCTGCACCGTGAAATAGCTGTCGCGCAGCCAGCAGAACCGGTAATCCCATGTCCGCCCCGTATCGCCATATTCGGGGATCGACGTGGTCAAAGCCGCCATGATCGCGCCAGTATCTTCGTAAGAACAAAGCTTTAGCGTGATCGCTGCCCGAATCGTCAGCTGCTGGTAATCAGGCGGCAGCGCCAAAGCGCGCGACCAGTTCTGCCAATACTCCTTGGTCTGGCGCAGGAAGCGTCGGCTGATGGCCATGGCATTGTCGCTTAGGCCTTCGTCGGGACCAAGCACCATGGCAAAGGGCCGCTCCACCATGAAGGGCGTCTCGTGCAGGATGTAGTCAATCGGCGCATCGGTGGTCAGGCGCATCACCTCTTCATCTGCAATGAATCGAATATGATTACTGCCACGCCTGCGCAGCGCCGCTGTGGCGCCATAACCCGCCCGAGGACGGATGCGCACCACGACACGCGGCGTGCCCGCCGTGACTTCGACGAGCCTAATGATATTCAAACCACGGAATATGCGTCCGTCCTGATGGAAGCGCGGCGCGAAATCGGTGATCTTCAGGCTATTGCCCGCCGCATCGGTGATGACCGTTTCCAGAATGGCGGTGTTGCGGATATAGCGTTGGCTCGATGCCACCTGATCGACCAGCCGGATCGACCATTCGCCTTCATGCGGCCCCGCCTTGGGCGATAGCAAGCTACAAAACAGCGGATCGCCGTCCATACGCGGCAGGCAAAGCCACGTGATCGCCCCCTGCGCTGTGACCAAAGCCGCGACTGCGGAATTGCCGATCACACCCAATTCAAGCGACTGGGCCGCAGGATTTACCGGATCGATATCGGTTGTCATAAAACACTCCTTTCAATCCAAAGCCTTAGGGATTGCGGGTCCGGCAACAACAGCCGCGCTTGGCTGCCCTGCAGATCCGCGCCAATGCGCAGGCCAAAGCCGTTCATCGCTTGGGCGGCGGCGAACATCGCCTCATCGGTGACATCATCGCCCACCGCCAAAGGCCTGCGATTGCGATAGGCCGGACGCCGCATCAAATCTTGCAAAGCGCGGCCTTTGTCGGCCGAAAGGGGGCATAGCTCGATCACGCATTTACCGGATCGAAGCGCGAAAGCGGGACCGGCCAAGGCGGCCGCCTCTTCCATCGCCTGCTGCGCATGGCCCTTGGCATCAGGTGCAAGGCGGTAATGCAATGCTGCGGCGCGACCCTTGTCTTCGAACAAAAGCCCATGACGCGCAGCCGCTTGCGCCATCAGCAATTTCGCGGCATCGGGCAAAGGGGCGGGCGGCGCGCCCAGACCTTCCGCCCCGTGCAACCCGATCACATCGATCTGCGGCAGCTGCAGCAGGTCCTGCGCGAAAGCCCTCGGCCGCCCCGTGATCACCGCCAAAGCACCCTGCTGACGGATATGCAGTTTGGCAAGCGCGTCACGCAATCCCTCGGGCATCACGACGGCATCGGGGCGCGGGGCCAGATCGATCAGGCTGCCATCAAGATCAAAGAACAGCGCCCAGTCTTGGGGATTTGCGGAAATATGCGCCAGCACATCAACGCTGCACGGGCTATCTGCGGGGGGGCTATCGGTCGGGTCGGGGTTTAATGCAGTTAAACTCATGGCCGCATTATGCGCCATACCGCCGATCGGGCCATATATTTAAGGCCAAAGTGGCCGATGTAAGCGAGTTTTCGCGCCCAATCAGCGGAATGCTGGCGTCTATCCGCCGCCCGCAACCGCTATAAAAAAAGGCGGGAACAAACCCGCCTTTGGGGAATTATGGCGCGATCATCATCGGCGCCGTGACGCCGATCAGGATTTCGCAGCAACGCTTGCCACATTCCCACCATGCCCGCACCGCCGAACAGGCGTTTTGGCCAAAGGCATTGCGCCAGCTTTTACGCGGTGGCAATGGTGTCATCCGACAATTGCGAAATCAACGGAGCGGCAGCCTCCCAAGCCGCCTCATCGGTTTTTCGCAGGATGAAATGCAGAGGAATGCCGAAGCTGACCTTTCGGCCCCGCGCGACGGCAGCGGCCCGCGCGGCGGCAATCTTTTCGCCCACTTGCGCCGGCGACTCGCCCCATGACAGGTTTTTTTTGACCATCTCACCGGCGAAATACAACGGCGGCGTTTGGACCGGCGGCAAGACCAGCTTCGCATGATGCGCTTTGATATACTTGCGATCCAGATCCGCCGCCTCTGCGATATCACGGAAGTTTTCAGGATCATTCGGACGGCTAAGCGCATCGCGGCAGCAGGTCTTGACCGTGGCCATTTCAAATCATGCCCCCTGACGGGAACAATTTTCGCATAAACACGCATGGTTCCATGCTCTGGCGCGTGGCTTCGGCATGGTTTCCTGCCGGAAACCGCAGTTTTACCCGCCAGAAACGAAAAAGCCCCGACAGCATTTCGCCATCGGGGCCGATTACGCAGCAGATGTCAGTCGGATCAGTAGTTGATCACGCTGCGGATCGACTTGCCTTCATGCATCAGATCGAAAGCATCATTGATTTCATCCAAAGACATGGTGTGGGTGACGAAAGGCGCCAGCTCGATCTCGCCCTTCATGGATTGTTCAACCATACTCGGCAATTGCGAGCGGCCTTTGACGCCGCCAAAGGCGGTGCCCATCCATTTGCGGCCGGTCACCAGTTGGAAGGGACGGGTGGAAATTTCCTGCCCAGACCCCGCAACGCCGATAATCACCGACTGACCCCAGCCGCGATGCGCGCATTCCAAAGCGGCCCGCATGACATTCACATTGCCGATGCATTCGAAGGAATGATCCACGCCCCAACCGGTCATCTCGACGATGACCTGTTGGATCGGGGCGTCGTGATCCTTGGGGTTGACGCAATCGGTCGCGCCGAACTGCTTGGCCAGTTCGAACTTGGCCGGATTGGTGTCAATCGCGATGATGCGACCCGCTTTCGCCTGACGCGCGCCTTGGATCACCGCCAAGCCGATACCGCCCAGACCGAAGACAGCCACACTATCGCCTTCTTGCACTTTGGCGGTGTTATGAACCGCACCGATGCCGGTGGTCACGCCACAGCCCAGCAGGCAGACATGTTCATGGTTCGCTTCCGGATTGATCTTGGCGAGCGACACTTCCGCGACCACCGTATATTCCGAGAAGGTCGAGCAGCCCATATAGTGATAGATCGGCTCGCCATTATAGGAGAAGCGGGTGGTGCCATCGGGCATCACGCCCTTGCCTTGGGTCGCACGAACCGAAGTGCACAGATTGGTCTTGCCCGATTTGCAGAACAGGCATTCGCCACATTCGGCCGTGTAAAGCGGGATGACGTGATCGCCCGGCTTGACCGAGGTGACCCCTTCGCCAACCTCGACGACAACGCCCGCGCCTTCATGGCCCAGCACGCACGGGAAAATACCTTCGGGATCATCGCCCGACAAAGTGAAAGCATCGGTATGGCAAACACCGGTCGAGGTGATCTTGACCAGAACCTCGCCCGCTTTCGGCGGAGCGACGTCGATCTCGACGATTTCAAGCGGTTTACCGGGGCCGAAGGCGACTGCTGCGCGCGATTTCATGAGGGGCATCCTTTGGAGAAGTGGTTTATTTCAAGTATCTGTTGAGCAGGCCAATCAGGTCATCCACTTGCGCATCCCTATCGCCATCGGTTGGCGTGGGATAGGTTTCGCGGATATGCCCTTCAAGCACCTCATTCATCAGACCAGTGGTCGCCCCGCGAATGGCAGCAATCTGTTGCAAGATCGGGGCGCAATCGGTTCCGGCTTCAAGGGCGCGTTCCAAAGCATCCAGCTGGCCACGCAGGCGGCGGACACGCGTTAGGACTCGCTTCTTTTCGGCGGGACTATGGGGCATCTGGTCCTCATCTTATACTAGGGGGGAGTATATGCGAGTTTGGCTTTTCAGCAAGGGCCTGCTTGAATGTGACCTGCGGCTAATCTGGCATCAGATCTTCAATGCGCTGTTTCCGGCCGGAAACCGATGCTTTTTCGAACCAAGGATTGATACATCCGCTCTATGCGCAGGGTGCCAAGGCGTGCTTCTACCATCAATCTTTGCAAATAGGCTGCGGGTCGTTGGATGCGCGATCCGGCTTCCAATATTCCGATGATCGCCAATGAGGATTCCTTTTCGCCCAATACCGCCTTCGCATCACTCAAAAGCTTTGTGCTGATATTCATGGCTGGTCCTAAGATATCCGTCAGGCGGTGAAGGTCGGTCCAAGTGCTGATTGGTCTAGGCGCGAAGCTTGTGGCTTGTTCGGCCTTGTCGACATAGCTTTGCAAATGTTGGGGTCCTGCTTTCTTTCTTAATATCTCTTTATCCGAACTCTGAATGTCTCGGACAATGTCGCTGTCGCTGTCGGACATTTTGTCCGTAAAAGCTGCCATAACTTGCGGCATATCCACAGCTTGCGGCAATAGTTTTTCACAGGCCGCAATGGCGTCCCGCAAGGCTTCAACGGACGTCTTATTGCGCAACAACGGCCGATAGGCGGCGATATCTTGGCCCGCCTGATCCAGATGCCAGATCCGATCCCGCAATAGCTTACGCAGGATTTTAATCTCTTGTTGGTTACGCTGCGCAGCAGCGGCCATCTCGGCCAAAGAGGCCAGCGCATCGCGCAGGGGGCCAAGATCGAAGCCATAGCCTTGCAGGATTTGGCCATTCACATCGCGCAGCAAATAGCGTTTGCGGTTCGGACTGATCGCCCGCCGGATCAAACCCGCCTCGGCAAGACGGGTCAGGCGGCGGCGCAGCGTGCGTTCCTCGATCCCGTCGCAGCGTTCGATCAGCACGTTATTTGACGCATAGACCATGATCATTTGCCCATTGGTCCAGGCCGCGGCGGTGATCAGGCTCAACAAGCCACGCAGCACGGCGATATCACGATCGCGCAGTTGCAGCGAATCGCGAGCGGCCTGCACAAGCGACAGGGCCAGCCATCGGGGATCTTTTTCGGGCATATCAGGAGCGGCCGCAGCCGCAATCATCGCTCTGCGCATCTTGTTTTCACAGCAATCGGACGGAGTAAGCCACAAAAAACCTGTGTGAAACGAGCGTATTGGCCGATGACCATACGTTTCGATGAACCATAAGAGTTCATTCACCAACAAGTGGTGTTGAATAAAGGTTCAGCCCAAGCTAGATTGACAGGTGTGAAAGTTGCCTGTGTGAAGGGTTGGCGCCCTTTTCCGGCTAGGGCCTCTCGGGTTTCTCGAGGGGCCTTTTCGTTCTACACTGTGCTCCCTTTCTCTTTGGTTTCAATTTCTTCGGCACAGGCGCGCTGCAAAGCCTGCAGCGCGGCATCGGGATTGTCGCGGATCCAAGCATGCAGCTCGACCGCGTCTTTGGCTTTGATGGTGATATTGGCGCTGCGGGCATTGACCTTGATCAGGCCCAAAGCACCACGAAATTCGTTAACGGCCTCTTGCTCGACCGTGCGCGGTGCTTGATCCTTGCGGTTGATCAGCATTTCCAGCAGCGAAAAACGCTCATTGCTGTCCGCCATGCCGGCCTCGCGCGCGGTTTGGATTTCCGCAATCAGCAGGTCTTGCGCATCCGGCCCGATGCTTTTGCGTTCGATCTGCATCGACAGGTCATACCAACGGTCGCGCCCGACCGACGGGGCAGGGCCCACAGCTTCGATCAATCCGGCTTCCAAACGCGCCGTGACCTGCCGCATCCGCGACAAACCGGTCAGCTTATCGCCCGAACGGCGGGCCTTCTGGTCGATATTCAGCGCATCGCAAACCAGTTCATCCGAGCGGCCAGCATCCAGCAACTCACGGGCGAAGCTCGCTTTTTCGATCCATGACAGATCCTTGCGGACGCTGTTTTCCTGTCCTTGGGCGATGATGGCCTGTGTGTCATCCAGATCGCGCACCAAGGCTTTGGCGGGCAGGCCCAAACGACGCAGGGCTTCCAAGCGGCGGCGACCATAGACGATACGATAGCGCCCCTGCGGCAGCGGGCTGACCAAGATCGGGATCAGCTGGCCTTGTTGGCGGATCGAATGGGCAAGCTCTTCGACCTCTTCTTCGTCCATTTCCAGACGGTCGCGGAAGCCGGATGCGTCGATCTGATCGACCGGAATTTCACGGATCGTGGCGGCAGCGGCGGCTTGCAGCGAGCGTGCCATGCCCGATAATGACGGCGCGCGCGATGAACTTTCCACCGATGCCAGCGGAGCTTCGTCTTCGACTTCGAATGTGATGCGACGTGCCATGGTTTACGCCTCCTTCCGGCCCCAAGCGGTCTGGATCAGATCTTCGATCTCACGGACCACTCCGGTGATGGATTCAATAGCGCGATCATAGGTTTGGCGGTTGATATCGGCGCGGTGGATTTCGAACAGGGTTTGCTGGGTCAGGCCCGCATCCGAGACGGCGGATGATTTGACAAAGGTGCGGGTCAGCACATCCTCGCCAAACATCGTGCGCAGGAAGGCCGCCATCTGGGTTTGTGGCCCGTCATTGGGCTCGTGCCGCGTGATCAGGAATTTCATGAAATTCCAATCCGGCGAGCCGCCGACTTCGGCCACAGCGCTCATCAGGCTGGAGGCCAGCTGCAGGAATTGCGCCATCGAGGCCACATCCAACATGCCCGGCACCACCGTCACGATCAAGCCGGTGGATGCGACCAGCGCCGAAAGTGTAATGAAACCAAGCTGCGGCGGGCAATCGATCACCACCACATCATAATCGTTTTCCACCTGAGACAGGCAGATCGCCAAGCGCTGATAGAAGGGCGGTTGCGCATTGACGCGCAGCGCATGGGCGGTTTCAGTTTCAAACTCCGACAGCATCAGGCCTGCTGGGGCCAAATCCAGATTGTGGAAATAGGTCTTGCGTACAATATCGGCGAAAGGCACCGGTTCATCATAGCGCAAAGCATCATAGACCGATCCGGTTTCAGAAAATTCGATCTCGGGGCGCAGACCGAACATCGATGTCAGGCTGGCCTGCGGGTCCAGATCCACCGCCAACACGCGATAGCCATCCAAGGCGAGCTTCTGCGCCAAGTGAATCGCACTGGTTGTCTTGCCCGCACCGCCCTTGAAGTTGGCGACCGAAATCACCTGCAAGCGATCGCCCTCGCGACGGCCGGGCACCAGATATTCGAAGCGTTTCGCGCGGCTGTCCTGCGCGATGGCGTGACGGGCCAGATCGATCTGCGCGGCGGTATACCACCTGCGGCCGCGCGCATCGGTTTCAACCTCTAAGTCCAGCTTTTCATTGAAGAATTGCTTGCGCAGATGGTCTTGCGACACCCCGATCATCTCGGCGGCTTCCGCTGCCGAAAAGCGGCGCAGGTCTTTGGTATTGTCCGGTAGGAAGGATTTACGCATATTGGAATCCAACGAGCGGCTCAGCCGCGCCGCCATCGCTTGGATCTTCTGATCGATGCGCATTTCCGTCATATCTGTCTGCCTGTGCCGGTTCGGTCTTGTTTTTAAAGTGAACGCTAAACTGCAGGAATTGCTATTTTCGCGTTCTTTTCTTCTTTTGGCAGTGCGAATAGATTCTGGCAAGTGGGAATCTTGCGAAGATAATGGATTCCCAAGGCCTTGGCGCGCTACATAGGGGCTATCGGGCAACAACGAGGCAGGCGATGAACGATCCGCGATATCACAGCTATCTGGTGGCCGATGGTCACGGCTTGGCGCATGATCCGATTGGCGCGATCGTGGGGCCTAGGCCGATCGGTTGGATTTCGACCATCGACGGGGCAGGGCGGCGCAATCTGGCGCCTTACAGCTTCTTCAACATGTTCAATTACACCCCACCGATTGTCGGCTTCTCTAGCATCGGTCGCAAGGATAGCCTGCGCAATTGCGAAGACACCGGCGCCTTCGTGTGCAATCTGGCGACCCGCGATCTGGCGGAAGCCGTCAATCAGACCAGCATCAATGCTGATCATGGCGAAGACGAATTCACGCTGGCGGGGCTAGAGGCCGCGCCCTCGACCCTTGTACTGCCGCCGCGCGTGGCGCGCAGTCCGGTGGCCTTGGAATGCAAGCTGTGCAGTATCCAAGAATTTCGCGCGGCTGATGGTCGTCCGGTGGGATCGTGGTTCGTGACCGGCGAAGTGGTCGCGGTCCATATCGCGCGGCACTTGCTGCGCGATGGCATCTTCGACACCGCAGCCGCCAGCCCGATCTTGCGGGCAGGCGGGCCGGTGGATTATTTCGAAATCACCCCTGAGGCGCGCTTCCAGATGACCCGCCCAAGGCGTTAGGCCACCCAAGCCGGATCATCAAAGCCGCAGATTTCCGCGATCTGGTCGTAATCTTTCTGGGTCGCTCCCAAGACGGGGAAGGGCTTGCCCAACAAGGCATCCGGCCCGAAGGGCATGATCTTGCCGCCTGCGGCTTCGATCAGGGCATAGGCGGCCAGGCAATCCCACAGGCACATGCGCGGCTCGCCAAAGCCCACGACGCGACCGGCGGCGACATAGGCCAGCATCAAGGCGCCGGTGCTATAGCGCACCCATGCGACTTCGGCGGCCGCCATGTCGCGGTGCCAGCGGCCGATGCGTTCGGGCGAGACGCGGTCGTTGCTGCCGGTGGCCAAGAGGCCGGAGCGCAGATCGAACCGGTCGGTGACGCGGGTGGGTTTTCCGTTCAAAGTGGTGGGCAAGCCTTTGCCGCCAATGAACATTTCATCCATCATCGGCGCAAAGATCGCACCAAGGATCGGACCCTGATCATCCATCAAGCCGATCGACACACACCAGCCGGGCAAGCCGTTCAGGAAAGGCGCCGTGCCGTCAATCGGGTCGATCACCCATGTCATGCCGCTGGTGCCGGTTTCCAGCCCGTATTCCTCGCCCAAGATACCATCTTCGGGGAAGGCCTCTTTCAAGGCGGCGCGGATCAGATCTTCGACCTCGCGGTCGGCGATGGACACCAGATCGGTCAGGCTGCGCTTGGTTTCGATCACCAGATCGTCGCGGCCAAGGAAGTAATGTTTGGCGCGTTCGCCCGCCGCCCGCGCGATGGCTTCAAGTTGCGCGGCGCGGCTGGGGGCAAGGGTATCAAGGGGCATTGGAAAAGCCTTTATCTCAAAAAGGATGATGATGCTCAGCAGATCAGTGCCGCGCCGCGTCCGCGATAGGACAGCCGCAAGACTTGGCCGACGCGGGCAGGTTCCGAACTGTCGGGGTCGACGATGAACAGCCGTCCGGCAGGGCTGTCGATTTCATATTCGACATGATCGCCCAGATAGGCGGCGGATGTGACCACGCCTTGCAAGCCTTGCCGCACGGTCGCGTCAGCGGGCAGGGGATCGATGCGAAACGCATTGGGGCGCAGGGCCAAACGCGCAGGCCCCATCCGGGCCTGAGGCGCGGCAAGTTCCAGCGTCTGACCGCCCAGTTCGACCAAGGCGCGGCCATGGTCGGTCTGCAAGACGGTGCAATCGACGACATTGGCCTCGCCAATGAAATCGGCGATGAAATCCGAGGCGGGGGTTTCATATAGATCGCGCGGGCTGCCGTCTTGCGCGATGCGCCCGTCCTTCATCACCACGATGCGGTCGGACACTGCCAAAGCCTCGTCCTGATCATGGGTGACATAGACGGCGGTAAAGCCAAGGCGCTGCTGCAACTCGCGGATTTCGGTGCGCACACGGCGGCGCAAACGCGCGTCCAGATTGGACAGCGGTTCATCCAGCAGCAAAACCTGCGGCTCCAGCACCAAGGCACGGGCCACCGCGACCCGCTGTTGCTGCCCGCCCGACAGTTCCGACGGCAGCCTGCCGCCCAGACCGGACAGACCGACCAGCTCCAAGCCGCGCCCCGCCGCCTCGCGCGCCTCCTTGGGTTTCAACCCGCTGGATTCCAACCCGTAGGAGACATTGTCGATCACACTCATATGCGGGAACAGAGCATAGCTTTGGAACACCATCGTCACATCGCGCCGATTGGGGGGCAGGCGGGTCACATCCGCCCCGCCAATCAAAATCGCACCCGCGCTGGGGGTTTCCAGACCCGCCAGCATCCGCAGCGTCGTGGTCTTGCCGCAGCCCGAAGGCCCCAGCAGCGTCACCAATTGCCCAGGCTCGATCGACAGGTTCAGATCGGGAATGGCGGTGAAAGTGCCGTAATCCTTGCGGATCTGGCGAAACTCCACCGCGCCGTGCCGTGCGGAATGGCTCATGCGGATGTCTCCTTCAGGGAATGTGAGGGGGAGGGGCGGCGGCGAATGCGCCGCTCGCCCACCAGCCATTGGAAGCTGCCGATGACGGTCAGCATCACCACGATCAGTACCGATGAATAGGCAATCGCCACGCCGTATTGGCCGTTTTCGACCAGACCGACGATATAGGCGGTGGCCATGTTGTATTTGGCCGACACCAAGAACACGACCGCCGAGATGGAAGTGATCGCGCGCACGAAGCTATAGACCAAGGCGGCCGTGATCGCGGGCCGCAACAGCGGCAGGATCACGCGGCGCAAAGTGCGCCCCGATCCCGCGCCCAAGGTGAGCGAGGCTTCATCCAATGAGCCGTCGATCTGCGACATCGCCGCCACGCCGCCGCGCACGCCGACCGGCATGTTGCGGAAGACAAAGCAGATCACCAAGATCAGCGCCGTGCCGGTCATCTGGATCGGCGGCAGGTTGAAGGCCATCACATAGCTGATGCCGATCACCGTGCCGGGGATGGCAAAGCTCATCATCAAGGCGAATTCGAAGATGCCTTTGCCGGGGAAGTTCTGCCGCGCGATCAGCCAGCCGGTCAACATGCCGACCGCCGCCGTCAAAGGTGCCGCGATCAAAGCGATGGTCATGGTGGTCCAGAAGCTTTTCCAAGCCACGCCGATCCATTGGATCGTGCCCTCGCCAAAGGTCACACCAAAGGCGCGGATGTAATGGTCGAAGGTCAGGCTATGGTCCAAGCCCCAGATTTTCACGAAGCCGCCGAACAGGATCATCGCATAGATGACGATGGTGAAAGCGCCCCAGAACACGACAATCGTGGTCACCGGCCAAGCGATCCGCGCGGGCAATTTCGCGTGGCTGCCGCCATCGCCCTTGCCGCCAAGCGTGGCAAAACTGCGCCCGCTGAGCCAAAGGCGTTGCGCCAAGAAGGCCGACAGGGTGAAGGCCAGCAAAACCGCCGCCAGAACCGCCGCCCGCGAGGGATCATTCTGCGCGCCCACCACCGAGAAGAAGATCTCGGTCGACAGCACGCCGCCCGATCCCCCCAGAACCAGTGGATTGCCGAAATCGGCCATGCTTTCGATGAAGCCGATCAGGAAGGCATTGGCCAGACCCGGCCCCATCAGCGGCAAGGTCACTTTGCGGAAGGTCCGCCAGCGGCCTGCGCGCAGGGTTTGGGATGCTTCCTCCATGGATGGGCTGACGCCTTCCACCACGCCGATCAGCACAAGGAAGGAAATCGGCGTGAAGCTCAGGACCTGCGCCAGCCAGATACCGGTCAGCCCGTAAAGCCAGCGGCCCAGTTGCAGCCCCGTCAGATCCTCGATCAGCAGGGTCAGCGTGCCCGCGCGGCCCAACAGCATGGTCAGCGCCAAGCCCACCACGAAAGGCGGCGTGATGATTGGCAGCACGGTCAAAAGCCGCAGCCCCTTTTTGTAGGGGAATGCGGTGCGCGTGGCCACCAGCGCGAAGGCCAAGCCCAAAAGGGTGGATGCCAGCGCCGTGCAGATCGCCAGAAACAGCGTTCGCCACGCCACGCCGCAGGTGCCGCCGGTCAGGCAGCCAAGGCTCCAGATCTTGGGATCGACCAGATTGCGCCGCACGCCTTCGGCGGTGAATGATCCGTCGAAATCTTGGAAGGCACCGGTGAAGATCGACAGGATCGGATAGAAGACGAAGCTCAGCACCAGAAGGATCAGGATCGAAATCGACCCTAAAACGAAAGCGTCCCCCTTCAGCGCGCCGCGTTCGGCAGCTCCGAACGCCGCCATGAAGGTCAGACAGACCGCCATCACGATCGCGCCCGCGCCAAAGGCGGGCTGGCCCGACACTTCGCCGAAGCTTTGCTCCAACAGCCCCCAATTCCAGCCGCGCAAGCCCAGCGACAGGCTTTCGACCGCCATCCAGACCAGCCCCGCAAGACCCGTCCAGACCAAAGCCCGCCCGCGCGCGTCACCGGCGGGCAGCCGCCAGCGCAGCACCATCGCCACGCCGATCAGCACGACAATCGGCAGCAATTGCCAATGTCCGCGCAGGATCTGGCCAAGGGCGGGCCAAAGATCGGGCTTGGCGATCACCTCGCCCAGCCAATCGAAACTGTAAAAACCGCTGCGGATCTTGAACCATGGCAAGATCGCAAGCGCCAGCACCGCACCGAGCAGAACTCGGTCCAACCGCCTGTCATCCGCATTCATCTGATGTCTTCCTATCGCCAACAGGGGCTGCCGGAGCGGGACGCTGACGCGCCGCTCCGGCAAGGATCACAGGCGCTTACTCTTTGGCCGCGCCGCCGATTTCCTTATCCCACCGCGCGAGCAATTCCTTGCGCTTCTCGCTCGAACCATAAGTGGCGAAATCGTAATCGATCAGCTTCAGCTTCGACATATCCGGCACATGTTCGGATGCCACCGCCGCCTTGTTCGACGGCAACTGGAAGGATCCGGCTTCCGGCATCAGGTTTTGCGCATCGGTGCCCAGCACCCAGTCGTAGAAGACCTTGGCCGCATCGGGATTGACCGCGCCTTCAACCATCGACATCGAGCCCACCTCGTAGCCGGTGCCTTCACAAGGTGCCACGGCCTTGATCGGGAATCCTTCGACCGATTGCGACACGGCGTCATGCATGAAGACAATGCCAAGCCCCGCCTCGCCCCGCGCCGCCGCCTTCACCGGAGCGGACCCCGATTTGGTATATTGCGCCACATTGTCATTCAGCTTCTTGAAATAGGCGAAGGCTTCGTCTTCCCCCATCAACTGCACCAAGGTCGCAATGGCGGTATAAGCGGTGCCCGATGAATTGGGATCGGCCAGTTGAATCTCGCCTTTCAGCGAGGGGTCCAGCAGATCGGCCCAGCAGGTCGGCTCCTTCAAGCCCTTGTCGGCGAAAATCTTGGTGTTATAGCCCCAGCCCAAAGCGCCGCTATAGACGCCGACGGTGCGATAGCCGGAAACTTCCGCCTGCTTGACCGCCCAATCTTGCAACTGATCCAGCATGGGCGATTTATATTCCGCGGTCAGCTTGTCGGCAGCGGCTTGCAAATGCGGATCACCGGTGCCGCCCCACCACAGATCGGTCTGCGGATTGCGTGCTTCGGCGCGCAGCTTGGCATAGGCCTCGCCCGAGGACAGCCGCACCATATTGACCGTGGTATCGCTATGGGCCTTTTCAAAGGCGGCGACCAGCTTTTCGCATACCACCACATCGGCCGAACACAGCAGGCTCAGCTCTGCCGCACCTGCCGAAAATGCGGGCATGATGGCGGCACTTGCGGCCAAAGCCGCAAATTTCAATTTGACTGACATCTCCTCCTACCCCCTCCCAAGGGCTGGCCCGTTGGACGGGCTCTGTAGGAAGGGTGCGGAGCGGCATCCCTGCTGTCAACGAAAATGCAGGGGTGTTACAGAAAAAATGATATAAATATTCCATTATGGTCGTGATGGAACGGGTCCGTTCCATCACTGATGCGCCGCCGCCACATATCTGTGGCCTATACGCCGTTATTCTTGCCGCTCTCGCCTGCTGATCAGCGATACAAACTGCGGCTGCTGAGCGAGCTGGCCATCGGCTTGGCCGCGCGCCATGTCTCGGCGCTGAGCGCGATGATTTCGTCGATCTGCGCCTGATCCAGCCCCAGATTGGTCCCGCGCCGCATCAACCCTTTGACATCCGCGCTGGTCAAATATCCTGCGGGGGCACATTTGCGCGCCGCAGCGACTTGGCGGCGGAATGCGGCATAGGGGGTGCTATCCTGCTCAACTTTGGTCATTTTTATCTCCGTCTAAAGTGTCGATCGGGTGGCCTGCATTCTGGGCCTCTGCGCAGCTAGGGCGTCAAAACGTTTCGGCAAGGGAATTGCGGGTATTTTCCAAGCGCCGATAGGGTCCCAGTCACGCCGCTGCACATCCAACAGGCAAAGCCCCGTGCAAGAGGGGCGCGACGCTGCCGATATTGCAAAATATCGTAACAGCCCTATGAAGGGGCGTGCTGTGCGCGCCTTCGCGTCGGAGGCCGTGCGATATGCAGGCTTTGCCCCGTTTGACCTTATCTGCAGGCGGCGTGCGTCCCATGGCGCAGCTTGGCCTGCCCTTTAGAAGTCCGAAGATGTCTCTTACACCCTATTTACACAGCTGGGGCGCCAAGCCTTTGCGCGAAATGCTGGCGGGCGCGGTGGCGACCTTCGCGCTGATCCCCGAGGTGATCGCCTTTTCCTTCGCCGCGGGGGTCGATCCGCAGGTGGGTCTGTTCGCCTCTTTCGTGATCAGCATCGTGATCGCCTTCACCGGCGCGCGTCCGGCGATGATTTCGGCGGCTGCGGGCTCGGTGGCTTTGGTGGTGGCACCTTGGTCCATACGCATGGGCTGGCCTATCT
>DALYSR010000085.1:0-15810 GCA_031991825.1 Paracoccaceae bacterium
AGCGCTCAGAACAAGGCGCAAGCACCGTCCCGCAGCGAAAGAAAAGCGCCGCTCCGCATCGACGTAACGGCGCTTTATATCATATAATTATTATTTTAAGCCGCATAATTCATGCGTAAATTATGTCCGATAACCTGTGTAATCGCTCAGATCCAGCCTGTCAGCCCGGTGGCTGTCGTCCCCGTGGCCAGAACGCGACGCGCGGTCAGGGCATAGGTGCCGGCGGGCAGGCTTGCGGTGCTATAGGTCTGACCATCACGGCTAGAGATGAAACACAATGTCCCCCCTGCCCCGCCAATCGTCACCCCACGGATCGATTGGGCAAGATCGGTGCTATCGGAGGGCGTCAAGGCCACCGCACCGATTGCGGGGCCATTGGTGGGGAGCGCTTGCATGGCAAAGGGATCGGGCATCGGAACCTCCGGTCAAACGGGTTGAAAGCGAAAGCTGCCGCGTCCCCCTTACCAAAACCGCAAGCACCCGTGCGCAGGCAGGTGCGGCGGGTCCAACCACCAGAATATGACGCAAGGTTACATCGGCATTTCTGCCCTTACCTGCTTGGGATTGCGAGGGTTTAGATCACCGAACATGACCATCTTACATATTCAAACTTCAAAATGCATCTTACCTTGCTGTCGCGAATTTCCTAATGACATGCCGTTAATGGATGAAATCGCGGTTCCCACATTGGCCCTATCGGTGCCGAGGAGCGGATTTTTCGGAGGAGATGTCATGACACAGCAAGCCCCCTATACCTTCGGCGCGCTCTATATCGCAGGCACGTGGCGCAACGGCCAAAGCGGCAAGACCGTAGCGGACACCAGCCCCTTCGACGGCAGCCTTCTGGCAGAAATCTCGCAAGGCACCCGCGCCGATGTAGATGAGGCCTATGCCTGTGCCGCCCAGATACAACCGGCTTGGGAAGCGGGCGATACCGCCAGCCGCGCCGATGTGATGCGCCGTATGCTTGATGTTATGGACGCCCGTCAGGGCGAAATTATCGACTGGCTGAACCGTGAATCGGGTTCGACCGTCATCAAGGCGCATGTCGAATTTGGTGCGGCACGCGGCATGGTCGAAGCGTCGATCAAATATGCCGAAGGCTTTGCCGACGAAGAGATCAAGGCCAAGACCCCGGGCATGAAAAGCTATGTCGTGCGTCAGGCTTTGGGCGTGGTGGGCGTGATCAGCCCGTGGAACTTCCCGTTCCATCTGACCATGCGCTCGGTCGCGCCCGCGCTGGCTTTGGGCAATAGCGTGGTCATCAAGCCCGCGTCGGACACCCCTGTTACCGGCGGCCTGTTGATCGCGAAACTGTTCGAAGAAGCGGGCCTGCCCGCAGGTCTGCTGCAAGTCGTGGCGGGTTCGGGCGCGGAAATCGGCGATCACTTCGTCGAACACCAAGTGCCCTCGCTGATTTCCTTCACCGGTTCGACCGATGTGGGCCGTGGCGTGGGTCGTGCGGCGACGGGCGGCAAATGGATCAAGCGCGTGGCGCTGGAACTGGGCGGCAATGCCCCGATCGTCATTCTGGAAGATGCCGATTTCGACAAAGCCGTGCAGGCGACGACCTTCGGCCGCTTCTTGCATCAAGGCCAGATCTGCATGTCGACCAACCGCGCCATCGTGGTGGATGCCTTGTATGACCGCTTTGTCGACGCGGTCGTCGCGCGTGCGGCCAAGATCAAATGCGGCAATCCGTCGGATCCGGAAACCTGCGTCGGCCCGCTGATCAACGAAAAGCAAAAGAACGACGTTCTGGCGCGGATCGAAAAAGCCAAGGCCCAAGGCGCGCGTCTGGTGCTGGGCGGTGATGCGCAGGGCAATGTGGTGCCACCGCATGTCTTCGCGGATGTCGATCCGGCAAGCTCGATCGCTGTCGACGAAACCTTCGGCCCCGTGCTGCCGATCATCCGCGCGCGCGACGAGGCGCATGCCTTGGAACTGGCGAATGGGTCGGAATTCGGCCTGTCGGGCGCGGTCTTCACCAAAGACACCAAGCGCGGCATCGCCTTCGCCAAGAAAATCGTCGCGGGCATGATCCACGTGAATTCGATGTCGGTCGATGACCAAGTCAACGCGCCCTTCGGTGGCGAGAAGAATTCCGGTCTGGGCCGCTTCAACGGTCATTGGATCGCGGACGAACTGACCCGTGTGCAGTGGATCACTGTGGTCGAAGACGGTCTGGACTACCCGTTCTGATCGGTTGAAGTCCTTGAAAAGCCCCGCCATAGGCGGGGCTTTTTTGGTCAGGCGCGGGGAAAGCGCAGTCTTGCCTTTAGCCCCCGCCCCTGTGCCGCGTCGTGCAAGCTGAAGCTGCCGCCGAACAGCCTTGCGATTTCCTCGACCACCGCCAGCCCCAGCCCCATGCCTTCGGCCTGCGTCACCCCTCGCCCGAACCGCGCCAGCAGCCGCGCGCGCGCCACCGGATCAAGGCCCAAGCCGTCGTCTTCCACTTCGAGCACCGCTTGACCATCAGCCTGATACAGCCGGACCGTGACTTCGGTGCCGCGTGGCGTGTGGATCAGCGCATTGCGCAGCAGGTTGTTCAGCGCCTCGGCCAGCAACAGCGGTTCGGCGCGGATGGACAGCTGCGGCTCTTGGGTTTCAAAGCCCAGATCGATGCCCGCGCTTGCGGCCATCGGCACCATATCGGCGGTGGCGGCGCGGGCCAGATCGACCATATCCAAGGGTTCAAGCGTCAGATCGCGGCTGGCATCGACCTTGGCCAGCAGCAGCAACTGCGCCAGCACCCCTTCGGCATGGGCCAAGGCCTGATCGCCCTTGCCCACCGCTTGTTTCGCCTGCGCCAAATCCTGCGTGCGACCCGCCAGCGCCAATTGCATCCGCACCACCGTCAGCGGCGTGCGCAATTGATGCGCGGCATTGCCGGTGAAATGGCGCAGCCCCTGCAACGCGCTTTCCAGCCGCGCCATGAAGGAATTGATCGCATCCACCAGCCCCGCCACTTCGGATGGCACTTGTTCGGCCACTGCCGACAGATCCTGCGGGCTTCGCTCGGCAATCGCCAGACTAAGCCGTTGCAACGGGCGCAGCGACAGGCTGACCGCGACCAGCACCACCAGCCCCGCCCCCGCCATCATCAGCGCCAGCCGCAAGGCCGAACGCGCCAAGATCTGCCGCGTCAGGTCTTGGCGCGCGGTGGTGGTTTCGGCCACCGATACCACGAAGGGCACCTCGTCGATGCCGGTCGCCACCGTGCGGGCAAGGCTGGCGATGCGGATCGGCACGCCGCGATACATCGCATCGGCAAAGACCGTCGGCCCGCCGATTTCGGCATCCACCGCAGGCAGATCGGCATAGCCGGTGACGACATGGCGATCAGGGCCTTGCACGCGATAGAAAACGCGGTCCTGCGCGGGGGAGCTTAACATCTCCAAAGCGCCATAGGGGATATCGATGCTGATCCGCCCCTCGTGATCCAATGATGCCCGTTCGGCGATCACCAAGGCCGACCCGCCCAAGACACGGTCGGCCAAAAGATTGGCCATCCGCACCGCTTCGGCCCGCGTATCCCACAGGGCCAAGGTGCCGAACAAGGCGGTGGCCACCAGCAAAGACAACAGCAACCGCCTGCGGATCGAAAACCGGCGTGGCGGCGGCGGGCGCTGCATCATGGATCGGCCCGATCAAGGAAATAGCCGATCCCCCGCGCCGTGCGCAGGGTCAGCCCCGCAGGCGCAAGCCTTTTACGCAGGCGGCTGACATATTGCTCGATCGCATTGGGCGACAGCTCGTCCTCCAGCGAGGTCAGCGATTGCACGATCGCCTCGCGCGACACCACTTTGCCCGCCCGCGTGATCAGCAATTCCAACAGCCCGCGTTCACGGGTCGGCAGGTCCAGCATCTGCCCGTCAATCGCGAAGCTGCGGCTGTTCAGATCCAGCGTTAACGCGCCGAAACTGACCGCCGCCTGCCGCAGCCCCGCCTGCCTGCGCAGCAATGACCGGATGCGCGCTTCGAATTCCGCGATATCGAAGGGTTTGACCAGATAGTCATCTGCCCCCAGATCAAGCCCCTTGACCCGTTCTTCCGGCGCGCCCCTTGCGGTCAGGATCATCACCGCCGCCGGATTGCCCCGCGCGCGCAGTCGCCGAAGCACCTCCAGCCCGTCCATTTCCGGCAGGTTCAGATCCAGTATCACCAGATCGAAACGTTCCGCCGCAGCCAAGGCTTCGGCCGACACGCCGTCATGGACCATGTCCAAGGCATAGCCGGAATGCTGCAGCAAAGCCGAAAGGCTTTCGGCCAGAGCAAGGTTGTCTTCTACCAAGAGTATCCGCATGGCCGCACTTTGTGCGAGAAAAGCCCTTTGACGCAAGAGACTTGTCAGCCCTACCCCTGCTGCCGCATGATCGCGCCATGACAGGTCCCATCCCCGCATTTCTGACCGCCCTTGCGATTGCCGCCCCCGCGCTGGTCCCCCCCGCGCTGGCGCAAGAGCCGGTCTTGGAAATCGCACCGCTGGCCCCGAGCGATAGGACAGCGCTGCTGGATGTCTATTCCTCCCTTGATACCGATCTGGCGCGGCCCTTGTTGGATGCCTTCCAGCGCCATCATCCCGAATTGGGCCTGCGCTATGAAAGCCTGCTGACAGGCGATATCCACAAGCGCATCATGCAGGAAACCGATGCCCAAGGCGCGACTGCCGATTTCGTGTTCTCATCGGCGATGGATTTGCAGGTCAAACTGGCCAATGACGGCTATGCCGCCGAAATCCCCCCGCCCGATGGCTTGGACTGGCCTGATTGGGCGGATTGGCGGCACAGCGTCTATGCGCTGACCTTCGAGCCTGCCGTTTTCGCCTATCACAAGCCCAGCTTCGCCCAGCGCGCCGTGCCTGCCTCGCGCAGGGAACTTGTGGCTTGGTTGCAGGACCAACCCGCAGGGTCTGGGCGGATCGGCACCTATGATCCGCGCCTGTCAGGCGTGGGCTATCTGTTCATGGCGCGCGATCAGGAAATCTACGCCGATATCTGGCAGGTGGTCGAAGCGATGGGCCGCGCGGGGCTGCAGCGATTCGCAACATCGGGCGCGCTGTTGGAACAGGTGGCCGACGGGCGCATCGCCTTGGGCTATAACCTGCTGGGGTCTTACACCAGCGATTGGGCCGAGAAGCATCCCGATCTGGGCCTGCTGGTGCCGCAGGATTTTACGGTCGTGGTCTCTCGGGTGGGATTGGTGCCCAGCGCGGCCCGCAACCCTGAAGCGGGCACGGCCTTTTTGCATTTCCTGATGTCGGACGAAGGCCAAGACCTTTTATCGCGCAGCCTGCGGCTATCGGCGGTCAGCCTTGGCGTGGGTGGTCGCGGTGCCGCAACCCCCTTGCCGGAACTGGAAGGCACAAGGCTGAAGCCCTTGGCGGTCAGCGCGGGGCTTCTGGCCTATCTGGACCAAGCCACCCGCGACAAGCTGCTCTCACGCTGGGATGCGGCCTTGGCCAAGGGCAAAGACGGGGCCGCCCAGCCCCCGCGCTGAAATTTCATGTAAATCTCGCAGATGTCAGCTTGATGACAGCATTCTCTGCTTTGCTGGGCTCAGGATCAGGTTTGGAGGCCTGAACCATCACGGATGCGCGTTTGGGAGAGCCGCATCGCTATCACACATCAGGGACCGATGACCGGAGCGATCCTCCGGCATCATGGAGGATATGCATGAAACATTTCGCCCTTGCCGCTTTGCTGCTTGGCACCGCCCTTCCGGCGGTTGCCGATTACACCATCATCGCCCCTGCCGCGCCCGGCGGTGGCTGGGATCAGACCGCGCGCACCATGCAGACGGTGATGCAGGAAGAAGGCATTTCCAAATCGACCCAAGTGCAGAACATCCCCGGCGCGGGCGGCACAATCGGTCTGGCGCAGTTCACATCCCAGCATAAGGGCAATCCCGATGTGCTGCTGGTCGGCGGCTATGTGATGGTGGGCGCGATCCTGACCAACAACTCGCCCGTCACCTTGGCCGATGTCACGCCGATCGCGCGGTTGACCGGCGAATATGAGGCGGTCGTGGTGCCTGCGGCTTCCGATATCACCACCATGCAGCAGCTGGTCGACAAGCTGAAAGCCGATCCCGGTGCGGTGTCTTGGGCGGGTGGTTCGGCAGGCGGCACCGACCATATCGCGGCGGGCCTGATCGCCAAGACCGCAGGCGTCGATCCGACCAAGATCAACTATATCGCCTATTCCGGCGGTGGCGAGGCTTTGGCCGCGATCCTTGGAAATCAGGTGACGGCGGGCATCTCGTCCTTGGGTGAGTTCGAGGCGCAAGTCAAAGCGGGCACCCTGCGTCTGCTGGCGATATCCTCACCAGAACGCCTTGAGGGAGTCGATGCACCGACCCTGAAAGAAGCGGGCCTTGATTTCGATCTGCAGAACTGGCGCATGGTCGCGGCGGCTCCGGGCCTGTCGGATGACCAAAAGGCCAAGGTCTTGGCCGATGTCGAGAAAATGGCCAAATCGGAAAACTGGGCCAAGCAGCTGAACGACAAGGGCTGGATGGATACCTATCTGTCAGGCGCCGATTTTGACGCCCAGCTTGCCAAGGACATCGAGGCGACGCAGGCGATCTTGAAAGACATCGGTCTGGTGAAGTGATGCAAGCAGGCCATCATTCCGACGTCACAGGGTCCGTGCCCGCCAAACCAAAGGCCAGAATATCGGCCTTCGTCATCGCAGCAGGATTGGTGGCCGTGGCTGCCGTCATGCTATGGGACGCGTCACGTTTGGCCGATCTTGGCGGCTATTCCGGTGTGGGTCCGGCCAGTGTGCCGAAGGTGGTGGCCTGCGGCTTGCTGGTCTTGGCGGCTTGGACCGCCTTTGACGGCTGGCGGGGCCGCACGCCCCGCGCCGAACGTCAGCACCTGCCCCCCATCCTTTGGGTGGTGGCAGGGCTGGCGCTCCAGCTTCTGACGCTGCATCTGGTGGGGTTTTCCATCGCCACCGGCATCCTGTTCGCCTTCACCGCGCGTGCCTTCGGCAAGACCAACCTTGCGATGACCATCCCCTTGGGGATCGGGCTGTCCTTCGTGGTCTGGCTGATCTTCTCGCAACTTCTGATGCTGCATCTGCCCGAAGGGCCGCTGGAGCATGCCATCCTATCCTTGGTCAGGTAACACCATGAGCGCCTTTGACTTCCTGTTGCAGGGCCTTGTCGCGGCCAGCGATCCGATGCTGCTGTTCTATGCGCTGATCGGCGTGACCTTGGGCACCGCCGTCGGCGTCTTGCCCGGTATCGGCCCTGCGCTGACGGTGGCTTTGCTGCTGCCCGTGACCTATCGCCTTGACCCTGCCGGATCGCTGATCATGTTCGCGGGGATCTATTACGGCGGCATGTATGGCGGCTCGACCACGTCGATCCTGCTGAATACGCCGGGGGAAAGTGCATCCATCATCACGGCCCTCGAAGGCAACAAGATGGCCCGCAAAGGCCGCGGCGGCCCCGCGCTGGCCACCGCCGCCATCGGGTCTTTCGTGGCGGGTCTGATCGCGACACTGCTGTTGGCGTTTCTGGCGCCAAGCATCGTCAAGATCGCCTTGGTCTTCGGCCCCCGCGAATATTTCGCTTTGATGGTGCTGGCCTTCATCACCGTTTCGGCGGCTTTCGGCGACAGCGCCTTGCGGGGGCTGACCTCGCTGGCGATTGGCTTGGCTTTCGCCTGTATCGGCATCGACCAATTGACCGGACAGACGCGGCTTGCCTTCGGCATGCCCGAGTTGATGGACGGCATCGAAGTGACCACCATGGCGGTCGCGATGTTCGCCTTGGGCGAGGTCTTCTATATCGCGGGCCAGAAACTGACCGGACAAGACAGCATCCAGCAGGTCAAAGGCGCGGTGATGATGACCAAAAGCGATTGGAAACGGTCGTGGAAGCCATGGCTGCGCGGCACGGCGATCGGCTTTCCGATCGGCGCGATGCCGGCGGGGGGCGCGGAAATCGGCACCTTCCTGTCCTATGCCACCGAAAAGAAGCTCGCCGCCAATCCCGAGGAATTCGGCCATGGCGCGATTGAAGGCGTGGCCGGACCCGAGGCGGCCAATAACGCATCCGCAGCCGGCACCTTGGTGCCGCTGCTGACGCTGGGCCTGCCGACTTCGGCCACGGCGGCGATCATGCTGGCGGGCTTCCAGCAATTCGGCCTGCAACCGGGGCCACTGTTGTTCGCCACCAATCCCACGCTGGTCTGGTCGCTGATCGCATCCCTGCTGATCGCCAATGCGATGCTGCTGGTGTTGAACCTGCCGATGATCGGGCTGTGGATCAAACTGCTGAGCGTGCCGCGCCATTGGCTTTATGCGGGCATCTTGTTGTTCGCGACCTTGGGCACCATTGGCGCCAATCCCTCCAGCTTCGAGCTGGGGATGCTTTTGGCCTTCGGTCTGCTGGGCTATGTGATGCGGCTTTACGGCTATCCCATCGCGCCTTTGGTCGTGGGGCTGATCTTGGGGCCGATGGCCGAACAACAGCTGCGCCGTGCCTTGGCGATCTCGCAGGGCGATTGGACGACGCTGGTGTCATCCCCCATCGCGGCGGGACTTCTGGCGGTCGCGGCTGCGGCGGTGCTTGTGCCATGGCTGATGCGGATGCGCGGCAAGGGCGAGGTTCTGTCACAACTCGCGGCCAACGAAGACTAGCTTTCATCCCCTGCAGGGCGCGCGTCTGACGCGGGCCCTGCAGGGAAATCATGTCCAATACCCATGGGCCCGCGCCTTGGATCTTCCGTCGCCTAGCGCTGAAGAATAACAGCGTCACTGCAGGCGGATCACGGCGGTGGTCCGTGCTGCCCAGAGCAGAATACCGCTCCTGCAGCCTGCTGCGAACACGACACCAGCCCTGCGACGGCGGGCATGCACTCGAAATGGTGTGGTTGCCCGCCGCCCCCTAGTCGCAGGCATCATCTGTGTTGTTGAGTTGCACCGAGGCTTGACCCCTTGGGGATGCGGCCAAAGCCTCCTGTTTCATCAAACGCCGCACCAATTTCTCGGATATTTTAATGGAATGCCGCGTCATAGAGGCTGCGGCCGTCACAACGATGATTGTTTTCGAAGAAATCAGCCATGGTGTCGCGCACCGGAAGAGACTTATCCTCCAGAGTGTGGTGGTAGAAGTATGAGCTGCGAGCCCAGGCTAAGCGCGCCCGCAGAAGGGCGTCATGCAGGCGTTCCAATTCTGCGATCTCTGGGCCCAAAGCGGGGCTTTTCTTGCGGATCAATGTGGCAGGAGCCTCCGTGCCAAGGAGTTGGGTTTTCCAAGTATGACGCGTCGGGCGGCTTACCCCGACCTTTTTCGCCCGAGCCTCCGCACTTTATGCGCGACTATAAAGGCCCACGACGACGGCCTGCTTCGCAGCATCGGTGTGATTGTCTAGCCCAAATCTTCCGTTCGACACCCTCTTTGCCTCGGGAAAAGCCTCGTCCACCCCTGCCGTCAGCATGGTACGGTGCGGATCCCTTCCGCAAATTCTGACAGCGCGCGCCTTCGCGATACCAGCCCTTCAGGGCCTTCTTCGTCGGATATCCCAATTCGCAGATCGTGGCCGTCACGCGTTGCCGAGCTTGATATCGAGGGCGACCGTCCGCATCCGGTCCTCTTAAGAATACATGAACGAGCTCCAAGATAGTCCGGCTTTTCGTCCTCAGCCCCACCGGATCAGGCCTAGCTGGACATCAACGTGCCTCCATCACACTGACGGCCCAGGCAAGCTAGGATCAGGATAACCGCGGATCGGTCAGGCGCGGAGCGATGGAAAAGACATGCGGTCTTACGCGTCATCAAGGTAAAGCCCCGAAAGATCGGGGCTTTAGGGACGTCATTTTTGGGGCTGAATTGATTGAAGATAAACAATGCCGTCTTTAACCACATCAGGGGCCGAATGAACCGAGCGGCGACGTTCAATCATGCGTTCGTTACGTATAGCGACGCCCTTCTCACGCATTGCTGTAATCATCTTCCGCTCGCGCGTGCCTCGAAACTCCTCTGGTTCGGTCAGAACACCTAAGACGATCGTGTCGGCCGTGCTGGAGGATCTCGTCGATGACCCGAAGGCTCCGCCCAGCACGGGGACACGACGCAGCCCCATTTGCCCCTTGGCACCGAAGCTGTTGGATCCGGTCGAGATCGTGCCCAAAACAACCGGTCGCCCATAAGGGAAAGTGCCGGTGATCGAATAGGAATCGCTCGCCACGCCTAAAACCTGTGCATTTCCCGACGGCTCTAAACTGGAGACGGTGCTATATTCAAAATTGAGCGCCAGTTTCACATAATCCGGCGTGGCCAGTTCAGGCTTCAAATGAAGCATCATACCAGTTTTTGCGGTATATTGCTGTGCGTCACCCGTGGAGTTGTAGAGGATCGTCATATCCGCGCCTTCGGTAATCTTAGAATCATAGCCCAGCGACGTCATCACCGAAGGCGCAGCACTGACTTGAACGCTGCTATTGCTCAATTGCGGCGTGACGCGCAGTGCATATTGAATCTCGGGGATGGATAATTCGAATTGTTGTAAGAAATTATGAGAAGCACTGCCGCTTTCCCTGCTCCATTCTCTGCTTCTTGACGCGTTAAGCTGGAATGTCAGATCGTTGAAGAAATCATTTCCCTGCGCGGCGGAATCCGAGCTGTATCGCCGGACGAAATAGACATTCGCAATGATATTCAGATTGTTGCAGATATCGGATTGCGTCCTCGCATTACGCGTCGATTTTGTGATGCGTATATTCGCGTAAGGCGCGTCCAGCTGCAAAGAGGCATTATCTTCCTCCTCTTCTTCATCATCCTCATCAACGTAATCACCGGCACCCGCGTTCGAGCCAAAGCCAGAGCGGCTATCGCTGGCGGATGACGCATTTTGCGAAGATGCCCCCGCATTTGAGGATTGCGTGCAGCTAAAACCAATGGGCAATGCCCCGCTAAATGCGTTTGATTGCAACCGCTCTATGGAGCCGAAGTAGCCAGCGGTTTGATAAAGATCGCGGATGAAATTCGAGGCAGGATCGCTTTCTTGAGCAGAGCGCTGCATGCCATCATAGAAGGCGCGCGCAACGGCCTCGTCGCCGTTGTTAAGTGCCGCGATGGCCCCGTAAGCCCAAAATCGACTGCGGCTTTCCGTTAATGCCGCATTCAGGAATGCCACTTCTGCATTGGCAAAATTCCCAAGCCGCATTTCCGCAATCCCCAAACCGACAAAGGCAGGCGCATAATCACGCGAGAAGCGAGAGGCGCTTGCAAAAGCCGCACGGGCAAAGACGTCACCGTTTTTGGATTGTGCCGGTTCTTGAAGCAATCGCATTCCATAAGCGTAATGCTTTCGCCAATCATGACCAAGATTACTTTCCAGCGGGACAGAATGGTCAAAACCAGGCATGCCGCCACAGCCTGCCAATATCAGCCCTATAACCGAAAATCCTGAGAAAAGTTGGCCCTTCCGCGTCGAACGCAGGAGGGCCGGTATGCGCAAGGGTTTAACCCATGAAGTGAAGAAAGAGGTCATGAGCAGACGTTTGCCCACTGTTTTGCTTTGTCCAACAGTTCTGAATGCACGCCCATGACATTCGCAAGCCGATTGACGAATTTCTGCTGCAGCTGCTGCATCTTTTTCTCTTTCATATCGGACACTTTGCTTAAATACCCGAATGGCGCCGGCACATCGGTCGACCCCAAGCCAATGGTTTTTGTATCGCCTTTGTAACGGAACTTCGCTTTTGAATGGACGGTGATCTTGCTGGAACTTGCCGCATCGACCTTGACGCAAAGCTCCACCTCTGCACCTCCGACCTTAATCTTCGGCGGCAAACAGCGATAATCATCTTGGCGGCTGTCGCTGACGAAGGCCTGATAAAGGTTCAGCGTGGTCCAAGGGTCGTCACTCCACTTGAAGTAGCTATTATAGGACAGCCGGATCCCTTCGATATCGCCAAGCAAGAACTCTTGGTCATCTCCGTTCACGCCATTTCCATCAGGATAAACGGGATACATCCGCAAATCGACTTTGAATTGGATGGTGCGCTTATAGCTACCGGCAAAAGTCTTTTTCTCTTTGGCGGCAAGGTAAAAGATCGGGTAGCCGTTCTTGCGGATATCATCCAGCTTATTGCGGGCATCTTGTAGTTCGGACAAAAGATGCACCATTTTGCATGTAGAGCGCTTGGTGCTGCTATAGGTATTCTGAACGCTAGAACTTTGCCCATTCAGCCAACTGCCTAATGCGGCATCTTCGGTGTTTTGATCACAGCGGAGCTGCGCGAGATCTATCTTGGTATTCTCCGCATCCGCCGCTGCCTGTGACAGCGCAACCGCATTCGCCATGGTCACCGTGACTACCGGCGGCAAAGATTTTTGAATCTGCCCTTCAGACATGAGCCCGATTTGCTTGGACAAGTCATAGCCTTGTCCAACCAATTCCGAAGCCTTTGCCGCCTTGCTGTTCAAAGCATCAAAATTGTCAAACACCGTTTGAGCATATGATTTTGAACTCGCCGCGACATAATCATCTTGGGCCCCCTTGGAATCGCCATCCACCGCCCCTTGAAAGGCCGTGAATTTTTTCGAGACATCCTCAAGAAGCGCACTGCAATCAGCGGCTTGTGTCATGCCCGAGCTTGCGATTGTCGCGATCAAAGAGACGGAAACGATTTTGGATAATTTATATGTGGCCGGTTTTATGAACCGACCTTCGAATGTCGAGGAATATGTCATGAGTGGTTTCCACAGCCAGAAAGGGAAAATACTTGATGGAACAAACCAACTCGTAACTATGGATCACGGTAATAACGCTGAGACTGGGCCAATACCGTTGTGAAGTCAGCCCCGTTTCTCACCCATCTTAAAAGAATTTGTTACGCATTATGCGCGGCGGCCCGATTTTGGACCTACCGCGGGCAGAGCTTACCCGACTTTGAAGCGTCGAAAGCCGGAGGTTTCGGCCTTAACCTCAAGGCGTCTTAGCGGCGCTCTTCAGCGGAAATGGAGCGTGGCGGGGCTTTCCCGTTGCAACACTGTATCGCCCCCCAGTGTGGATGCCCGTCTTAGATCACGGATTGTTTTGCGTTTGGCAAAGGGGATCGGTGCGGTCATGTGTCAGGCCTGAAATGCGGTTCTGCTATCTGATCGCGGACCGTTATGGTCATATCTGGATTGGCTGCTGATCAGGTGACCGGCTCATGTCCCTTGGGTCGTTCCGGCTTGGTCCAATCCCGATATGTTGATCGTCTTGCCTTACGCTTTGGCCCGCCTTGCGCTCACCGGCGCTCCCTGCAGGCCAATGTTTAGCTGACAGCAGGCATTCGATAATCTTCCTCTCTGCGCGCCATGGCCCAGATGCTGCGGATCTGATTATGGCCGTGCGCCGCAAATAATCTGGCGCGGCGCGGCAAAAGCTGCGGGCGATCAAGGCTTAAAAGCGACAGAAATGAGGGGAGGAACAAAGCGGACCAATCGTGACTGTCGCCGGCAATGTTGCCAGCTCTTTCACATCCGTGTCACAGGTTACGCTAAGTGTTTGAAAAGTTTTGGAGGCGGGTACCGGAATCGAACCGGTCTTCACGGATTTGCAATCCGCTGCGTAACCTCTCCGCCAACCCGCCGTTCGCCTTGAGTAATCAAGCGTTTAGCCCGAGTCGGAGATGAGCGCAAGGGCTATTGCGCAAAAATTTCGGGCTTACCGCAAGGTTGTCGGGCCTTAGGTGCCGCAGAAGGTGACATAGCCGCCAAAACCCTGCGGCGCGGGCAGACTGAAGCCTTGCAATGCGGGGTCTTCGTCATAGGGGCGCTGCACGGCCGCCAGCAATGCACCGAAAGGCTGCATATCCCCTGCGGTGGCCGCTTGCAAAGCCGCCTCGACCTGATGGTTGCGCGGAATAACCAAAGGATTGGCGGCGCGCAGGCGGTGTGCAAGGGCGGAACTGGACCCATTCGCACGCTGCAGCCAACGGTCGATCCAAGCTTGGGCCGTGGCGCGATCCGTGATGGGGGTCAGGAACAAATCCCCCCTGCCCTCTGCGACAAAGGCAAGCTTGCGCCAGCTTTGTGTCCAATCCAAACCGTCTTGCGACATCAGCCGCAGGAAATCATCGACCAGATCGTCATCCCCTTCGGCTTCACCCTCAAGCCCCAGCTTGCGACGCGCCACCTTCAGCCATGCCGCGCGATAGCCGCCAGCAATCGCATCGAGCCGCGCGTTCAGCAGGTCGACCACCTCGTCGCTTTCGCCCATCAGCGGCAGCAGGCTTTCGGCCAGACGCGCCAAATTCCACGGCAGAATCAACGGCTGGTTGCCATAGGCATACCGGCCCTGACGGTCGATCGATGAAAACACCGTGCCGGGCGCATAGGCGTCCATGAAGGCGCAGGGACCGTAATCGATGGTTTCGCCGGAAATCGTCATATTGTCGGTATTCATCACGCCATGGACAAATCCCACCCCCATCCATTCGGCGATCAAAGCGGTTTGGCGCGCCACGACGCGGTCGAAGAAGGCCAGAGCGCGCCCTTCTTGTCCGGCAAGATCGGGATCGTGACGGGCAATCGCGTAATCGAGCAAGGCCTCTAGTGCCGCCGTATCGCGCAACGCCGCCGCATATTGGAAGCTGCCGATGCGCAGATGGCTGGACGCCACCCGTGTGACCACCGCTCCGGGCAAGACGCCCTCGTCGCGGCGCACGCCTTCGCCGGTCAGCGCCACCGCCAGACTGCGGCTGGTGGCGATACCCAATGCGGCCATCGCCTCAGAGATCAGGAATTCGCGCAGCATCGGCGCCAGCACGGCCTTGCCGTCACCGCCGCGCGAAAACGGCGTGCGCCCCGAGCCTTTCAACTGGATATCCCAGCGATTGCCTTGCGGATCAATATGTTCGCCCAACAGATGCGCACGCCCGTCGCCCAGACGCGGGGAATAACCGCCGAATTGATGGCCGGCATAGGCCAGAGCCATAGGCTCGGCCCCATCGGGCAAGCCCCCACCGGCAAACCATACGGGATGGGCGGCCAAAACATCCGGATCCAACCCCAGCGACAGGGCAAGCGGAATGTTCAGCACCAGAATATGCGGCTCGGGGGCGCGGTCGGGGCTATGGTCCAACCCCATCGCAGGCAGATCGCGCCGCCAGCTGTTGTCGAAGCGGAAGCCCGCGTCTTGCGGTTTGAAAGCATCTTGCACCATGGCGTGACCCCTTTTCGCTGACAGGGCCGCCCTGCGGTTCAGGGAAGCACCTCTATCCGCACCAACTGCCAAACGGCACGGGAATAGTTTTCTTCACTCTGATACTTGGCTGAACTATCAAAGGGATAGATCAGCCACAACGGCCCCTTGTCGCGCGATGACAGCAAGGCGCCATTCATCTCATAGGCGAGAATCGGCACATCGGCTTCGATCATCGTGACCGGCATGTCGATGGTATAATCATTGAGCGCGGTCAGGCGCAACGTTTGCCCCTTGGCCCCGATGGCATCCAGAACAGCGGCCAAAGACGCACCACGAAAGTCGATCTCGCCCGAAGACCAAATCGTGCTGGTGGAAATCGTTCTGGTCTCGAAGTGACGCAGCATGTCCAGATCGAATTCGGCACTGGTCTTGTTGCCTTCGACCACATTGCCCCGCCCCAAGCGACCATCGACACGCAAAATCACCTGCCCTTGGGCCTGGGGCAGCACATCACTGCTGGTGCCAAGGATCGTCGCCGCTTTCACATCGGCTTGCGCGCTTGACGCGCCCAGTCCGAAAATAGCCAGACCTGCCCCAGATAGGACAAAAGTTGAAAGCCATAGCGTGGAAAGAAGCTTGCGACTGCGCAAAAC
>DALYSR010000086.1:0-15792 GCA_031991825.1 Paracoccaceae bacterium
CCCCTCTTTTCAGGTTGAAAACCTGACGTCCTAACCGATAGACGAACGGGCCACTGCTTCGATGGGGGCTAACTACAGAACCGCATGAAGACCTGCAAGAGCAAAATGCAAAACTTTACCCTAGGTTTTTAATTTTAATGCAGCAGCTTAGCCGTCAATGCGTTTTCCCATGATGGCAATGGCTTGCTGATAGACAGTTGCCGCGTTCCATTCCTTGATGGCCGCGAAATTCGGCTGACCTTCCTGATAGCCCTGCCCCGGCTGCCAGCCCTTTTGGCGCAGATAATTGGCCGTGGTGGCCAAGGCATCAATCTGGTTGTTCAGATCGATCCGGCCATCGCCATTGCCGTCCACACCATAGATCAGCGCATTGCCCGGCAGGAATTGGGTGTGACCCAATTCGCCATGCTTGGCACCGATGGATTGCGCGGTGATGGTGCCGCGATCCACCAGCTTCAGCGCGGCGATCATATGCGGGGTGAAAAAATCGCTGCGACGACAGTCATAGGACAGGGTCGCAATCGCCGAGACCACATTGGTATCGCCCATGAAGCCGCCGAACGCGGTTTCCATGCCGTGGATCGCCAGCAACACGCCTGCGGGCACGCCGTATTGCGCTTCAAGCTGGGCATAAAGCTGCGCGTTCTTGGCTTTGCGGGCACGACCTTGCTTCACGATGGTATCCGCACCACGCACCTGCATGAATTTATCCAAGGTGTATTTGAAGCTTTTCTGATTGCGGTCGGCCGCGATCGTGCCTTTGGAATAGCTGGATGCCATCAGCGCCGCGATACCGCGTTCACCCACACCGGCCGCACGCGCTTCCTGAGCCGCCACCGATTTCCACGCCTCATATTGCGCGCCGGTGTCGGAACACATCGCCGCCATGGCACCAGACCCCGACAGGGCCGCCCCCAAGGCAAGCACGCTGCCCAACATGCGGGGACGCGAAACGATATGACCGAGCATGGAAAACTTGGAACGAGACATGAATTACTCCGGAATACACTTAAGAGAGAAGTCTAAACCCACAGGGCGGCGGATCAAGGGCCTGAGCAATCAAGCCTGTTCACGCTCGCGCCAAATGGCGGAAACATTGCTGCCCCGACAAGGCAATCACGCCTAGCGGGGCTGCGTAATGGTCAGGCAGCCGGTTTTAAGCGTCGGTTGCCGAATCGGTGGCGGGCTTGGCGGCTGCGGCTTCCAAAGCCTCCAGCCGCTTGGTCAGCGCCAGATTTTCTTCGCGGGCTTTCATCGCCAAGGCGCGGACCACTTCGAATTCGTCACGAGAGACGAAATCGTGATCGGCCATCCAGCGATCCACGAAACCCTTCATCGCGGTTTCGGCCTCTGTCTTGGCGCCCTGAGCCACGCCCATCGCATTGGTCATCAGCTGGCTCATATCGTCGAAAAAGGTGTTGCGGCTAGTCATGGCACGATCCTTGGCATAATCCCCGCGCAGCATCGGCACGGGCAAGAGAGGCTGTTTTTCCTATATGGCGCGCCGACCCGTTCGCGACAAGCGCCCTTTCCCTCTGGGCGGGCTTAGGTGGCTTGGATAAGACACTGCGCATTGACTTCACGGTGCCAACTGGGGACAAGAACCCCAACTGCAGGGACACCCCATGTCATATATCCCCTTCCCCGAAATCTCGCCCGAGATCTTTTCCATCAACCTAGGCGGCATCACGCTGGCTTTGCGCTGGTATGCGATGGCCTATATCGTCGGCCTTTTGCTGGGCTGGCGTCTGGCTGTGATGGCGCTGAAAAGCCCCAAACTGTGGGGCCGCACGCCGCCAATGCGTCCCGAGCAGGTGGAAAATCTGCTGACATGGATCATCCTAGGCGTGATTCTGGGCGGGCGGCTGGGCTTTGTGCTGTTCTACCAGCCGGGCTATTACCTTGCCGAGCCGCTGCGCATCCTGCGCGTCTGGGAAGGCGGCATGTCCTTCCACGGCGGCTTCTTGGGCGTGGTGGTGGCCAGCCTGATCTATTGCCGCCGCGAAGGCATCGCTTTGCTGCCGACGGCGGATCTGCTGGCTTTGGCGGCACCTTTGGGGCTGCTGTTGGGACGGCTTGCCAATTTCATCAATGCCGAACTTTGGGGCCGTCCGACCGACATGCCATGGGGCGTGGCCTTCCCCGGTGATGCGGCGCAATATTGCCCGACTATCGCGACCGAAATCTGCGCCCGCCACCCCAGCCAGCTGTATGAGGCGGCCCTTGAAGGCCTGCTGCTGGGGCTGCTGTTGATCTATCTGGTCTGGCGCCGCGGTTGGCTGCGCCTGCCGGGACGTATCGCGGGCACCTTCTTTGCGGGCTATGGGCTTGCGCGTTTCACCGTCGAATTCTTCCGTCAACCGGATGCGCAATTCATCACGCCGGACAATCCGCTGGGCTTGGCCTTCCATTTTGGCGGCTATGGGCTGACGATGGGCCAAATCCTGTCGGTGCCGATGATCGTCGTGGGCCTGTGGTTCATCGCACGGGCGCGCCCTGCCCCGCTTGATCCCGCATGACCCCGCTGAAGGACCTGCTGAGCGCGCGTATCGCGCAGACGGGCCCTGTGCGGCTGGCGGAATACATGGCGGAATGCCTGCTGCATCCGACCTATGGCTATTACACCACCCGCGATCCTTTGGGGGTTGCGGGTGATTTTACGACCGCCCCCGAAATCAGCCAGATGTTCGGCGAATTGCTGGGGCTGTGTCTGGCGCAGGCTTGGATCGACCAAGGCGCGCCGCAAAGGTTCACCTTGGCCGAAGCAGGTCCCGGTCGCGGCACCTTGATGGCCGATGTGCTGCGCGCGACCAAAGGCGTCGCAGGCTTCCATGCCGCCGCCGATATCGTGCTGATTGAAGCATCCCCCGTCTTGCGCAAAGCCCAAGCCCAACGCCTGCAAGGCTTTGCCCCGCGCTGGATCGACGGGTTTGACGCGCTTCCGCAACAGCCTTTGTTCTTCTTCGCCAATGAATTCTTCGACGCCTTGCCCATCCGCCAGTTCCACAGCGACGGCAGGGTCTGGCGCGAACGGATGGTCGGCCTTGACGGGGATCGCTTGGCCTTCGGGCTGTCGCCCGCGATCACGCCCCCCGCAGGCCCCGCTTTCGATCAGCCCGCCCCTGGCAAGATCGTCGAATGCTGCCCTGCGGCCCTGCCCATGATGGCGCGATTAGGCGATCTGGTCGCCATCCATGGCGGCGCCGCCCTGATCGTCGATTACGGCGATTGGCGGTCTTCGGGCGACACTTTCCAAGCCCTGCAGGCGCATCGCTTCGCGGAGCCGTTGGATGCCCCCGGCCAAGCCGATCTGACCGCGCATGTCGATTTCGAAGCCTTGTCTATGGCCTCGGGCTTGGCGCATCAATTCGCCCCGCAAGGCGCGTTCCTGCATGGCTTGGGCATTGCGGCGCGGGCGGCAAAGCTCGCCGAAAGGTTGCAAGGTGCGGCGCAAGAATCGCATCTGGCCGCATATCGCCGCTTGACCCATCGCGATGAAATGGGTTCGCTCTTTAAAGTTCTGGGGCTTCGCGGCCCTGCCACGCCACAGCTAGCCGGATTTGAGCTGCATCATGACGCTTGAGATCATCACCTCCAAGGCCCTGCCCCATCCCCACGGTTTCTTCACCCGCAAGGGGGGCGCATCATCGGGCATCTTCGCTGGGTTGAACTGCGGGGCCGGATCGTCCGATCTGACCGAAGCCGTCGCCATCAATCGCGCCCGAGTCGCCGATGCGATGGGGGTCGATCTGGCGCATCTATTGGGCGTCAATCAGGTCCATTCCGCCGATGTGGTGGCCGTTGATGGCCCCTTGGCCCTGCGCCCCAATGCCGATGCGATGGTGACCGCGACCGAAGGCGTCTGCCTGTCGATCCTGACCGCCGATTGCCAGCCGGTGCTTTTCGCCGATCCGGTGGCCCGCGTGATCGGCGCCGCCCATGCGGGCTGGCGCGGGGCGGTGGCAGGCATCCTTGGCAATACCGTGGACGCCATGGTGCAACTGGGTGCGACACGCGAAAACATCCGCGCGGTGATCGGGCCCTGCATCAGCCAAAGCGCCTATGAGGTCGGCCCCGAATTCTTCTATACTTTCACCGCCGAAAACGCCGAAAACAGCCGCTTCTTCAGCAATGGCAGCGGCGATCGGATGCTGTTCGACCTGCCCTCCTACGGGCTGCACTGCCTGCGCGAGGCCGGCGTGGGCCATGCCGAATGGATCGGCCATTGCACCTATGCCGATCCTGAACGTTTCTATTCCTTCCGCCGCACCACCCATGCAAAGGAAGCCGATTACGGGCGGTTGATTTCGACGATCCGCCTATAAGCGCCCTTTGTAAGCGCCCGCGGACCCCACAAAGCAAAAGCCGCCTTTCCGACACACGGAAGGGCGGCTTTTGCAATGTCAGCGCAGCCCTTCGGCCCCGCAGGGATCAGGCGTTTTTCGCCAGACGTTGTTCCAGCACGTCGAAGGGCACGCCCGGTTCGTCTTTGGCGCAACGGATCACCAAGGATGTCTTCACATTGGCCACATTATCCGCCTTCAACAGCTCTCCGGTCAGGAAGCTTTGGAAGGTCGATAGATCGGGCGAGACGCATTTCAGGATGAAATCGATCTCACCGTTCAGCATGTGGCATTCGCGCACCAAGGGCCACGAGCGGCACAAAGTCTCAAAGGTCGCAAGATCGGCTTCGGCTTGGCTTTGCAGCCGCACCATCGCGAAGACCTGAACTTCGAAGCCCAATTCGCGCGCGTCGATATCGGCGTGATAGCCTTTGATGAAACCCGCTTCCTCCAAGGTGCGCACGCGACGCAAGCACGGAGGCGCGGAAATCCCGACGCGTTTTGCCAATTCGACATTGGTCATCCGCCCGTCGGCCTGCAGCTCCGCCAAGATATGACGGTCAATAGGGTCGAGTTTGGACATGGCCATTAAAGTCTCCTGTTTTGCGCAGTATGTATGATGACACACCGGTCTGCGCAACAATGTTTCAATGTTTGGGTATATAATTTCGTAAATCTTCTCGCACTTGTGACCAATAGCTAACCTTGGGTAACATTATCACCTCTGCCGCTACGTTCCCCGCCTTGCCGCCAAGGCAGATCTAGCCGCGCTTTGCGTCACAGCACCCTTTCCGCAGCCGCGCCCTACCCCTATATCGGGGGCAAGCAAACAGAGGGCATCATGGGCGATATTCGGCATACAAGCGTTTTGATCATCGGTTCGGGTCCGGCAGGCTATACCGCGGCGGTTTACGCCTCGCGCGCGATGCTGCAGCCGATCCTGGTCCAAGGTCTGCAACCGGGTGGCCAGCTGACCATCACCACCGAAGTGGAAAACTGGCCGGGCGACAAACAGGTGCAGGGTCCGGACCTGATGATTCGCATGGAAGAACATGCGCGGGAAATGGGTGCGGACATCGTGACGGATTACATCTTGTCGCTGGATCTGTCCAAGCGCCCCTTCACGGCGGTGGGCGACAGCGGCACCACCTATACCGCCGATGCGGTCATTCTGGCGACCGGTGCTCAGGCGAAATGGCTGGGCCTGCCGTCGGAAGAAAAGTTCAAGGGCTTCGGCGTCTCGGCCTGCGCCACCTGCGACGGCTTCTTCTACCGCGGTCGTGAAATCGCGGTGATCGGCGGCGGCAATACCGCGGTCGAAGAGGCCTTGTTCCTGACCAATTTCGCGTCGAAAGTGACGCTGATCCATCGTCGCGACAGCCTGCGCGCCGAAAAGATCCTGCAGGACCGCCTGTTCAAACACCCCAAGGTCGAAGTGATCTGGGACAGCGAAGTGACCGAAGTGCTGGGCACCGACGCACCCTTGGGCGTCACCGGACTTGCGCTGCGCAATCTGAAAACCGGCGAGCAAAGCCAGCTTGCTTGCGAAGGTTTCTTCGTGGCGATCGGCCATGCGCCGGCGTCGGAACTGGTGAAGGACCAACTGGAACTGCACAATGGCGGCTATGTGAAGGTCACCCCCGGTTCGACCCATACCTCGATCCCCGGTGTATTCGCGGCGGGCGATCTGACTGACCACGTCTATCGCCAAGCGATCACATCGGCCGGCATGGGCTGCCAAGCGGCCTTGGATGCCGAACGTTGGCTGCACGAACAGGCGTGATCTGACGTCTCCGAAAGCCCCCGCAGCTTGGCTGTCGGGGGCTTTTTCATGGGGATGGTTCAGGGGGATGGCTAAAATGTGCCGCAATTCCACGCTTGACCGGAATCGACAGGACTTGAACACTCAAATCCCCAGAACGCGGAACCGGATGCCCCAGACATTGCCCCCCTTGCCCATTGCCCTGGGCGAACCCGCCCCGACCTTCACGCAGGCAAGCGCAGGCAATCCGCGCTATGCTTTCGATACGGCGGCTGGGCGCTATCTGCTGCTGTGCTTCCTGCACCAAGCCGATCCGCTGCCATCGAAACGCGCGATGGATTTGGCCCAGCGCCGGAGCGATCTGTTCGACGACAGCCATGCCAGCTTCTTTGCCGTGTCTTCTGACCCGCAAGACCAAGCCCAAGGCAAGCTGCAAAACCGCATTCCCGGCCTCAGAGTGATCTGGGACCACGACCTGAAGGTCAGCAGGCTTTATGGCGCTGCCGATGATACGGGACGGCGGATCGGGCTATGGGTGCTGATCGACCCGCGCATGAGGCTGCGCGCCATCCTGCCCTTCGCGATGGATGGCAGCGATATCACCCAGATCGAAGCCATCGTCGCGGCACTGCCCCCACCGGAACACCATGCAGGGCCGGTCCTGCAGGCCCCGATCCTGTATCTGCCGCAGGTGTTCGAACCATCGCTCTGCCAACATCTGATCGGTCTTTACGACGCGCAGGGCGGCTCCGAATCAGGTTTCATGCGCGCGATAGACGGGCGCACCGTCGGTATGAAAGATCGCCGTTTCAAAAGCCGCCGCGATATCGTCTTGGACGAATCCCCCCTGCTAAACGTGATCCGCAACCGCATCATCCGCCGTGTCCTGCCCGAAATCGTCAAAGCGCATCAGTTCCACGTCACGCGCATGGAACGCTACATCGTCTCTTGCTACGATTCGGCGGAAGGTGGCCATTTCGGCGCGCATCGCGACAATACCACCCCCGGCACCGCGCATCGCCGCTTTGCCCTATCCGTCAATCTGAACGACGATTTCGACGGCGGAGAGGTGTGTTTCCCCGAATACGGTCCGCGCAGCTTCAAGGCTCCGGTGGGCGGGGCGGTGGTCTTCTCCTGCGCGCTGCTGCATGCGGTGTCGCAGGTGACGGCAGGGCGACGCTATGCCTTCCTGCCCTTCCTCTATGATGATGCCGCCGCAAGCTTGCGCCAAGCCAATCACGCCCGCGAAAATACCATTTCCGCCCCTTGAGTGACAAAAAAAGCGCGAAGGACCAACCTTCGCGCTTTTGTTAAATCATTATTTACCGAACTGGCTTAATGAACACTGACAGGTGCCAAGTCATTCTGCCGCGCCAGCAAAAACGCCAGATCGCGATCCTTCACCAATGCCAACCTTTCCCCATCGGGGCGGTGGACGGCATATACGGTATCCACCCCTTCGACCTGTTCTTGCAGGTCTTTCGGCAGATCCGACACAAGGACCTGACGAACATAGACGATCTGCCCTTCGGCTTCCGGCAGGCCTTCATATTTCACGTCCATGACTTCGCTCCTTTCAGTTGCGGCCGATTCGTATGGTTTGCACCACCGTTTCGGGCACGGACCTCTTCAGATCGATATGGAGCAGGCCATGTTCCATGGTGGCCCCCGCCACTTCGACGCCATCGGCTAAAACAAAACTGCGCTGGAAAGCGCGCGAGGCAATGCCTCGATGCAGGAATACACGCTCTTGTGTGTCATCGCCCTGACGGCCACGCACGACCAATTGACGGTCTTCCAGCGTGATCGCCAGATCGTCCTCGCGAAAACCGGCAACCGCCAAAGATATCCGGTAGGCATTTTCGGACGTGGCCTCGATGTTGAACGGCGGATAGCCCTCGCCCGAGGATTTCGCGGTACGCTCCACCAATCTTTCCAGCTGTTCGAAGCCAAGAAGATAGGGATGCGCGCCGAAGCTTAGTTTCGTCATAGTCTCATGCCCTTGCATAAAGCGACATTTCCAAAGACCGGACCCTAGGATGCAGGCATCCGGCCTTTGAAGAAATATGGGGTGCCTGGCCTTAAGGCGCAAGGCCCCGCGCGGGCCGCCATTGAGGATGCCGTACAGGATTGGGAAAACAGGTCTCAACCAAACGGCAAAATCCTTCCCTGTCGCGCTGCGAATCGCTATACCCTGTCGCTTACCTGCAACAACTCAAGCGAACTGGCGGAAATCATGAACGCGCCCAGCGAACTCAGCCACGAAGACATGCTGTCCATCCGCCTCGAAGTATTGCGGCGCGAACACCGCGATCTGGACACCGCCATTGATGCGTTGGAAGCCACCGCCCGACCCGATCAGTTGATGCTGCGGCGGCTGAAAAAGCAGAAACTGTCGCTGAAAGACCAAATCGTGAAGCTGGAAGACCAGTTAATCCCCGATATCATCGCCTAAAGCTTGCCCCGAAGCCCACGAACGGCTATCCGCGCGTCAACCACAACCGGAGGCGCATATGTCCGTTGATGTTGGCATCATCATGGGGTCCCAGTCCGACTGGACGACCATGAAAGAAGCCGCCCTGATCCTTGATGAGCTGGGCATTTCCTATGAGACAAAGATCGTCAGCGCGCATCGCACGCCAGACCGCCTTTGGTCCTATGGCAAGACCGCCGTTGATCGCGGGGTGAAAGTGATCATCGCGGGCGCAGGCGGCGCGGCCCATCTGCCGGGCATGATGGCATCCAAGACCCGCGTGCCGGTGATCGGGGTTCCCGTGCAGACCAAAGCCCTGTCGGGCGTGGACAGCCTTTATTCGATCCTGCAGATGCCCAAGGGCTTCCCCGTCGCCACCATGGCGATCGGTGCTGCAGGCGCGGCCAACGCGGGCCTGATGGCCGCGGGCATCCTTGCGATCGCCGATCCGGCACTGGGCGCGAAACTCGACGCCTGGCGCGATGCGCTTTCCGCCTCCATCCCCGAGGAACCCGTCGATGACTGATATCCTCGCCCCCGGCGCAACCATCGGCATCTTGGGCGGCGGCCAATTGGGCCGTATGCTCTCGGTCGCAGCCAGCCGCTTGGGCTTCAAAACCCATATCTTCGAACCGGGCGCCAATCCCCCCGCAGGCCATGTCGTCGACCGCGTGACGACGGCCCCATACGAAGACCTTGATGCGCTGCGCGCCTTCGCCCAAAGCGTCGATGTCATCACCTATGAATTCGAAAACGTCCCCACAGCCTCGCTGGACGCGCTCGAAGCCATCCGCCCGATCCGCCCCAACCGCCGCGCATTGGCCACCAGCCAGGACCGCATCGTGGAAAAGGATTTCCTGACCGGACTGGGCCTGACCACCGCGCCCTATGCCAAGGTCACGGATCAAGCCTCGCTTGATGCGGCCATCGCCCAGATCGGCCTGCCCGCGATCCTGAAGACCACGCGTCTGGGCTATGACGGCAAAGGCCAAGCCCGCATCATGACCACTGATGAGGCGCCCGCAGCCCTCGCCGCCATGAACGGCGCTGAATCTGTGCTGGAAGGCTTCGTCACCTTCAGCCATGAAGTCAGCGTCATCGCCGCCCGCGGCATCGACGGCTCGGTCTCCTGCTATGATCCGGGCGAAAACCTCCACCGCGAGGGCATCTTGCATAGCACCACGCTGCCCGCAAAACTCACCCCCTCGCGCCGCTCCGATGCCGTGCTGATCGCCGCCCGCATCCTGAACGCACTCGATTATGTCGGCGTGATGGGCGTCGAACTTTTCGTCACCCCGCAGGGCCTGCTGGTCAATGAAATCGCCCCCCGAGTCCATAACTCCGGCCACTGGACCCAAGCCGGCTGCGCCGTCGACCAGTTCGAACAGCATATCCGCGCGATCACCGGCTGGCCCTTGGGCGACGGCGCGCGCTACGCCGATGTCGTAATGGAAAACCTGATCGGTGACGACGTGCTGCGCTTGCCCGAATTGGCCAAGGAACGGAACACCCAGATCCACCTCTACGGCAAAGCCGAGGTGAAAGAGGGCCGCAAGATGGGCCATATAAACCGCATCATCCCCAAAGCCTGAAACGACACAAGCCGGGACCAAACGATCCCGGCTTGCACCTTTTCCAAATACTCACCTTCCCCGCAACGCAAGCCACGGGGAAGACGAATAAAAGTTAAGCGGTGACCAGCTCGCCCGCCAACCCGCGATCGATCAAGGCGACAGTCTCCGGCACGCCGTAAAGCGCCACGAAGCCACCGAAACGCGGCCCTTCCGATGCGCCCAGCAGCACTTCGTACAACGCCTTGAACCAATCGCGCAGCGGCTCGAAGCCATGTTCTTTGCCGACCGCAAAGACCATCGACTGAAGCGCATCCGCATCATTGCCGCCGTCCCAAGCAACCAGACGCGCGCGCAGGTCTTCGATCGCCGCACGTTCCTTGTCATCCGCGGCACGGAAGCTGCGGGTCGGTGCGATCTTGTCGTTGAAGTAAGCCACGGCAAAGCCAGCCGCCGCATCCAGATCCGGATGGGTTTCGGGCGATGCTTCCGGCGCATAGGCCTTGATGTACCCCCACAAGCCCTTCGCATCGGTCGCACCCGCAACCGATGCCAGATTCAGCAGCATCGAGAAGGGCACCACCATCTTCGACACCGGCACCTTGCCGCCATGGACGTGCCAGACCGGATTGTTGACCTGCTGCTCGATCTCTTGGGTATGATAGGCATTCAGCTGCTGGTGATATTCATCCACCGCACGCGGGATCACATCCCAGGACATGCGCTTGGCGGTCTTGGGCTTTTGATACATGAAATAGGACAAAGATTCCGCCGAAGCATAGGTCAGCCATTCGTCGATCGTCAGGCCATTGCCTTTCGACTTCGAAATCTTCTGACCCTGTTCATCCAGGAACAGCTCATAGGTGAAATGGTTCGGAGCCTTACCACCCAGCACGCGGCAAATGCCGTCATAGATGGGGGTATTGGTCGAGTGGTCCTTGCCATACATCTCGAAATCGACATCCAGAGCCGCCCAGCGCGCGCCGAAGTCCGGCTTCCACTGCAGCTTCACATTGCCGCCGGTGACCGGCAAGGTCCATTCACGGCCGTCTTCGTCATCGAAGGTGATGGTGTGATTGACCTTGTCGACCGATTTCATCGGCACATAAAGCACGCGGCCGGTTTCCGGATGGATCGGCAGGAAGCAGGAATAGGTCTGCTGACGCTCTTCGCGCAGGGATTTCAGCATGATCGCCATGATCTCGTCATAGCGTTCAACGCATAGCTTCAGGATCTCATCGAACCGGCCCGAACGATAGAAATCGCTGGACGATACGAAATCATACTGGAAGCCGAAGGTATCAAGGAAACGACGCAGCATCGCGTTGTTATGATCACCGAAGCTGGGGTATTCGCCGAAGGGATCGGGGACCGAGGTCAGCGGCTTTTGGATATTGGCCTGCAAAAGCTCTTGGTTCGGCACGTTTTCCGGCACCTTGCGCATCCCGTCCAGATCGTCCGAGAAGCAGACAAGGCGGGTCGGGATCTCCGAGATCGCTTCAAAAGCGCGACGGATCATCGTGGTGCGGGCCACCTCGCCAAAGGTGCCGATATGCGGCAGACCCGACGGGCCGTAACCGGTTTCAAACAGCACATATCCCTTCTCGGGCGGCGCCTTTTCGAAACGTTTGAGGATGGCGCGAGCCTCTTCAAAGGGCCAGGCCTTCGATTTCATTGCCGCATCGCGCAAAGCTGACATCGCTTTCATCCTTAAAACTAAGCCCATGCCCTATGCATGGGAAACCCCCGTCCTGTATTGCCCTAACCCCCGCGCGTCAATAATCTGCCGTTCAAACACAAGGAAATGAGCGATGCCCGACACGCCTGCCTCGATGTCCCCCCAAGATGCTTTGGTCGCCGTGATGGTTGCCGTCTCTGCGGCGGATGAACAAATGCGCACCTCCGAACTGGTCGCCATCACCCGTCTGGTGGGCTTCATGCCGATCTTCGCGGGCTATGATACCCAAAGGGTCAGCCGCGTCAGCCGCACGGTGATCGATCTGTTCGAAGATGAAGAAGGCCTTGATGCCTTGTTCGGACTGATCCGCGACGCGCTGCCCGAACATCTGAACGAAACCGCCTATGCCTTGGCCTGCGACGTGGTCTCCGCCGAACATATCCTTAGCGAGATGGAGCTGCGGATGCTGGAAGAACTTCGCGACCAGCTGAATATCGACCGCCTGCACGCGGCTGCCATCGAATGGGCCGCACGGGTCCGCCATATCCGGTTCTGAACCCAAAAGGCCCCCGCATGGCAGGGGCCTTTTAAACACCTAGATCAGCTTTGCTGCAGATAGACCGCTTCCCAGCGGCGCAGCAATTGCTGCTGCAGATTGCGCGCGCGGCCCAGCCAAGCATCCCCACCGGGCGGGCTTTCACGTTCATCCATCGCCAAAAGATCGCGCTTGGCGGTATCGGCGCTGGCAATCGCAAAGACCAAGGCGCGGCCCTGCGGCGGCAGCACATAGCCCGCCAGACCCGACACGAAGTTCAAGGTGCCGGTCTTGGCCGCAATGCGGATCGGGCTGTTCGCGATTTCCTTGCCCTTGGCATCGCGCGAGCCTTGGTTGCGCAGGATCGGCTCCAGTCCCAGATCGGCCTGACGCGCTTCCAGCAGGATCTTCGCCATATCGCGCGCCTTCACCCGCGACTTGGATCCCAGACCGGAATGATCATGCCATTCTGATGTCACCCCGAACCGCACCCGCAGCCAATCGGTCATCGCCTTGCCGGACGCCTCCAAGGTCGCGGCACCCGATGCACGCAGACCCACCGCTTCGGCGGTCAGGTTGGTCGAATAGCGCAGCATCTCGCGCAGGATATCGGTCATCGGCGCGCTTTGTACGGCCGCGACCTCTTGGCCTGCGGGCACCGCCTTGGCCGCTTTAGCTTCGGGCAGGCGGATGCCGCGTGCCTCGGCCAAGCTGCGGAACACTTCACCCGCATAGCGCGCGGGCTGGCGCACCGGCAACCAGCGGCTGCCGCCCTTGCCCAAGGCGCTTGCGGCCACCGACCAGTCTTCGGTTAAGGGTTCTTCGGTATAGGTGAAAATCGGCGCGGCACGATCCACCACTTTCATGCGGATTTGCTTGACCAGCGGCATGAAGCGGGCGCCACGCGCATCCATCGTGGTGGTCCATTTGCCAGCCGCCTCGCGCTTCCATTCGAAATTGACGCGGTTGTAATTCAGGTTCAGCCCACTGATCGCCGGATTATAGCCGACCTGCACCGGCTGTTCGTCGCTGATCTCGCGCAGATTGGGCAGACTGCCGCCCCAGATAAGGAAATCGCCGGTAATGCCGACGATCCCCTGCGCCGACAATGCGGCCATCAGATCGCCCAGCTGATCGGTCTGCAGCGTCGGATCGCCATCACCGCACAGAATCAGATCACCCTGCACCATGCCCGCCTCGATCGGCCCCGTGATGACCACTCGGGTACGATACTGGAAATTCGGCCCCAAGCGGTCCAGCGCGAAAAGCGAGGTGACCACCTTCGCCACGCTCGCAGGCGGCAAGGCCGCATCGGGTTCATGTGATTCGAGGATCTGTCCGCTATCGGCATCCAGCACCACAAAGCCGCTGATCGCCTTGCCCAGCTTGGCCTGTGCCAATAGCTGTTCGATGGTCAAAGGTTCCGCCTTGACCGGCGGCATAGCGCTGGACGCATCTTGCGGCTGGCGGCCATCAGGGCGCGGCGCGGGGCGCAGGGATGATTTCGGCGCATTGGCCAATAACGGCGTCGCCCCCACAACCATGCTGCCGATCAAGGTTGAAAGCATCAAGCGCCGCGAAATCATCTGCTGTCCCATCCGTCCAGAGGCCGCGCCTTGCAGCCCAAAAGTCAGGCGGACCCTATCCGCAAGCGCCACCGATCTTCAACATATACAGCGCTCACGATTGCGCGTTCCAGCCACCTTTCGCACGGATCGCGGAACTGGAAGCCCCATGCATCGGCAAATCGACAAAAGTCCAAGCCGGAACCTGATCCGCAACCATCAAAGCGCGGGGATTGGCGATGCGTTCACCACTAAACACCTGAGCTGTATGGCTTAATCTTGCACGAAGTCCCGCATGCGGGCGCGCCATCACGGCCACAGGCACCAGGCGCATGATGTCTTTCCAATGATCCCAGCGGTGGAATTGCACCAGATTATCGGCGCCCATCAGCCAAACGAAGCGCACTTGCGGATATAAAGCCCGCAGCTGCGTCAAAGTGGCATGGGTATAGCGCGTGCCCAGCCGCGCCTCTAGATCGGTGATCTTCACACGGGGATCGCCGATCAGCTGACGCGCCCGCGCGATACGGTCTTGCATCGATGCCGGCTGCCGCGCCTTCAGCGGATTGCCCGGTGTCACCAGCCACCAAACCTGATCCAATCCCAACCGCTTAAGCGCCTCATGCGTGATATGGACATGCCCTTCATGGGCCGGATCGAAAGACCCGCCCAAAAGTCCGATCCGTTGCCCCCTGACGGCAACCGGAAAGCCAGCCCGCATCCGCATCCTCCCCGCACCTCGTTTCCCGAGGTATTTAGATCCCTGCCCGAACGAGGCATTTTGCCCCTGCTACGTTGCCCTTTTCCTGCAACATCGCTACATCCAAGGGCAACCCAGAATATCGCACACGCGCCTGAGGGCGTTACGGAGAAGAGCGCAATGGCCTCATATCAATATGTCTACCACATGGAAGGTGTCTCGAAGACCTATCCGGGTGGTAAAAAAGTTTTTGAAAACATTCACCTGAACTTCCTCCCCGGTGTGAAGATCGGTGTGGTCGGTGTCAACGGCGCTGGTAAGTCCTCGCTGCTGCGCGTGATGGCGGGCTGGGACAAGGACTTCCAAGGTGAAGCTTGGGCGGCCAAGGGCGCCAAGGTCGGTTACCTGCCGCAGGAGCCGGTGCTTGACGAAACTTTGACCGTTCGTGAAAACGTCTATCTGGGCGTGGCTGAAAAGCAAGGCAAGCTGGATCGTTACAACGAACTGGCAATGAACTACTCGGACGAGACCGCCGACGAAATGGCGAGCCTGCAAGACGAAATCGACGCCCAGAACCTGTGGGATCTGGACAACCAAGTCGATATCGCGATGAACGCGCTCGACTGCCCGCCGGATGATGCCAATGTGGCATCCTTGTCGGGTGGCGAACGCCGCCGCGTCGCATTGTGCAAGCTGCTGCTCGAAGAGCCGGACATGCTGCTGCTCGACGAACCGACCAACCACTTGGACGCCGAAACCATCGCTTGGCTGCAAAAGCACCTGATCGATTACAAAGGCACCATCCTGACCGTCACCCACGACCGTTACTTCCTGGACGACATCACGACCTGGATTCTGGAACTGGAACGTGGCCGCGGCCTGCCGCACGAGGGCAACTATTCCTCGTGGCTGGAAGCCAAAGCCAAGCGCATGAGCCAAGAAGCCCGCGAAGACAAAGCGAAGCAGAAGGTTCTGGAAAAAGAACTGGAATGGATCCGCGCCGGTGCGAAAGCCCGTCAGGCGAAATCCAAGGCGCGTATCGCGGCTTACGACAAGCTGGCAGACGAATCGATCAAGGATCGCGTGGGCAAGGCCCAGATCGTTATCCCGAACGGCCCGCGTCTTGGCGGCAAGGTCTTCGAAGTCGAAGGCCTGAAAAAAGCCA
>DALYSR010000087.1:0-10269 GCA_031991825.1 Paracoccaceae bacterium
GCGGCCCGATGGAAGGCGCTGCCCATCTGGCCGCCCTAAACGCCCTCGTCGCGCAATATGAGACATCCGCATCATGATCCCCATGCCCCATTTGCAGCCGCTGCTTGGACAGAGGCGTCGGGCGATCACATCGGTCTGCTCGGCCCATCCGCTGGTGATCGAAGCAGCCCTGTGTCTGGGCCTGACCCATGATGCCCCCGTCTTGATCGAGGCCACCTGCAATCAGGTCAATCACCACGGGGGCTATACCGGTATGTCGCCGCAAGGCTTCAAGGATTTCGTGCACGACATCGCGCGCCAGACCGGCTTTCCCGTCGATAGGCTGGTGCTTGGCGGCGATCATCTCGGCCCCAATCCATGGCGTCATCTGCCCAGCGATGCGGCCATGGACGAAGCCGCCCTGATGGTCGCGGCCTATGCCAAAGCGGGATTTCGCAAGCTGCATCTGGATTGTTCCATGGGCTGCGTCGGCGAGCCGGAGGCTTTGGATGATGCGACCATCGCCACCCGCGCGGCGGGTCTGGCGCAAATCGCTGAGGCCCATGCCGAGCTGCCGCCGCTCTATGTGATCGGGACCGAAGTGCCTGTCCCCGGCGGCGCACGCGGGGCTTTACATGCCGAGCCGACCCGTCCGGAAGCCGTCCGCCATACCTATGCCGTCCATCAACAGGCCTTTGAAAGCAAAGGCTTGGCAGCGGCCTTCGCCCGCGTTCTGGCCTTGGTCGTGCAACCGGGCGTTGAATTCGGCGATGATCAGGTGATCGGCTATGACGCGGCCCTGGCCCAGCCCCTGCTGGGCGCTTTGACCCAGCTTGAAGGCCGCGCCTTCGAGGCCCATTCTACCGATTACCAAACCGAAGCCGCGCTGCAGGCGCTCGCCCGCGACGGCTTTGCCATTTTGAAGGTCGGACCGTGGCTAACATTTGCGCTGCGCGAGGCCTTGTATGGCTTGGACGCCATCGCCGATGTGTTGGAGGCAAAGCCCCCCGCGCAGGGCTTGATGCGGCAGATGGAGTCCGTCCTGCTGGCCGCGCCCGCGCAATGGCAGCCCTATTATCACGGGCCGCAGGGCCGTCGTTTCCTGCAGCGCCATTTCAGCTATTCCGACCGGATCCGCTATTACTGGCCGCATCCCGATGCGCAGGCTGCCGTGCAGGACCTGATGCAACGGCTTGGCGATCAGCCGATCCCGCAGCCTTTGATCGAGCAATATCTGGGGCGGGATTTGCCCGCAACGGACGCCATGACCGCGCGCGATATCCTGATCCATGCGGTGCAGCGGGTGCTGATGATCTATGACCGCGCCTGTTTGGGTTAAGCCGCCCCGCTGCCCAATTGAAGGCGGATCGCTTCGGTGTCGATCACCGACCAGACCTCGATTATCTTTTGGTTTTCATAGCGATAGAAGACGTTTTCCGCAAATTGGACGCGCTTGCCGTTGACCGGCAGGCCAAACAACATCCCGCAGGGCGTGCAGTCAAATTGCAACCGGCTGGCCAGAACCGATCCATCCGCGACCAGCAAAGCGATGGCGAACCGCAGGTCGGGGATGGCGCGAAAATCATCTTCCAGCATGGCCTGATAGCCCGACAGGCCCAAAGCCCTGCCGTTATGCTGCACCGCTTCCCCGACATAGCGCCCCAGCACCGCCCAATCTTGACGGTTGAGGCAATCGATATAGGCGCGATAGGCCAAGCTGGGGTCAAATGCGGGCATAGCCATATCCTCATGATCCAAATCGAAGCAGCCCGACCATAGCAGCCACGCCCAACCTTACCGCGCGCTTTCCGCGATGCCGCTTGGGCAAGTGCAATCCCTGCTGGCCGAAAAAGCCGATCAGGGCCATCTGCTCGCCATCGGCCGCGAAAGCTTCTTGCAACAGGTGCATGCCTTGGCATGGCGGGCAGGCATCGCGCCGGATCATCTGCAGTGCGACAGGATCGGGCCGGATCTGCGCGATGTGATCTGCATGCAGTGCCGCGCCATTTGCCGTGGCGTGGCGCGGCGCATCCACCATTGCGCTTGCGGCACCACGCTGCTGGTGCGCGACCATTTCCGGCCCGACGCGGGTTGTATCAAGGCGCGCCTTTGGCCCCCGACGACGGGTTGATCGCGGTGCTTGCCGGTCAAGCCCTTGATAACACCGAATTACACATAGCACTAACGTAGGGTAATTTGCGTGACATGCGATAGGGCCAAAGCCGCCGCTCCTTGCGCCCAGAGCTGGTCGCCCCAGGCATGGACCTTGATCGGCGGCAAGGGACGGCCTGAGACGACCACCAGATTGCGCATCTCGTCCAAGGTTTCGGGCGCGTAAAGGTAATCATAGCGCATCCGCTCGCCCGACAGGATGATCAGTGCCGGATCGAACAGATTGACCACATTCGACAGCCCCACCGCCAGATAGCGGCCCGCACGACGAAAGATCGAATGCGCGATGGCATCGCCTGCCTTGGCATGATCATACAGGCTTTCCAATAACATGGCCAAGGTCTGGTTTTCGCTATGCCGCCAGTTCAGCGCGGTGGTGGCTTCACGCGCAAGGGCGTAATCGGCGACATAGGCCTCAAGGCAGCCGCGTTGGCCGCAGCGGCACAATGCGCCGTCAAGCTGCACCTTGGTATGGCCCAATTCCATCCCCAAGCGCCCCGCGCCGCGATAAAGCCGGTGGTTCATCACCATGCCGATCCCGACGCCATGTTCGATGCTGACCACCGCGAAATCCGAGACGCTGCGGCCCGCGCCGAACCACAATTCCGCCAAGGCGACCAGATTGGCATCGTTATCGACCAGAACGGGCAGACCCAGCCGCGCCGACACCGCATCGGCCAAGGGCACGTGCTTGTCGCGCAACACCGCCGACCAGAATACCAGCCCCGCATCGGTATCGACAAAGCCCGGAACCCCGATGCCGACGGCAGACAGCTCCGCCTTCTCGATCCCCGCTTTGGCGCAGATCTGGCCGATCAAGCGTTCAACCGATTGCAGCACCGCAGCCAGTTCCATCGCACCGGGCCGATGCGGCAGGGCGGCCTCGGCAATGCGATTGCCCGCGAAATCGACGATCACGGCGGTATATTCGCGGTCCGACAGCTTGACCCCCGCCACCAGTCGCGCGCTTTCCTGCACCCGCAAGGATAGCGCCGGCCTGCCCCGCCCTTCATTGCCGCGCGGGGTGGAAATCTCGCGCACCACCCCCTGCTCGATCAGCTCCTGCGTGATGGTGGTGATCGATGCCGGAGAAACCGTCAACTCCCGCGCAAGCTGCGCCCGCGCGATTTCACCCGCGGCGCGAATACGTTCGAACACCTGCAGCCGCAGCGGGCGCTGCGCATCGGTCAGCGGGGGAATCAGCGGTCCCGCACCGGTGATCGCACTGGTCGGATCACTTTCCGACGGCGGCGGGTGGAATTTCTGCTCTTTCAGCATTAATTTTCCAAGCTTAATAAAATGTATGACGAGACAAGCCCTTCGCCGCTATCCTAGCCCGAATCCCGACTGATTTTCCAGTGCTTTGATGGAATTTACCGCCTTAGCCGTAAGATATATTTTGACAGCTTAACAAATCAGCGGCAGAATTTTGCCATCGGGCGAAAAGTCCGACCGGCCCTCGCGCCGGCTGCATCGTTAGGGAGGACGCAATGCGGAAGGTTTTCATAGCTGCAGTGATTGCTGCGGCAGCTTTCAACTCGGCGGCTTTGGCGCAAAGCCTGACCGTCGGGGTGTCGTGGTCCAATTTCCAAGAAGAGCGCTGGAAGACCGATGAAGCGGCGATCAAGGCCGCTTTGGACGCCGCGGGCGCCACCTATGTTTCGGCCGATGCGCAATCCAGCTCGTCCAAGCAGCTGTCCGATATCGAAGCGCTGATGGCCCAAGGGGTCAATGCCTTGATCGTGCTGGCGCAGGACAATGCGGCGATCGTGCCTGCGGTGCAGGCGGCAGCCGATGCGGGCATTCCGGTCATTTCCTATGACCGCCTGATCGAAGACCCCCGCGCCTTCTACATCACCTTCGACAACGTTGAAGTGGGCCGTCTGCAAGCCACCGAAGTCTTCAAACTGGCGCCCAAGGGCAATTACGTGATGATCAAGGGCTCGCCCACCGATCCCAACGCCGATTTCCTGCGCCAAGGTCAGCAAGAGGTGATCCAGAAAGCCGTCGACGCGGGCGATATCAAGATCGTCGGCGAAGCCTATACCGATGGCTGGTTGCCTGCGAATGCGCAGCGCAACATGGAACAATTCCTGACCGAAAACGCCAATAAGGTCGATGCGGTGGTGGCTTCCAACGACGGCACGGCGGGCGGCTCGATCGCCGCGCTGACGGCGGCGGGACTAAGCGGCATTCCGGTTTCGGGTCAGGATGCGGATAAGGCCGCGCTGAACCGGATCGCGGCAGGCTCGCAGACGGTTTCGGTCTTCAAGGATTCCCGCGATCTGGGCAAGGGTGCGGCGGAAATCGCCTTGGCCTTGGCGGGCGGCACCAAGCCCGATGCCATTGCCAATGCCACCAAATTCACCACGCCTTCGGGCAAGGAAGTGGATGCCGTCTTCCTCAAGCCGGTCGCGATCACCAAGGACAATCTGAATGTCGTGGTGGATGGCGGTTGGATCACCAAGGAAGAGCTGTGCCAAGGCGTCAGTGCAGGCCCCGCGCCCTGTAACTAAGCCGCACGCCCCCTCGCACTCCGTCTCCACCGTCGCGCCTGATGGTGGAGACCCAAGCCCCCTTTGAACCGACATCCGTCGGCCCAGAAGTCTGGACCCTTTCATGAGCCATCCCGACACCACCGATCTGCCCCGTGCCGAGGAGCGCGGGCTTCTCAGCCAGTTGCAACTGGATTCCCGTCTGCTGGGCATGATCTGCGCCTTCGCGGTGATCTGCTGTGCCTTCCAGCTTTGGACCGGCTTTCGCGCCACCGGCAGCGCCAATCCGCTTGCTTGGATCACCGGCGGCAGGTTCCTGATTCCGCAGAATATTTTCAACATCGCCAATCAAACGGTTTCGGTCGCCATCATGGCCACCGGCATGGTCTTCGTGATCGTGACCCGCCATATCGACCTGTCTGTCGGATCGATCCTGGCGGTCTGTTCGGCGGTGATGGGGATTTTGCAGGTCTCGATCCTGCCCAAGGTGATGGGTTTTGCCATCGGCGACCCGATGATCGCGCCCATCGCCATTCTGGCGGGCCTTCTGACCGGCACCTTGGTCGGCGCGCTGAACGGCTGGTTGATCGGCTATCAAGCGATCCCCGCTTTCATCGTCACCCTCGGGGGCCTGCTGATCTGGCGCAATCTGGGGTGGTATATCACCTCGGGCCAGACCCAAGGCCCGCTGGACGCCAATTTCCTGCTCTTCGGCGGCGCGGGCGGCACGCTTTATCCGACCGCCAGCTGGATCATCGGAATTATTGCTTGTGCGGCAAGCCTCTACGCCCTGATGCGCGCGCGCGCCAACAAGGCCCGCCACGGCTTTGGCCTGAAGCCGCTCTGGGCCGAATGGGTGATCGCGGGGGCGATTTGCCTTGGCATCTTGGGCTTTATCGCCATCCTCAACAGCTATTCCGTGCCCACCGGCCGCCTGGCCCGCGATTTTGCCGCGCGCGGCGAGGTGATGCCGGACGGCTATTCCATCGGCTACGGCCTGCCGATTTCGGTGCTTGTGCTGGTGGTCGTCGCGATCATCATGACCATCATCGCCAAACGGATGCGCTTTGGTCGCTATATCTTTGCCACCGGCGGCAATCCCGATGCGGCGGAACTTTCCGGCATCAACACCCGGCTTCTGACGGTCAAGATCTTCGCCCTGATGGGGTTTTTATGCGCGCTTTCGGCCATCGTGGCCCAAGCACGACTGCAAAGCCATGCCAATGACATCGGCACCTTGGACGAATTGCGGGTGATCGCGGCGGCAGTGATCGGCGGCACGGCGCTGTCGGGCGGCATCGGCACCATCCATGGCGCCATCCTCGGCGCGCTGATCATGCAATCGCTGCAATCGGGCATGGCCATGGTCGGCGTCGACAGCCCGTTCCAGAATATCGTGGTCGGCATCGTGCTGGCCTTGGCGGTCTGGATCGACATCCAATATCGCAAGAAGAAGGGCATCCGTTCATGAGCAGTCAACGCCATGCAGGCACGCCTTTGGTGGAAATGCGCGATATCTCGATTTCCTTCGGGGGGATCAAGGCGGTGGATCACGTCTCCATCGACCTCTATCCGGGCGAAGTCGTTGGCCTTCTGGGCCATAACGGCGCGGGAAAATCCACCTTGATCAAATGCTTGTCAGGGGCCTATCAGGCCGATGCGGGCGAGATTTTGATCAATGGCACGCCCGTATCGATCCGCAATCCGCGTGACGCGCGGGCGCAGAACATCGAGACGATCTACCAAACGCTCGCCTTGGCCGACAATCTGGATGCCGCCTCCAACCTGTTCTTGGGGCGTGAAATCCTGACCCCCTTGGGCATGGTCGATGACGGCGCGATGGAGGCGGAAACCCGCAAGATCATGGCGCGGCTCAACCCCAATTTCGTCAAGTTCAAAGCGCCGGTCTCGTCCTTGTCGGGCGGGCAGCGCCAATCGGTCGCCATTGCGCGCGCGGTCTATTTCAACGCGCGCATCCTGATCATGGACGAACCCACCGCCGCCCTTGGTCCGCAAGAAACCCGCATGGTGGCGGAACTGATCCAAGAGCTGAAGAAACAAGGCTTGGGCATCTTCCTGATCGAACACGACATTCATGCCGTGATGCAGCTTTGTGATCGTGCGGTGGTGATGAAGAATGGCAAGCGTGTCGGCACGGTAAATGTCGATGAGGTCAGCGACGACGACATTCTGGGCATGATCATCATGGGGAAAAAAACAGAGAAGGCCTATTGAATGTATATTGGTTTGGACCTTGGCACCTCGGGGCTGAAGGGCATTTTAATCGACGAAAACCAGCACCTTCTGGCCGAGGCGCAGGCACCCTTGGATGTCTCGCGCCCCCACGAAGGCTGGAGCGAACAATCCCCCGCCCAGTGGATCACCGCCGCCGAAGCGGTCTTCGACCAGCTGGCCCGCCATGGGCTTGGTCAGGTCAAGGGGATCGGCCTTTCGGGGCAGATGCATGGCGCGGTGGTGCTGGACGCCGCCGATCAGGTCTTGCGGCCCTGCATCTTGTGGAACGACACCCGCGCCTTCACAGAGGCCGCAGCGATGGATGCCGATCCGCGCTTCCGTGCGCTGTCGGGCAATATCGTCTTCCCCGGTTTCACCGCGCCCAAGCTGGTTTGGATGGCCAAGCATGAACCGGACCTCCGCGCCCGCGTGGCCAAGGTCTTGCTGCCAAAGGATTACCTGCGGCTGTGGCTGACCGGCGAACATGTGGCCGAAATGTCGGATGCCGCGGGCACCGCATGGCTGGACACCGCCAAACGCGATTGGTCGGATGAGTTGCTGGCCGCCACCGGCCTGACACGGGCGAACATGCCGCGTCTGGTCGAAGGATCGGAAATCTCGGGCCAATTGCGCGACCTGCTGTGCGCGCGCTGGGGCCTGCCCAAGGGCGTGATCGTGGCGGGCGGCGGCGGCGATAATGCGGCATCGGGCGTCGGTGTTGGCGTCGTCAAAGGCGGCGAGGCTTTCGTCAGCCTTGGCACTTCGGGCGTGCTCTTCGCCGCCAATGACGGCTATCAGCCCGATCCCGCCAGCGCCGTGCACAGCTTTTGCCACGCGCTGCCCAAGACATGGCATCAGATGGGCGTGATCTTGGCCGCGACCGATGCGCTGAATTGGTATGCCCGACTGGTCGGCGCGGATGCGCACACGCTCACCGTTGAACTGGGCGCGCTGCAGGCGCCCTCGCGCACGGTCTTCTTGCCCTATCTGGGCGGCGAACGCACACCGCTGAATTCCGCCAGCATCCGCGGCAGCTTCACGGGGCTGGAACATGCGACCGACCGCGCGGCGGGCACACGCGCGGTGCTGGAAGGCGTCACCTTCGCCCTGCGCGATTGCCGTGATGCCTTGGCTGCCACCGGCACGCGGATCGACCGCCTACTGGCAGTGGGGGGCGGCTCGAAATCCGACTATTGGCTTGCGGCCATCGCCACCGCTTTGGATGTGCCCGTCGATCTGCCCGTCGCGGGCGATTTCGGCGGTGCCTTCGGCGCGGCCCGTCTGGGGATCATGGCCGCCACGGGCGCGGGCGCTGAAATCGCCACCCGCCCCCAGATCGCCCGCCAAATCCTGCCCGACCCGACTTTGAAAGACGCTTTCGATCAAGGACACGCGCGTTTTCGCGCCGCTCAATCAGCTATCAAGGGATTACAATGACTGATTTCTTCCGCAACATTCCGTCCATCCGTTACGAAGGCCCCGACAGCGAAAACGAATTCGCCTTCCGCCACTACAACCCCGAAGAAATCATCCTTGGCAAAACTATGGAAAGCCATCTGCGCTTTGCCGTAGCTTACTGGCACAGCTTCGCTTGGCCCGGCGGCGATCCCTTTGGCGGCGACACCTTCATCCGTCCTTGGGCGGGCGACAGCATCGCGCAGGCCAAGCTGAAAGCCGATGCCGCGTTCGAGCTGTTCGATATTCTCGGCGCGCCCTTCTATTGCTTCCACGACGCCGATATCCGCCCCGAAGGCGATACTTTCGCACAATCCAAGCGCAATCTGGATGAAATCGTCGATTATCTGGCGCAAAAGCAGGACGGATCGAAGACCAAGCTGTTGTGGGGCACCGCCAATATGTTCAGCCACCGCCGCTGGATGGCGGGGGCGGCGACCAATCCCGATCCGGATGTCTATGCCTATGCCGCGGCCAATGTGAAGGCCAATATGGATGCGACGCATCGCTTGGGCGGGCAGAATTACGTGCTCTGGGGCGGGCGCGAGGGCTATGAGACCCTGCTCAACACCGATCTGAAAGCCGAACGCGCCCATGCGGGCCGCTTCTTGCAGCAGGTGGTCGAATATAAACACAAGATCGGTTTCACCGGCGCGATCCTGATCGAACCCAAGCCGCAAGAGCCCTGCAAGCATCAATATGATTACGATGTGGCAACGGTCTACGGCTTCCTCAAGCAGTTCGGGCTGGAAAACGAGGTGCAGGTCAATATCGAACAGGGCCACGCCATTCTGGCCGGTCACAGCTTCGAACATGAAATCGCTTTGGCCTCGGCCTTGGGCATCTTCGGCTCGATCGATATGAACCGCAACGATTACCAATCCGGCTGGGACACCGACCAATTCCCCAATAACCACGTCGAAAAGGCGCTGGCCTTCTATGAAATCCTGAAGGCAGGCGGCTATAGCACCGGTGGCACCAATTTCGACGCCAAGGTCCGCCGCCAATCGCTCGACCCCGAAGATCTGGTCTTGGCCCATGTCGGCGGTATGGATACCTGCGCCCGCGCCCTGCGCGCCGCGGCCAAAATGGTCGAAGGGGGTGAAATCGAAGCCGCAATCACCGAACGCTATGCCGGCTGGTCGACCCCCGCCGCAACCGCCATGCTGGATGGATCGCTCGAAGCGGCAGCCGCACGGGTCACCACCGAAGGGTTGGAGCCGCAACCCCGTTCGGGTCGCCAAGAGCGGCTGGAAAACCTGTGGAACCGCTATGTCTAACGGCGGGCGCCTCGCCTGACGCAATATGGCGCGAAAAGCCCCCCTTGGCAGCAAAAACCGCCAAGGGGGATCAGGGCTTAACCACCGACGCGGACAGCTGCCTTGCGTTTGGCATAGCGCAGATCGCGCTCGGCCTTGCGGGCCGCGCCATCGGCGATGATCCGCGCGATATGGCTGTCCATCGACGGCACGGCTGCCGCAGCCTCTGCGGCGGCCAAATCGATCTCTTGTTGCAGGGCTTGCGCCGCGGCAGCCTGCACCGCCGCCGCTTCAGCCACTTTCGCCAATTCGTCGCGCTTGACCTGCTCGCGGGCAGCGCGGCGTTCGTCCCGCGCTTGGGCCACGGCGGCGCGCGCGGCGGCCTTTGCGGCACGATCCGCTGCACCGGCGCTTTGGGCGGCAAGGAAGGCGGTCAACTGGGCTGCTTTGGCGGATGACGCATCCCCACGGCGGTCGGAGAATTCTTTATTTCGCATTGTTACTCATATGTTTGGGCATAAGGGATAGGGATGACAGGCTGGGCTCGGCTTCGGTCGGTTGCAAAAGCCCCTCGGCCAAAGCTGCATCACGCTGCGCCCGTTCAAGTCGGGCGGCGCGAAGACGCTGGGTCTTCTCGTCACGGGCGATCTTGATGCTATCGGCTTCTTCGACGG
>DALYSR010000087.1:10279-15674 GCA_031991825.1 Paracoccaceae bacterium
GCGCGATGGATTGCGACTGGAGCTTGTTGAAAGCAGCTTCCGCCGCTTGTCTCGACTTACTGATTGCCTCGGCCATAGGGACCCCTCTGCCATGTCATCAAGTATGCAAAAGGCCGGACAAAGCGCCCAGCCTTTCCTTATTTTCCGCTTTCAACCACATCAGCAGGCGCGAACATGGCAAAAAACTTTCTGAAACTTAAACCGCTTTCAGATTGCAAGCCGACAGCTTGCCCGAGCGCTGATCGCGCTCAAGATCATAGGACAGCTTCTGACCTTCGGTGATCTCGCGCAGGCCCGAACGTTCGACTGCCGAGATATGGACGAAAGCGTCTTCACCGCCCTGATCGGGCTGGATAAAGCCGAAGCCCTTGGTGGAATTGAACCATTTAACTGTGCCGGTGGTCATAATGAACCCCTTCGATATCAAGGATAATCACCACGCAACATGCATGGCGATGGAAGTAACGATGTTTTGTAGGGGAAAAACAGAATGGCGTGCCTTTTGTGGCGCTTCAGACGAGGTTCAACTATAAATAACCGATGCTGCCATCAATAAAGACGAATTACCATTATGTCAATCATTAAGTGGTCCACTTTGGATATAAGCCCACAGCATTGCCGAATTGCGGCGATGAAACCGCCAGATATCGCCCCATCAAACATTTCAGTTGCTATACGGGGCTTTTAGGCTTACGACTCAAGGATGATCGAAATCTATTGGGGTAAACCCCTGCACTATGTCGTCACCACCGATGGTGACACCCAACAATTCTCCACAATTGAACAAGCGCGCTTCTGGCTTCGTCGCAAGTGGCCCGTAAGCGATGATGCGCGGGATGTCGCCTTGGCGCGGATCGAAGAGGCGATGGATTGCCTTGGCAGCGTGGGAACCGCACGCCGTGCCTTCATTCAAGCGGCCAAGGCTGCTGGCTTCGAAAGTCAATCGCTCGCGGTTTGATCCGCGGCTTTAAAAGACACGTCACTGTCTGAATTCCAATTGCGTTTTAATCCATTGAAAGTGGTTTTAAAACGCATGGGCTTTATTTTACGCAGACCGTTCATCTTAAATAAAGATATGGCGCTGATAGAATAAGAAGCCGCAGGCTACGGGGGGAATCGCCCCGCCACTGATGCAATGATTGCAATCCGGCCAGTCATGGCCAATTCTCATGGAGACGACAAATGGCCAAAGGCATGCAAAAGCGTGGACGTGACGAAAAGAAGCCCAAAAAAGTTGTGCAAAAGACCAATGCTTCGGCCCCCAGCCTGAAGAATTTGATGCCCAATGCCGCCGCAGGCGCCAAGGCCAAATAAGCCCTGAATCTGCGGGAAAATTCCTTGGCATAGCCTTGGGATCAGTCCCGCAGCTCAGATACCGCGAAAGCTGCCGCCTCGCGCGGCACTTGGCGTTTGAGCGTATCCATCAGGATCTGCGCCAAGGGTGACAAAGCCCGTCGCTTAAGATTCAGCAGATAATAGGGCGATACCCGCACTTGTTGGTCTATCACCAATTGGCGATAGACCGAATGGCCTGCGGGCTGGCAGATCAATCCCGCCACCTCGGCGGACAAAGGCGCGATGGCGTCGCTTTGGGCCAGATAGGCCATGGTGAAAATCATCGATGCGCTATTGGTGATGTTCTGCGGCGCCTCGATCGCCCGCTCGGCGAAAGCCGACATCGCCGCTTCGCGGATCGGGGCGCCGCGTTCCTGCATGATCCATTCGAACCCCAACATCTCGTGCAAGGCGACCTGTGGCAAGGCGGCAAGCCGATGGCCCGCGCGGGTGACAAAGACCACCTGTTCATCGCTGACCGGATAGATGTCATAGGCGTTGCGATCGACCTCGGGCAGAATGCGGCCCAAAGCGAAGTCCAAAACCCCCTCCTCCATCAGATGCAGCAATTCGCGCGATGGCAGCACCTCGACCGTAATATCGGCTTGCGGCGCCTGCGTCTTGACCTCGCGCAGCGCACTCACCAGCAAACTGACCGCCGGACCGGTCACCGCCCCCACCCGCGCCGTGCCCAACAATCCCTGCCGCATTGACCGCAGATCCTGCGACAGCCGTGACATCTCGTGCAGAATGGCGCTCACCCGCTGCACCACCACCTGCCCGATTTCGGTCGGCACCATGCCACGCGGTTGGCGCGCGAACAGCACCGCCCCCAGATTGCGCTCTATTTCCGACAGCATACGCGACGCCGCAGGCTGCGACATGCCCACCGCCAGCGCCGCCTGTTGCAACTGCCCGTGCAAAGCGATCTGCTGCAGCAGACGCAGATGGGCCGGTTTCAAAAGCTGCGGCGTGATCTTGAGCGACATATCACCATCGGTATGGATTAAGCCTCAAATGTAATTTTACGGACATGAGGCAAAAAGGCTAGGCTTTTCTACGTGCCAGTGGAGGGGCACCAACAGAGGAGGCTGCCTGGCCCCATTGTGGCAGGCAGACTGTTGCCACATTCAGGGAGGGATACGGAATGAAGCTCAAGGTAATGCTGTCCAGCGTTGCGATGCTGGCGCTGGCTGCGACCGCGGCATCGGCACAATCCAAGGTGATCGGCTTCTCGCAGATCGGATCGGAATCCGGCTGGCGCGCGGCGGAAACATCGCTCACCAAATCCGAGGCGGAAAAGCGCGGCTATGACCTGCGTTTCTCGGATGCGCAGCAAAAGCAGGAAAACCAGATCGCCGCCATTCGCGGCTTCGTCGCCCAAGGCGTCGATGCGATCTTGCTGGCCCCCGTGGTCGCCACCGGCTGGGACGCGGTGCTGAAAGAAGCCAAAGAGGCGGAAATCCCCGTCGTGCTGCTGGACCGCATGGTCGATAGCGACAAGGAGCTCTATCTCACCGCCGTCGGCTCCAACCTTGTCCATGAAGGCGAAGTCGCGGGCAAATGGCTGGCCGATACCGTCGCTGGCAAGGATTGCCGCATCGTGGAACTGCAAGGCACCACAGGATCGTCCCCCGCCATCGACCGCAAGACCGGCTTCGAAAAAGGCATCAGCGGCCATGCCAATCTGAAGATCGTGCAAAGCCAGACCGGCGACTTCACCCGATCCTTGGGCAAGGAAGTGATGGAAAGCTTCTTGCAGGCGGAAAATGGCGGCAAGGATATCTGCGCCCTTTACGCCCATAACGACGATATGGCGGTCGGTGCGATCCAAGCGATCAAGGAAGCGGGCCTCAAACCGGGCACCGATATTCTGGTCGTCTCGATCGATGCGGTGCCCGATATCTTCAAGGCGATGTCGGAAGGCGAGGCGAATGCCACGGTCGAGCTGACGCCGAACATGGCAGGACCGGGCTTCGATGCGCTCGAAGCCTTCTGGGCCAATGGCACCCAGCCTGAAAAGTTCATCCAAACGGAATCCAAGCTTTATACCCAAAGCGATGATCCGGCTGGCGAATATGAAAAACGCAAAGGCTTGGGCTACTGATTTCAGCCCCAAACCCTGCACGGGACCGGCAGTTTTGCTGGTCCCGCCACCTTTCAAGACGGAACTCATAGACGGAGCCGCCCCATGCTTTTGGCCACCCGGGCACTGTCCAAATCTTTCCCCGGCACCAAGGCGCTGGACGGCGTCGATTTCGATCTGAAATCCGGTGAGGTCCATGCCCTTCTGGGGGAAAATGGCGCCGGAAAATCCACCCTTATCAAATGTATAACCGGAGCCTACAGCCGCAGCAGCGGTGACATCGCGCTTGACGGCCAAGCCATCGATCCGCGCTCGACCCATGATGCGCAGGCGCTTGGCATCGGCACCGTCTATCAAGAGGTCAATCTGCTGCCCAATCTGACCGTGGCGCAGAACCTGCTGTTCGGCCACGAGCCGCGCCACTGGGGCATGATCCGCAGCAAGGCCATGCGCCAGCAGGCGCGCCTGATGCTGTCCGATTACGGTCTGGATCTCGATGTCGACCGCGACCTGGGCAGCTATTCGGTGGCGATCCAACAGGTCATCGCCATCGCCCGTGCGGTGTCGCTGTCCGGCAAGGTGCTGATCCTGGACGAACCCACCGCCAGCCTTGATGCCCGCGAAGTCGAGATGGTCTTCGATGTGGTCAGGGGATTGAAGGCGCGCGGGCTGGGCATCATTTTCGTCTCGCATTTTCTGGATCAGGTGTTCGACCTCAGCGACCGGATCACCGTGTTGCGCAACGGCCGCAAGATCACCACCCAAGCCACCGCCGATCTGGACCGCGTGGGGCTGATCGAACATATGCTGGGCCGCAAATTGTCGGATGAGGTGTTGCATGCCAAAGCCCCCGATCGCGGCCCACGCGCGCCCATGCTGTCCTTCCGGCAGGTGGGACGGCGCGGCGTGGTCGCCCCCTTCGATCTGCAGATCGGCCAAGGCGAAGTAATCGGCCTTGCGGGTCTGCTGGGCTCGGGGCGCAGCGAAAGCGCGGAACTTCTGTTCGGCCTGCGCCCGGCGCAAAGCGGCGAGGCGCGCGATCAATCCGGCCCACTGAAGCTAGACAATCCCCGCGCCGCCATCCGCGCGGGCTTTGCCTTCGCCCCCGAAGACCGCAAGACACATGGCATCATTGCTGACCTATCTCTGCGCGAAAACATCATTCTGGCCCTGCAAGCGCGGCGCGGCTGGATGCGCCCCCTGCCCCGCGCCATGGCCGATGGCTTGGCCGACGACTATATCCGCTCGCTCGATATCCGCACATCCGACCGCGAAAAGCGCATCGGTGATCTGTCCGGCGGCAATCAGCAAAAGGCGATCCTTGCCCGTTGGTTGGCGATGAACCCGCGTTTCCTGATCTTGGATGAACCGACCCGCGGCATCGACGTCGGCGCCCATACCGAAATTCTGCAACTGATCCATCGGCTTGTGGATCAGGGCATGTCGGTGCTGGTGATCTCATCGGAACTGGACGAGCTGATCGCGGTCTCCAATCGCGTGGTCGTGCTGCGCGACAGACGGCATCTTTCCGAACTTGGCGGCGACGACATTTCGGCCAAGGCGATCATGAATGTCATTGCCGCGCCCCCCTCCCCCAGCCAAGCGGAGCCGTCCAGATGACCGACACCCTCAAACGCATCGCCCCGCAATTGATCACCTTGGTCGCCGTCATCCTGCTGGTCTGGCTGTTCTATCCGGGCTTTCTGCGCATCACTATGACCGATGGGCGGCTGGTCGGCCCCTTGATCGACATCCTCAAACGTGCAGCACCCGTGGCCTTGCTGGCCACCGGCATGACGCTGGTGATCGCCACGCGCGGCATCGATCTTTCGGTCGGGGCGGTGATGGCGATCTGCGGCGCAGTGGCGGCCGCCGCCTTGCAGGCGGGCTATGGCCCCGTGACAGCCTTCGCCTTGGCGGGATGCGCGGGGATTGCGGCGGGGGTCTGGAATGGCACCTTGATCGCGGTGATCG
>DALYSR010000088.1:0-14916 GCA_031991825.1 Paracoccaceae bacterium
TTCATCGTGGATTATCTGAACGATACATGAGCGGTTCGTTCGCATAGCCGCCACGCGCTGTAATTTTATCACATATATGTTTTCGGCAGATCAAGCGGCGCTTCATGCCAAATAAAGCATCAGGATCGGCCCTATCCGTCCCCGTTGGTTTGGTCGCTATAGGCCCGTTCGTGGCATGCCGCTTCAGGTCTTCGCAGCAGAGGTATTGCTGAAACCCATAGGCCTTCCATGTTGAGCGCGCTGGTTCTGGACATGCCGACTTGGGCGCAGGAAGATCACTCTCTCGCAGGTCCGAGGCTTGGTCAGCTCGACCGTCATGCCAGCGTGCAAGAGGCGGCTTGGGAGTGGTGGCCTGTAGACGTCATTTTCCGCAGCGGTATGCAGCAGCGCGACGAATGGGTCAGGGATGGCGCAGGCGGATAGTGGGCAACTGTCGGGCGGTTGCACGCAGTCAGCGGCGTTTCGCCTGTCGTTTATGTTGATAAGCAGCGAGGGGGTGCCGCGATTTCATGCGCGATGAGTTTGCCTCTGGCCTGACCGAGGATGAATATGCTGTGTCCCGCATCAGCGGCTTAGCTGCCAATACGGTATCAGGGGCCAAGGGGGGCAGGGGCTGCTCATCTTGTTGGGCCATCTTGTTGGGCCGCGGCGGGTTCCACAACGCGGACGGCCTTCGATGACGGTGCTGAATTCTGGCGTCAATCTGGGGAACTTGGTCAGCCTTGATAGCTTGGGGCAGCGCAGCGTTGCTTTGTGCGACGACTTTCTTGTTACGTGTTTACCGCGAGGATCACCCTTTCGGTGTGGTGCAGGCCACAAAAGAGGACTGTGGCGAGATGATGAAGGGCGCAGCAATTGTGACGCCCCTATGCGCATTGAACCACCCGAGGTGGTGTGGGTATTGCCAAAGCCGCGTGGATAACCGTGGCGCTTTTCTGCTGATCGGGGCGCGCCAATATCCCCCCGCAAATACCCCCTTATGCAGGAGGGCGTTTTGCGTGGGGGTCTGGCCATAAGGGTCACGGACATTCAGGTGGTTGCGATTTGGGATGCTCGCGCAAAACTGGACCGCCAAGCGGTCGCATATTTCAGGTAGGCGCAAGGCCTTCGGATCGGTTTTATCCCATCGATATTCCCAACTGCTGACGCAATTCGGACAAAGTCAGATGAGAAGTTAAAATTTAAGTTCAATCGTTCATGTCGGGGAAATCGGGGCCTGCCGTGTTTACAGACGCCTGCTGACTGACGTTGACGATGTGTTTGTCGTTACTTTAACGAGTTTGGTGTTAAAAATGAAATACTTTCCCCCTCGCGTTTTTTCCGCGAGCGATCTTGATCGTTCGCTGTATTCCTCCTCCTCCATTCTGGTGCTGGCGATGCTCTTGGCCATGCCGCAGCTCGCGAAGGCGGCACCCTGTGGCAGCACCGGCATCGAGGTCCTGAGTGATGGCATTTGTGCGATTTCGGCGGGAATAGCGCCGCATAGCACAGGGTCGGAGATTGCGGTGACCGGCCCGAATACGGCTGCAATCGTGATGACTGACGGCCAGGAAATCCCGGAACCGACCCTCCCCAATCTGCAGACGACATCGCAATCCTTGCTCAACGTCGGTGCACAGAGCACCGGCATATGGCTTGAGAATGTCCATTCGACTGAGCTGGATGGCAGCATCGATTTGCAAGGGGACGGTGCCATCGGCCTGCATGCCACGGGGGGGCGCAGCTATGCGCTGACCTCAACGGCCAAGCTGCAGTTTTCGCAAGGCGAAGGTCAGGTCGGATATTACTTCGAAACCAAGGGCGCACATATCGATGTGGCAAAAGGCCTTGGCTGGGATGTCGCGACAAATCGCTCGAAATTGTTCGAATTGCGCAATGGAACGCATTTGATCCTAGACCAATTTACCATCGGGATTTCGGGGGCAAACAGCATCGGCATCCATGGCTCTGGTGAATGGACCCCGCTCCATAGTGTTGCCGGTGATTTCAGCGTAAGCGGTGCAGGCTCGACGGCCGTGTTGATCGAGGGCGGCGCTTCCGCTTTGCTCGAGGTCAACACAAATATCGCTTTGGATGGCAGCGATACCTTTGCGGGCATCGTCGACGGACAGCAATATGATGCCTCCGGCGCGCCCATTGGCAGCCCCAATGACTATACGATCGTGAAAATGCATGGTCGGACCACTTCGGCGCAAGAAAACGCGACGGGCTATCTGCTGCGCAATAGCGCCAATCTACTGCTGACGGGCGATGTGACCCTGTCGGGGGCAAATTCGACCGGTGTCGAGATCGGCACCAATGGTCGGGCCGAAATATCCGACAATCAGGTTATCGTGACGGGAGATGTCTTCCGTGCGGATCAAGGCGCCAGCACTTTTGATCTGCACAATGTCACCGCGTCTGGCAGCGACAGCTTGTTGAACGCGTTGCAAGACGCCGCCACCGACTTCACCGCAGCGGGGTCCACCTTGGAAGGCGCGATCCGCACCGATGCGCTGGGTCGCAGCAATGTGACGCTGCAAGATCAGACCCAGTGGCTTATCACCGACAATTCGACGCTCACCAATCTGTCGCAGCTTGACAGTGACATCACCTTCGCAGCGCCGGCCGGCATGTTGAATTTGTCCGGCCAAAGCCGCGCGGCCGGGTTTAAAGTTCTTGGTATCGCGGAAAACTACGTCGGATCGAATGGCTTGATCACTCTGAATGCGCAATTGGGTGACAATAGCTCGCCAAGCGATTTCATTCACATCTATGGGGATTCTTCGGGCGAGGCCGCCCTGCGGGTTGTGAATGTTGGCGGCGTTGGCGCGTTGACATCGGGCGATGGCATCAAGATCATCGCGGTAGATGGCCAATCCAATGCCACCTTCGCGCTGCAGGGGGATTACCTCCAGAACGGCAAACCGGTGGTCATCGCTGGCGCCTATGGCTATTCCTTGTGGAAAAATGGCGTGGCCGATCCGGCAGATGGCGATTGGTATCTGCGTTCGCATGCCCCGACGCAAGACGACCCTGATGCCCCTGGCGGCACGCCCCGCACTGATGTCACGGATCCGTCCCCCACTGCGGCTGCATTGAATTATCAGCCCGGCGCGCCGGTCTATGAAGCCTATCCCAACATTCTGGCGGCCATGATCCGGCTGCCGACTTTGCAACAGCGCGTCGGGCAGCGTTTCTGGGATGACGCTTCCGGCACGCAGACCGAGGGCCGCGGCGCATGGCTACGCTTTGAAAACAGCAAATTCAAGAATACCCCGAAAAGCGCAACCAGCCTCGATTCCTTCAAGCTTGATACCCGCGGCATTCGCGCAGGCATCGAAGAGGTTATCGCCGAGACCGACAGCGGTCGCTGGATCGGCGGTATCAACCTGCATTACCTTGATGGTGCCGCGACCACCTACTCGCAATTCGGCACCGGCTATATTGACACCAAGCAATATGGCATCGGCGTGAGCGCAACCTATTATGCCGAAAACGGCTTCTATCTGGACGCGCAGGCCCAATTCTCGCAGTTCCGGTCGGATCTGGGCAGCGACGTCATCGGCAATTTGACCGAAAGCAACAAGGGCAAAGGCTATGTGCTGTCCTTGGAAGCCGGCCAGCGCATCAAGCTGAATGAGGCCTGGGCAATCACACCGCAGGCGCAGGTGATGTATTCGAAATCGCGCTTCGATGGCTTCGTTGACAGCTATGGCACAGCGGTATCGGGCGATACGGTTTCGGGCACATCGCTGCGTTTGGGCATCGCCGCCGATCGCCAGATCACCACCGGTGCAAACCGCAGTTCCATTTACGGCATTGCCAATATCATCTATAATGATGCCGCCTCCACCCGTGTGGCCGTTTCGGGCACGGATTTGACCGCCACTTACGCGAAAGCCAGCGCAGAATTGGGCTTGGGCGGCACCTATAATTGGAACAACGACATGACCTCTGTCTATGGACAGGTTTCCGCCACCCGCGGTCTGGGGAACGCAACAGGCAGCCGCGATGTGAAAGTTTCAGTTGGTATGCGCATGAAATTCTAATCCGGAGCGCTATTTTCGGATATGGTGGGATCCTAGGCGTCATCACAAGGTTTCGACTGTGCCGTCGGACCACCGCCTAGGCCCTGACCACCAATCGCCGCCGCTTCGCCCATCGTCTACGTCACTTCTATGAAATCTGGGATCAGACAGAATGGCACTAGGTCAGACTCACCTCAAACAAAGCGAGAATGTTTTACTGATCTGCGCGCCCGCGCCTGTGCAGAACGTCGGCGAAAATTGGCGACTTGATGTGAAATTCGTCGAGGGGATGAAGCGTCATCAAAAAGACTGGCGGGGCCCAGTGCGCTGCATCCTTTGGGAAACAGATGGCAGCATTCCCTTCGGGAAGGAATATGCGTCGAAAGATCTGGGGTTTGAGCTGACAGTGCTGCCCGCTGGCAGCCTGCCGCCGGTCATTCCTCATGTTGCTTTGGCCTTTCTCTCTGCAGATATGGTCCAGTTTCCGCGTCTGACCGCGCATTTTGCGACGCAAGCCATCCCGATCGTTGCCAGCCTCGAATATACCTTGAAAACGCGAATGCAGATCCTGAAACTTGATCCACACATTTCCACCTTGCGCCGGATGCGCCGCATGCTTTGGCAGCTGAACTTCGAGCGCAAGCTGCGTCGCGGCCTATCCAAAGCGGCGGGTGTACAATTCAACGGCTGGCCAAGCTATGATGGCTATGCGCATCTGACCACGCGCGCGCATCTCTATCTCGACAATAGGATCGAGCACAGCATGCTGGCCACCCCGTCGGATATGCAAAGCCGTATCGCAAGACTGCGAAGCGGCGCGCCTTTGCGCCTGATCCATTCGGGGCGGCTCGAACCCATGAAGGGGGCACAGGATCTGTTGCCGGTCATGCGCGCTCTTGCGAAGAACAAGGTCGATGCGACCCTTGATATCTATGGGACAGGTACGCTTGCACAGAACATCCGCGCCGCCTTATCGGAGTTCGGGGGACGGGTGCGGCTCCATGATCCGGTGGATTTCCGCACAGAACTTGTTCCGATCAATCGTGTTGGGGCGGACCTCTTCCTAAGCTGTCATCGCCAATCGGACCCGTCTTGCAGCTATCTCGAAGCCATGGGCTGTGGCCTTGCAGTGGCGGGCTATGACAATCAAATGTGGTCTGCCCTCTGCAAAGCCTCTGGCGGTGGCATGACCGCGCCTTTGGGACAGCCAGAAGCCTTGGCGGCGGCCATAACAGGGTGGCATCACGACCGTGAAAAACTTGTCTCCGCTTCCGCGCTGGCTTTGGCTTACGCCCAATCCCATTGCTTCGAGGCGGAATTCAGCGGCCGCATCCGACATCTTCACCAATGCGCGGCTTCGGCATCTTGACCCAGACATATCGTCCCACTGCCAGTGTTGCAGTCGACCCAAGGGTGACCTGAACATTGTCATGCGGGTCCTGCGCCACATCCTATGGCGCACGGCTCTCAGAAGAATATGAATATCGGCATGGAGCTGGCGACGCGCGTGTTTTAAGCGCATGGTGCAACGCGGTCGGGTGATGTGCTTTAGCGTAAGACGTTAAGCCGCGAGCCGTTCCGCTGTGCCCTCGTTGTTTTGAAACGTGGGGCAGTGCCAGCTCTTGGGCACGAGGCCAAACGCAGAAGATGCCCGCTTGGGTGACTGGTCATGGCGACAGTCTGCCCAAGACCATGGTTGATGACCGCACTGACATCTTGCCGTTACTCGCAGAGTCGCGCGCCCTATCGCGACAGAAAACGACACAGGCCGCCGAGCGCAAACCATGCTCGTGTCGGAATGATCTTGTGGCCGGTTTCGCCAAGCTGATCCATAGCTGACAATAAAATCAAATATTTAAGAGCCAGAATTTCAGCCTATAGGGACTGCTCTGACACTTCTGGGGCGCGGCTAGGCCGTGGCGGTTCAACCGCTCTTGACCTGGGGAAATTAATCGGCATGCTGCAGGCATAACCAGGGGTGCTCCGACGGGGCTGAGATGCGCAATATCGCGCGAACCCTTTACAGCTGATCCGGATAATACCGGCGGAGCGAGGACCTATGTTTATCGGCGCACAAGTGTCGCTATATCCGATGACGTCGGATTTTGTTCAATCCATCCAGACGGGCCTTGAAGCCCTGCGCCCTTACCGCGATGATCTGCGGATCCAGACCGATGACATCTCGACCTTGATGGTCGGCGCACCGGGGCCGCTTTTTGGGGCGATTAGGGATCTTTTCGCCCGCACGGCCGCATTGCCCGCACATGTGACCATGCATGTCACGCTGTCGCGCGGCTGCCCCGGCGAGCCGGACGAGCCGTCCTGCCGCTGTGACATCCTTTCGGTTTCGCAATCGCTGCCCTTGGCTGAACGTCAGGCACAGGCCTTGGCCGAGGTCGCGCGCGCACCGGCCACCGGCGTAGAGATCGATGTCCAATTCTCGCTTTATGTGCTGGGGCATGACCGGCATATGGACGAGATCTATGGCTGCATCGACTTTTTGAAATCCTCGGGCACTTTCCTGAAATCGAAGAATTTCTGCACCAGATTGCGGGGTGATGCGGGGCCGGTATTCGAAACCATCCGTCAGGCCTTCCTGCGCTTTGGTCCGGCGCAGGGCCATGTCACCATCGATCTGACGGCTTCGGCCAATAGCCCTTCGCCGCGCTAAGCGGGGCGTCGTGATGATCTCTTATGCTTTGGCCCCCGCCGCCGTTGTGGCGGTTTTGGTGGCAGGATGGGAAAGCTATTGCCGCCTCAGCGGGGTGTCTTTTTTGGTCCTTCCGCCGCCCTCGGCCATCCTGACCGCGCTGATCACCAACAAGACCGAACTGGCCGCCCATGCGCTGGCCACGGCCCAAGTGGCACTTTTAGGCTTTTCGCTTTCGATCTGCTTTGCCTTTCTGATGTCACTGCCGTTGCATTTCGCCGCACAGGTCGAACGCGCCTTGCTGCCGCTGTTCGCAGCCAGCCAAACGATCCCGCTGGTGGCCTTGGCCCCGCTGATGATCCTTTGGTTCGGCTTCGGCCTGCTGCCGAAGGTGATGCTGGTTATTCTGGTGACGTTCTTTCCGATGCTGTTAAGCCTGCTGTCGGGCTATCGCCAGACGCCACAGGCTTTTGTCGATCTGCTGGCCGCGATGGGGGCGGGGCGCTGGACGGTGTTTTGGCGCGCCAAACTGCCTTTCGCCCGTGCGAGCTTTCTGGCGGGGCTGCGCATTTCGGCGACCTATGCGATCGTGGCGACAATCTTCGCCGAATATGCCGGAGCGCGTCAGGGCTTGGGGATCTATATCCTTGCCGCCAAGAACAATTTCCGTGCCGATCTGGTGTTGGCGGCCGTGGTGGTCTCGGCCGGATTGACCTTGGCGCTGCTCGCTTGCCTCAGGCTGATTGCGCAAGCCACCGCGCGGGGGCCGGAGGGGCGACAGAATGCTTGAACTCGACGGCCTCACCATTTCGACCCCAAAGCGGATCTTGGTCAAGGACCTGTCATTGCGCTTGCCAGAGCACGGGATCACGGCGCTGATCGGGCCGTCGGGCTGCGGCAAAAGCTCTGTGCTCAAAGGGCTGGCAGGCGTTCTCCCTTCGGCGCTTGAGATGCGCGGCCTGATCAAGCTGAACGGCGAGCGGATCGGCTTGCCCCATCGCGCCATTGGCTATCAGCCCCAGAATGATGCGCTTTTTCCATGGCTGACACTGGCCGAGAATGCCGCCTTGGGCCTGCGCGTGGCGGGAGTGTCACGACGCGCGGCGCATGAGCGGGTGCTGCCGTTCTTTACGACCTTCGGACTGGGCGGCATGCAGGATCTTTTTCCCGCCGAAGTTTCGGGCGGGATGCGCCAGCGCGTGGCTTTTCTGCGCACGATCTTGCGCGACACGGCCGTCGTGCTGTTGGACGAACCCTTTTCCGCGCTGGATGCGGTGACGCGGCTCAAGATGCAAAGCTGGCTGTTGGAACGCTTCCGCCAGATGACGCGCTCGGTCCTTATCGTCACCCATGACCTGCACGAAGCGACCCAAATTGCCGACCGCATCCTTGTGATGGCGGCCGAGCCCGGTCGCCTGATCGCAGATTTCCCCATTCCCATCGCGCCAGCCTTACGCGACGAGCACGCGCTCGCCCCGCTGCGCGCTACCCTGAAATCCCTATTGCTGGAGGAGACCCCCTCATGATCCGTGCCCTTGGCCTGATGTTTCTGCTTGGCCTGACCCAGCCCGCCTTGGCGCGGCCTGTCACCATCGCGCTCGACTGGACCCTGAATACCAATCACATCGGCCTGATCATCGCCCAAGAGCGCGGGCTCTATGCCCAAGCTGGTCTGGAGGTCGATATCCTGCCCTATTCCGACACCAGTTCCGCCGCGCTATTGGCGGCTGGAGCGGCGGATTTCGGCTATATCACCGCGCTGGGATTTATCAGCGCCAAGGCGGCCGGTGCCGATATGATCGCGCTTTGGGCCACCATGCAGCATGAGACGGGTCGCCTTGTCTATAATGCCGACAATGCCGCGATCACCCGACCTGCAGATCTGTCGGGCAAGACCTATGCGGGCTTCGGCAGCGCGTGGGAGGCGGCGCTGATCGGCACCATGATCAAGAATGACGGCGGCGATCCGGTCTGGGATAGCGTCACGCTGGGCACCGGCGCCTATGAGGCCTTGGCCACAGGCGCGGTCGATTTCACTTTGGAAGTCGCGACATGGGAGGGGGTGAACAGCAGCCTTCTGGGGCGCAAGCAGGCGGCATTTCGCTATCAAGATTACGGTATCCCCGATCAGCACAACGGCTATATCGCCACCGGTTCCGATCTGCTGAAGACCGATCCGGAAATGGTGGCGCGGTTCATGCAGGCGACGCAGGCAGGCTATGAATGGGCCGCCGATCACCCCAGCGAGGCCGCGCAAATCCTGATTGCAGCCGGAGATTTCCCCAATAGCGCCTTGGTGCAAGGCTCGATGCAACTGATTGCCGAGGGCGGCTATCTTCGTGACGGCACAGCCCGCGTGGGCCAAATCAATCCCGAGAGATTTTCCGCAATGACAGGATTTCTGTATGAAAGCGGCGTGCTGAAAGACGCATCCGGCATGGCATTGAAACCGCCAAGCGATATCGCGGCTTGGGTCAACCAAGACTGGATGGAACCTTAAGCGATTTGAAGCCGCACGGCTAATCGATGGCCGTCATAATACGGATGTCTGAATCCCAGAGGACAGCGTTTCCAATAGCGCCAATTCGGGTAAGTTTATCGCATATGACACTTCAGCGGCCGATGCGGCGCTTTCTGCCGACTGAAGTGTCATGGCTGTCCCAGACCGGACCTGTCGCAAAGCGCCGATAGCGGCAGGTCGATCTACACGCGGACAAAAGCGCGGATCGTGATTCCCGGCCCGCCAGAGAAATCTACTGGCCGCGTCATATCGGGGTCCGCCGCTGCGAACCTGAAGCTATCTGCCTCCAGTTCGTATATGGCTGGGATCAGCTTTCCCGCATCATCACCAATGCTGTCAATCCAGTCGATGCGCTTGGGATGGGCCGATCCGTCCAGTGTAAAGCGGCCCTTGATAAGCGCTGCCTCGCCTGGAACCGCGACATAGAACGACTGCGCTGCGATGGTCAGTATCGCATTGGGCGAACCGTGCGTATCTGGGGCGTTTGGCGTCCCATTTTCCTCAAACGTCAATTGCTTCCACTTGCCTTGCACTGACCCTAGATCTGTTTCCATGACCAATTCCGTGGTTTTCGTCTGAATTAAATATGGCATGTGACCTGCCGTTTTATCCGCATAGCAGGCACCCGCCGCCGACGCAACGAGCCCTTAAGACCGTCAGGAGAAATGCCTGAAAACAAGATCGGTTGGGTCTGGGCGCGGGGCATTTACGTCAAGAACTGCCCCCAATCGCATCGCCAGCTTGCAGGACCGGTCATTCTGCGGATCGACATAGCTGACCAATGTCTGCAATCGCTTCACTTTCCTCGCCCATTCGAGCAAGGCGGATGCCGCTTCAAACGCATATCCGCCTCCTTCTGCCTCTGGAAAAACAAGCCAGCCGAACTCTTGTTCAGGAAAGAGCGGACCAGAGTTGATGCCGACCTGCCCAAGACAAGCGCCGGTATTCCGATCCTCAAGCATCAATGCGCCGGTGCCGAACAGGTCCCATTGTGCATGATCGGCACAGAACATGCCCCATGCTTCCTTCACCGAAAACGGCCCGCCCATGTATCGCGAGCGTTCCGAGCGCATCAGCGCGACGTATGGACCCCAATCATCAACCGTCATCGGGCGGAGTGACATACGTTCGGTAACAAGCGTTGGGATCATGGTCATTCTCGGCTTCAGCATGTGTAAACCTATAGCATCGGAATGGCCACCTTATCCATATAACCGACGGTGATTGGAACCTTATCCTGCGCAATCCATCGGCACGAGCAGCAGCAGCGCGCTGACATTTGCGGGCGCCAAGCATCCGACCTCGGCCAGCGTCGTGCGCCGATTCTTCACCGTTCCATCGGATATTGCCGCGAGATCGGCTATGGGCCAGTCATCCGCGTTTGGAAGGTGGCTGCCACCGATGGCCCTGAGCCTATCGGAGGCGTTTGGGGATATGCACAGCCGGCATCCCAAGCCGAGGCCTTGGCATCGGGCGCTTGGATCGGTGATCGACTGGGGGAGGTCGAGCGCTGTTTAGGCCAGATGCATAACCCAGTCGCGGGGCCTTCAAGCCAATCACGTCTGTTGCAGCCACCTCTGCCAAGGTTTGAACGCGTCTTCGCATGGTCCGTCTGCGCGCGCGGCATCAGGTGGCTGACCCTGCTGTGAAGGCCCCGCTTGCCCGCACCCAATGTGATTGGGCTGGGGCTTGGGTGCCGTCAGTCGCGGCGGGTTTGGATATCGACGGCAGAGAAATACTGCTTGCCGCGTCCGCCGATCGTGATGGGGGCGATGATCTCGACGCATTTTCGGTAATGCGGGGTCTGGCGATGGGCTTCAAGGGCGGCATCGTCCTGAAAAATCTCGTAGGCGTAGAATTTATTCTCGTCTTCGGGGTGATTTAACAGATCGAAGCGGATATTGCCCGGCTCCTGCCGTGTGCCTTCGCAATTCAGGCGGAAGGCTTCGAGAAAGGTCTCGCGCGTGCCGGGGCGCACTTCGATACTGACAAGTTGGATAAGCATGGCTTTTACCTCTGATGAAATTCAAATGCCGGGGGCACGCCACATGGATTGGGTCACGCCCGCTTCGACCAGCGCTAGCTGGGCGGCATAGGCCTGCGCCCATCGCGCATGGGCCTCGTCATAAAGGGCGAGATGCGCGGGATTGGGGAGCAGGGGGGCAGATAGGTCGGACCAAGCGCGGCCCGCCTCTGCCAGGGTGGCAAAGGCGCCCGCACCGGTGGCCGCCGCCGCCGCCGCCCCAAGCGCCGTGGCCTCGCTGATCTTGGAGCGGGCCACAGGCAGCCCCGTCACATCCGCCAGCATCTGCGCCCAATGCGCCGAGCGCGCTGCCCCGCCCGCAAAGACGATCCGTTCCGGCCTTTGGCCCGACAAGTCGAACACTTGGCGCAGATTGGCCGCGGCGACGATGCAGGCATTTTCCTGCAAGGCGCGGAAGATCGCGGCAGGTCCGCCCATTTGTGGATCAAGCGACAGGTTCAAGAGCGAGGGCGCGGCATGGATCCAGCGCCCGTAGCGCATCACATCCGAAAAGACCGGTATGATGCCGTAAGCCCCTATAGGCACCGATATCGAAGCCGCTTCAAGCGCGGTGTAATCCAGACCCTGCCCAAAGGCGTCGCGGAACCAGCGCATCACCGCGCCGGTGAAAAACGAGATCGCTTCGGCCTGCGCCAGCCCCGGCAGCACATGGGGATTGAGCCGCAGCTTCATGGCAGGGTCTTGCAGACTGCTGTCGACATTGACCACCTGTTGCCAGAAGGTGCCGCCCAAGACCGCACAATCGCCCTTCTCGACGATACCAAGGCCCAGCGTGCCGATCTGGCAATCGCCGCCGCCAACGGAAATCGGGGTGCCCGCGGGAATGCCGCATTGCGCCGCCGCCGCAGCCGATACCCGTCCGACCTGTGTCCCCGCCGCCGACATCGGCGGCACCAGATCGGGCGACAGGCCTGCCAAGGTGAAGGCCTCGGCGATCGGCCGGTGATCGCGCAACCCGATCAAGCCGGTCGTGCCCATGTTCGAGGGCTCGGCCACGATTTCCGCCCCCAGCCGCCACAGCACCCATTCCGATAGCATGACGATCTTGCGGGCCTTGGCATGAACCGCCGGAAGATGTTTTCGCAACCAGATCAGCCGCGGCAAAGCCGACAGCGCATGGGTCTGGCCTGAGGCCAGATAGAGCCGGTGTTCCAAGGTCGGATCGGCCTCGCGCAGGGCGCGCACCTCGGCATCGGCGCGGGCATCGACATTGGCGCAGGCCCAAAGCTCTGCGCCATCCGCATCTTGCAAGACAAAGGCCTCGCGCATCGATGTGGCCGATACACCTTTGATATCTTGTGGATCAATGCCCGCAGCGGCAATGGCTTGCTGCGCGCAGGCCGCCAAATGGGTCCAGTTCCGCGCACAGTCGAAATCCATCGATCCCGGCCAGCGCGGGTCGCTTTGGTGCCACCATTCCTGCGATGCGGCAGCAACCTCCCTGCCTGCCGCATCGAATATCACCGCCCGACCCGAGCCGGTGCCCGCGTCAAAGGCCAAATAGTAATGCATCAATCCCCCTCCATGGATCTTGTCAGTCCAGCAATTTCAGGCCCGTTTCCTCGTCCGTGATAAGAATATCGATCAGGCGGCCCTGAACCGCGCCGCGGATGGCTTCCACCTTTTCCAGCCCGCCCGCGACGCCGATGACATTCTTGGTGTCGCGCAACCGCCCGAAGCCCACGCTGATCACCCGCTCATGCAAGGGCAGATCCAGCGCTTCCCCCGCCTTGTCGAAGAAATGGAACAAGATGTCGCCCACCGCCCCCTTGCGGCGCAGCGGTTCGACTTCGGCGGGAGCGATATAGCCTTGACGCACCACGGTCGCAGTCGCGTTCAACCCGCCGACGCCGACCAGCTTGAAATCGGCGCTCAGGGCCATATCCAGCAGGCCCGCGATGCCCGCCTCTGATTTCAGGGCGCGCGCCAAGGCCGGATCGGACAGCACCAAAGGTGCTGGCAAGATATGGATGCCACGATCCCAATTGGCCGCCCGCATGCCATCGACATAGGTCTGGACGCCGCCGGTCAGGGTGACAAGGCCGATGCCGCGTTCTTGTGCGGTATGTCCCAGCTTGCGAATGGCGCTTGAAACCGTCTCGCCCCAGCCCACCGCCAAAAGGTTGCCCGGTTGCAACTTCTGCATCAGGAATTGCGCCGCAGCACCGCCCAGCCTATCGCTATGGCTTTGCGGGGCGCCGTTGGGGATGACACGACAATCCGACAGGCCATAGCGGTGGATCAGCGCGGATTCGGTTTCATGACAGCCGTGATGCAAGGAATTCACGCGAATCTGGATCAGGCCGGTCTCGCGCCCTGTATCCAATAGCCGCGAGACCTTGATCCGCGACATTGACAGCAGATCGCCGATCTCGCTTTGGGTCAGCCCGTCATTGTAATAAAGCCATGCGATCCGCGCGATCAAAGCTTGGTCATGGTCGTAAATGACGCTCTCCACCCCATCCTCCGTGATGTTCATCTATTCTCAGCAGAATACATATGATCACGTCAATATGAATTATTGCCGAAATTATCTGCATTTTTGCTGGAATATCATTGACCAAATGAAATGTCGATGTTCAGATGATCGAACAATTGTCAAATGATCAGGGGAGGGATCATGCGGCACCTCATCGAGGCTAAGGGTATTCACAAATCATACGGCAGCACCCGCGTGTTGCAGGATGTGGCCTTCGATCTGCAGGCGGGCGAGGTGCATGCGCTGCTGGGCGGCAATGGGGCGGGCAAATCGACCTTGATGAAAATCCTTTCGGGGCTGGTCGCGGCCAGCGCCGGCGAGGTGCATATCGCGGGCCGGATGTTGACGCTGAGCTCGCCCGCCGAAGCACAGCGTCTGGGTCTTTATCTGGTGCCGCAAGAAGCGCAGCTCTTTCCCAATCAGGACGTTTTGGAAAACATCTGCCTCGGCCTGCCCAAGCCTGCCGCATTCTATCGCGCCAAGGTGGAACAGCTGGTCGCACAATTCGGCCTGCATCTCGATCTGGACAAGCGCGCCTCGACCTTGGAGATCGCCGATCGCCAATTGGTCGAAATCCTGCGCGGCATGATCCGCGAGGCGAAGGTGCTGATCTTGGACGAGCCGACCTCTGCGCTGACGCCCTTCGAGGTTGCGGCATTGTTCGTGCGGATGCGCGCCTTGCGGGCGGCAGGGGTGGGGATCGTGTTCATCTCGCATAAGCTGCACGAATTGCGCGCAATTGCCGACCGCATCACCGTTTTGCGCGACGGCAAGGTCGTGCTTTCGGCGGATATGACTGGCGTAAGCGACGAGCAGATCTTGCAGGCGATGTCGCCGGGGCTGGCCGCGATGGGTGAGGCGCCCTCCGGCGTGACCACCACCACACCCGAGGTGCTGCGCCTCGACAGATTGTCCGGCGAGGGCTTTGCCCAGATCAGCCTGAAGCTTCACGCGGGCGAGATTGTCGGTCTGGCGGGGGTGGTGGGTGCCGGTCGGACCGAACTTGCCGAAACGCTGGTCGGCCTGCGCGCCAGCAGCGCGGGCAGTATCGCCATGGACGGACAAGGGATTGATTTGACGCGGTGGCGGTTGCGGCAGGCGATTGATCGCGGCATCGTCCTTCTTTCCGAGGATCGCGGCAGCAACGGATTGTTCCTTGAGGCGCCGCTGCATTGGAACATGACCTCTTATCTGACCCACCGCCTGCCCTTC
>DALYSR010000089.1:0-14830 GCA_031991825.1 Paracoccaceae bacterium
CACGATTGCGGCCAATTTCGCTTCGGCAAATCTTTCCGTGCAGGGAAGCGCCCAAGCCGGATTGGCAAATCCCTTCTTAGGCACGCGCGTGGTCAGTGGGCCGGTGTCGATGGATCTGCGCGTGAACGGGCCCTTGGCGCTGAGTTCAGTGTCGGGGCAAGTGCGCTTGGCACGGGGCAGGGTGATTGATCCGTCGCTGCCGTTCACGCTGGAAAATCTGGACGCGACGGCGGCCTTGTCGGGCGGGCGCCTACAATTGGACGCATCGACCCAACTTTCCAGTGGCGGTCGCGTGACGATGTCTGGGCCGGTCAGCTTGTCGGCGCCTTTTAACGGTGATCTGCGGCTGGCCTTGCAACGCGCAGTTGTGCGTGATCCGAATTTATATGAGGCGACCGTCAATGGCGACTTGCGGATCAATGGCCCGCTCACGGGTGGCGCGGCGATTTCGGGTACGATCGATCTGATAACGACGGAAATTCGTATCGTTTCCACTGGAATTTCTGGACAAGAAATGATCGACGGGCTGCTCCATCTGCGCGATACCGCCCCTGTGCGCGAAACGCGTCGTCGGGCGCAAATCGGCACCGGCTCGCAGGGCGATGGCGCTTCGGGTGACGGAACGGCCTTTGGGCTCAATATCTTGGTCTCGGCGCCCAACCAAGTTTTCATTCGGGGCCGCGGCCTTGATGCCGAACTTGGCGGCACCTTGCGCCTTTCGGGAACGACCAAAGACGTGATCCCGTCGGGCGGGTTTGAACTGATCCGAGGACGATTGGACATCCTTGGCCGCCGGTTGGATCTGACGGGGGCGAGCTTGCAACTGGAAGGCGATTTCGACGCCCGTTTGAGGATCGTTGCGACCTCGGTGAATGACGGGATTTCCAGTTCGGTGGTGATCGAAGGAAGCGCCAGCGATCCGCAAGTCAGCTTTACCTCGCAGCCGGAATTGCCAGAGGAGGAAGTGCTGGCGCAGCTGTTGTTCGGGCGACGATTGGATAGCCTATCTGCGCTGCAAGCCCTGCAATTGGCCAATGCGGTGGCAACCTTGGCGGGCAAAGGGGGCGATGGAATCGTGTCCAACTTGCGGCAAGGTTTTGGCTTGGATGATCTGGACGTCGGCACCGATTCAGAAGGCAACGCCCAGTTGAAAGCCGGTAAGTATCTAAGCGAAAACGTCTATTCCGAAGTCGCGGTCGATGGGAAAGGTCAAACACAGATCAATCTCAACCTTGATCTGTCCGATAATGTAACCGTGAAAGCTAAAGTGGGCGCCGATGGTGATACCGGTCTGGGGATCTTCTATGAACGTGATTACTAAGGCGATATAGGCACAGAAAGTCCCCCGACATCGCAATCGGGGGACCTTTGTCATCGGCCTCGGGCCTTAAGGATCAGAAGCGATAGGTCACGCCGAACGAGATGAACGGGGTAACGTTCAGATCGGCCAGATCTTCGTTCAAACGCATACGCTCATCGCTCACCAACTGGCGCCATTCGGCATTCTCGACGCGGTCGAGATCGGTATTCACTTCGTATTTGGTGAACTTCGCACCAATTTCGGCAGTGATGCTGAAGTTTTCCAGCGGTGCTGCCGAATAGCCAACCGACACCATCGGCGCGAAATCGCTTTTCTGCTTCACCTCGAAGTCGTAACGACCGTCCAGTTGCACACCTTTCAGGGTCGGGTTGATCGCGCTCAAATCCAGATCATAGCCGCCGTAGGCCAGACCGCCTGACAGGCGCAGACCATTGGCGAAGGGCCGGTAATCCGCCATGATAGCGAGGCTTTTGCTGTCCAGTTTCGCGTTGAAATCATTGCCCGCATCTTCAACCGTCGATTTATACGAGCCAAAGTAGATCGGGGTGCGAACCGAGAGTTTCTCGTTCAGCTTGTATTCCGGCGCGACATAGAAGCCCAAGGTCGAAACACCGGCGCCAACCGAGACGTCCTGCAGGTTGAAGTTCGGCAAGGCAAATTTCTCGACAATGCCGCCTTCCGGAACTGCAACGATCGGATCGGCGGGCGTTGCGCTGATGTCGCCTGCGAGTGCTGCGCAGGGCAGGAAGGTGGCCAATGCGGCCAAGGCTGCGAATTTCATATGGAGGTCACTTCTTTTGGAATCGGCACCTGAATCGATGCCAAGCAACCTATAAGCGATACATGAATAACCATAAAGATATACATGTTATCATGTTTTTAATCATGCATAGATGAATTATATACTTGATTATGTCGGGGGTGTATCCCAACCATCAATGACCGCAATTGCGTCGTCTGCAGTTTCGACATAGCGGAACAACAGCAGATCATCGGGGCTGACGGTTCCAGCCTCAGACAAAGCCTCCCAGTTGATGACCTTTTCCCAGAACGCGCGTCCGAACAGCAAGAAGGGCAGTCGTTTCATTCGCTTGGTCTGGATCAGGGTCAGGGCTTCGAACATCTCATCCAATGTGCCAAAGCCGCCGGGGAAGACGCAGATCGCCTCTGCCTTCATCAGGAAGTGCATCTTGCGGATCGCGAAGTAGTGGAAATTGAAACATAAATCAGGTGTGACATAGCGATTTGGCGCTTGTTCATGCGGCAGCACGATATTCAATCCGATCGACTGCCCGCCTGCTTCGGAGGCGCCGCGATTGCCCGCCTCCATCACGCCAGGCCCGCCACCGGTGACGATCACATGGTGGCGACCGTATTTCGCCATGCTCCGTTCCGTCATCTTAAAGGCGAAACGTCGGGCCTCTTCGTAATAAGGGGCCAGTTTGTCGAGCGCGGGGTGGCTTGCCGTTGCTTCTGGGGCAGGGATGCGCGCACCACCAAACATTACGATGGTTGTCTCAATACCCCGTTCATCCATCACCAGTTGCGGTTTCAGCAACTCAAGCTGCAAGCGCACCGGGCGAAGGTCTTCGCGCGTCATGAAATCAATATCCGTAAAGGCCAATCGATAGGCCGGCGCACGGGTCTGCGCGGTTTCGGGCGTGCGGTCGGCGGCAGCAACATCCTGCGTTGAGTCGCGGAAGGGGTGGCTGCGGTTCTCATCGGTCATGAAGGGCTCGCGCATTGCGTGACGGTTACGCAGGGATTATAGGCTTGGATAAGTAAGTACCAAATTAAAAAGGACGTCCCCATGTCGAACGCTGCCTTAGAAACCGCAATCGAAGCTGCGTGGGAAGCCCGCGACAGCATCACCCCCGCCACCAAAGGCGAGGCGCGTGACGCGATCGAGAGCACCCTCGAAGCTTTGGGTGCAGGCACTTTGCGCGTGGCCGAGAAGCGCGACAATAACGATTGGCACGTTAACCAATGGGCCAAGAAAGCGGTGCTGTTGGGCTTCCGTCTGCAAGACATGGAACTGCAATCGGGCGGCCCGCAGGACGGCTCGTGGTGGGATAAGGTCGACAGCAAGTTCAAAGGCTGGGGCGAAACCGAATTCCGTAACGCAGGCTTCCGCGCCGTTCCCAATTGCATCGTGCGCAAATCGGCCCACATCGCCAAAGGCGTGGTGCTGATGCCGTCCTTCATCAATTTGGGCGCTTTCGTTGATGAAGGCACCATGGTTGATACCTGGGCAACCGTCGGTTCTTGCGCACAAATCGGCAAGAACGTGCACCTCTCGGGCGGCGTCGGCATCGGCGGCGTCTTGGAGCCGATGCAAGCAGGTCCGACCATCATCGAAGACAATTGCTTCATTGGTGCGCGTTCGGAAGTGGTCGAAGGCTGCATCGTGCGTGAAGGTTCGGTGTTGGGCATGGGCGTGTTCATCGGCAAATCGACCAAGATCGTCGACCGTGAAACCGGCGCGATCATGTATGGTGAAGTGCCGGCGGGTTCGGTTGTGGTGGCTGGTTCCTTGCCGTCGAAGAATGGCGTGAACCTCTATTGCGCCGTGATCGTTAAGAAAGTGGACGCGCAAACCCGTTCGAAAACCTCGATCAACGAGCTGCTGCGCGATTGATCGATGCTCGCTTTCGGGCGAGATACCCCTATATGCGGGCGAGGGTCTCCCTCGCCCCTTGCCATTTCAGCCCGCAGGAGCAAGCAATGACCGAAGAAGCACAACCGCAAAAAGCCGTTAAAGAGCCGAAGGAAAAGCGTGCCCAGCAGGTCTATACCCTGTTGGTGCAAGTCGGACGCAAACCTGATGATGGGCTACCGAAACATGCGACCGGTGGCGCTTTGGTATGCTATGCCAGCGGCGTCGACGAGGCGGAAGCCGTGCGCGAAACCGTGGCGATCCTGAAGCAAGCCGATCTGGCCGTGCTGGAAGTCGAAGGCCATGGTTCGCTGGAAGAGCAACGCGCGGCTGGCGCAGAGATTGATCCCGAAGAAGAAGAGCTGATGATGCGCGCGCTTGAGGAAAACTCGGTCATCGTCGCGCAGATGACGCCTTTCTACGATTGATAAGATTGTGCCGTTCGCCTTCCATTGCGAGGCGGGCGGCAAATCGTTATGCCTTTGGGGCAATTATCCCTGCTCGAAGGCTATCCGATGTCCGCCTCACCTCCTTTTTTCCCTGTCGATCCGGTTGCCTTGACGGCCGATTTGATCCGCTGCCCTTCGGTGACTCCGATTGAAGGCGGCGCTTTGGTTTTGCTGGAGAAACTGCTGACCGAAGCGGGTTTTAGCTGCACCCGGGTGGATCGTGGAGACACCTCGAACCTGTTTGCGCGCTGGGGTGCAAAAGGTGCGAACCGCAGCTTCGGGTTCAATGGTCACACCGATGTGGTGCCTGTAGGCGACGCGGCAGCTTGGACCCAAGATCCCTTCGGCGCCGTGGTGGTGGACGGCTGGATGTATGGTCGCGGTGCGACCGATATGAAGTCGGGCGTCGCGGCCTATGTCGCAGCCGCCATTGATTTCGTGCGCCAAACACCGCCGGATGGGGCTTTGGTTATTACCATCACCGGCGATGAAGAAGGTGATGCCCATGACGGCACCATCGCGATCCTTGAGTGGATGGCGGCGCAGAGTGAAACCATGACCGCTTGTCTGGTCGGCGAGCCGACCTGCCCGAACGAAATGGGCGACATGATGAAGATCGGCCGCCGCGGTTCGATGACGGCCTATTTCACCGCGACCGGTGTGCAGGGGCATTCGGCCTATCCGCATCGTGCGAAAAACCCGATGTCGGCTTTGGTCAAGCTATTGGCAAAGCTGGAAGAAAAGCCGCTCGACGATGGTAGTGCGCATTTTGATGCATCGACCATGGCGATCACCACTATTGATTGCGGCAATCCGGCGACCAATGTGATCCCCGCGCAGGGCAGGGCGACAGTTAACATTCGTTTCAACGACCTGCACAGCGGGGCCAGCCTGTCGGACTGGCTGCTGGCGCAAGCGGCTGCGGTGCAGGAAGAGACGGGCGTGAAAATCGATACCCGTATTTCGATTTCCGGCGAAAGCTTCATCACGCCGCCCGGTGATCTGTCGGCGATGATATCGCGCGCGGTGGAAGCCGAAACAGGCCGCGTGCCGGAGTTGTCGACCTCTGGCGGCACCTCGGATGCGCGCTTTGTCAAAAATCACTGTCCGGTGGTGGAATTTGGCTTGGTTGGCAAAACCATGCACCAAGTTGATGAGCGCGTGGAAGTGGCGCAGATTGGGCAGTTGAAGGCGATTTATAGCCGTATCCTGCAGGATTATTTCGCATGATCGAAATCGAAGTGACCCATGATCTGGAAGCTTGCCACCTGCTGCGACGGGTTGTTTTCATTGAAGAGCAAGGCGTTAGCGAGGCGGAAGAGCTTGACGATCGTGATGACGGCGCGATCCATCTGCTTGCACGCCAAGATGGCAAGCCTGTCGCATCGGCGCGGTTGTTGTTGGATGGTGACATCGGCAAGATCGGGCGTGTTTGCGTGTTGAAAGATATGCGCGGCACCGGTCTGGGCCAGCAACTGATGATGAAAGCCTTGGAGGAGCTGTCGCGCCAGCCAGATATCACCACAGCAAAGCTTGGTGCGCAGTGCCACGCCTTGGGCTTTTACGAAAAGCTGGGCTTTACCGCATATGGGCCGATCTATGACGATGCGGGAATTCCGCATCAGGATATGAAAATTACCTTGTCCAAAGCCTGATCTGGCAGCGCCCGTTGTGGAAACGGGCGCCACCTTACGCGCAATGAACGCGTGATATCAATCCGTTACGATCGACATATATATTCAGCCGTTCCATGCGGTAGTCCATCGACATCATTTCCCTTGGCCAAAGCACCCTTGTATCGGCCCGCAAGGTCAGTTTGCCCAATGACTGATAAGGGCGCCCCACCAAATATTGCAATTGGTCGGCACCGCAACTGACACCATTATCCAAGGGAAGTAATAGCGGATCAGTTGGTGTGCAGGCGGGTAATGCCGCGATCAACAGCATCATGCATATTGCAACGGCTTGTCTGTGCATGTTTTCCCCGAATAGCGATTCCTCTTTGATGAATTATGCTGGCGATAGGTGAAGGATTCCTTTCCCGCCGCCGCTTTTTATGCCCTCTGTTGGTCGGCAGCACACGGGCGTAGTATCATGGCCTGAGCAGCGAACAGAAAAGGCACATGATATGTCTGGCAAGGCGGCGACACCGGGGCTGCGGTTTTTGGCGGATAAGGCGGTCGAGGTTGATCTTCATCCCTATGACTATAATCCGAAAGCCGATGCTGCAGGGCTGCAGGCGGCAGAGGCTTTGGGCATTGATCCCGATCTGATGCTGAAAACCCTTATGGTTGAAGTAGATGGCAAGCCTTGCTGTTGTGTGATCCCGTCCAACCATCAGCTGTCGATGAAGAAGGTGGCTGCGGCTTTCGGTGGCAAGCAGGCCGCAATGATGCCGCCGCCCAAAGCCGAGCGGTTAACTGGATATCACGTCGGGGGCATCTCTCCGTTCGGGCAGAAACGCGCGGTGCCTACCGTGATCGAAGCATCGGTCTGCATGCAGCCCAAAGTCTGGATCAATGCAGGCGCGCGGGGGCTGTTGCTTTCGATCGATCCGCAAGCCGCTTTGACCGCTTTGGCGGCATATTCCAAGCCTGTGATCGCGTGACGCGGGGCGTTACCAGCCGAATAGGGATGACGACCCCGCATGGACATGCGACAAAGGCCATAAAGGAGCCTGTCATGCCCGAGATCCAACCCTCCCGCACCCCGCGCCTTTGCGTTTTGATCGATGCGGATAACATTCCCGCCAGCCATGCGGCCGCGATTTTCGACGAGATCGCCTCGCTCGGCGAAGCATCGGTGCGCCGGATCTATGGCGACTGGTCGGCCCCGCGGCTGAACGGTTGGGCCCGTAAGGTCGCAACCTTGGGGCTGGTCGCGGATCAGCAATTCGCCAATACCAAAGGCAAAAATGCCAGCGACATCGGGCTGGTGATTGCGGCCATGGACTTCCTGCATTCGGGCCTGTTCGACGGCTTCGTGTTGGTGTCATCTGATAGCGACTTCACCCGCTTGGCGGCGCGCATCCGTGAGCAGGGTCTGGATGTCTACGGCATCGGCGAGAAGAAAACGCCCGAAGCCTTCCGCATGGCCTGTAAGCGCTTTATCTATGTGGAAAATCTATCGCCGCGCGAGGATCCGGCAGAAGATTCACCTAGCCCGAAGACCGAAGGCAGCCCTCGCCAAGCCCCGCAGAAAGAGCATCCGAATGGTGCGATCCCGTTGATCGCAGCGGCGATGCGGGCGATTGATCCGGAAGGCGAGTGGTATACGCTGGGCGCTGTCGGCCAGTTCATCACCCAAGCCAATCCCGATTTCGACACGCGCACCTATGGCGCGGCCAAGCTGTCGGATCTGGTGCGCCGCCTGCCACGTTTTGAATTGCGTCAAGGTCCTGGTAGCCAGTTGGAACTGCGCGATATCTCGTAAAAGCGCACAGAACTGGTGCATGCTTGCGACTGGTCAGGTCAGTCATGGCAACCTATGTTCATCAGCGAACAGGGGGTTGCTATGACTAATCTTAAATCCGACGTTACTCTGGGCCTTGATAGCTTTGGCGATGTGAGCCGTGATGCTGCGGGCAATTATCTGCCGATGGACCAAGTGCTGCGCGATGTGGTCGAGCAAGGTGTGCTTGCCGATCAGGTCGGGATCGACTTTTTGGGTCTGGGTGAACACCACCGCGAGGATTTCGCAATCTCCGCGCCTGAAATCGTGCTGTCGGCCATCGCGGCAAGGACCAGCCGTATTCATTTGGGAACGGCCGTGACCGTGTTGTCATCCGACGATCCGGTCCGTCTGTTCCAACGTTTCTCTACGCTTAATGCTATTTCGAACGGGCGCGCCGAAGTGATCGTGGGGCGTGGCTCGTTTACCGAAAGCTATCCGCTGTTCGGCTATGACACCCGTGACTACGATGTATTGTTCGAAGAAAAGTTGGATCTGTTTGCCAAATTGGTGAAGGAGAAAAGCGTTAGCTGGACAGGTACGACCCGCACGGGGTTGAAGGATCAGGTGGTCTATCCGCCGCTGGGCGATAAACCTTTGACCACTTGGGTTGGTGTGGGCGGTAGCCCGGAATCGGTGGTGCGCGTTGTGCGTCAGGATCTGCAGTTGATGCTGGCGATTATCGGCGGTGATCCAGCGCGTTTCGTGCCCTATGTCGACCTGTATCATCGTGCGGTGAAGCAACTGGGCCGTGAAGCGCGTCCGATCGGCATCCATTCGCCCGGTTTTGTCGCTGCAACCGATGAAGAAGCGCGCGAGAAGCTTTGGCCGCATTATGCCGAAAACTTCGGCCGTATCGGTCGTGAGCGTGGCTGGGGTCCGATGTCGAGGGACCACTATCTGAACGAGGTGGAAAACGGCTCGCTCTATGTCGGCTCGCCTGAAACGGTGGCGAAGAAAATCGCCAAGACAGTCAAGCTGTTGGGCCTGGATCGCTTCGATATGAAATATGTCACCGGTCCGCAGCCGCATGGTGACCTGATGGACTGTATCCGCCTGTATGGCGAAAAGGTCATTCCGATGGTGCGCGATATTCTGGCTACCGATACAGCATGATGTGAAACGCCGCCCCTTCGGGCGGCGTTTTGCTTAATCCAGTTCGCGGGCTTCGGAAACAAGCATTACCGGAATGCCATCGCGGATCGGAAAAGCAAGCCGCGCGGTTTTCGAGACAAGCTCACTTTTTTCCGCGTCATAGCTAAGTGGCCCATGGCTCATCGGGCAGACAAGACTTTCCAACATACGCGGATCGAAGGGACGGTTTTGAGTGGTCATTGCATTATCTCATCTGAGCTGCCGCCGCTGCGCAGGGCGAATTCTATCAAAGCGGCCAATACCTCGCGGCGTTTGGCCAGAGTGGGCGCTTCCAGAAGGGCCTGTTTATCCTCGGGCGGCAGGGGGCAGAGCATTGACAACGCATTGATCAACATCTCTGTTTCAGCCTCTTTCAGGGTCGGCCAATCGGTGGCAAGCTGGCGCTGGGTGAAATAGCGGCCCAAAAGATCCAAAAAGCTTTTGCGGTCGAACTGCGGATCCCGTTCCTCTTGGCGACTGCGATCAGCCGCGAAAGGTGCCCAATCGACTTCGGCGCGACGGTAGGGCGTATCGCTATCCACCTCGCGCAGGATGCGGAACCGCGAAATTCCGGTGAGGCTGATCATATAGCGCCCATCGGCGGTTTCGGTAAAAGCGGTCAATCTGCCGGCGCAACCGATCTGATGCAGCGCTTTTTCCGAATTTTCTTCCAGCGGCTGGATCATTCCGATCAGCCGCTGGGGTGTCTTCATGCAATCTTCGATCATCGCTAGATAGCGGGGTTCGAAGATATGCAAGGGCAGGGGAGAGCGCGGCAGGAGCAAGGCCCCTGGCAGCGGGAATAACGACAAATGCGGCGGTAGATCCGTAAGATGCATCATGTCGGCCCCCCTTGGCATGTCAGGCGAAAATCATCGATGACAGACGGCGACGGCCTTTCAGCACGATCGGATCCTTGGCCGAAAGCGCGTCGAAAATGGTGAACAGCTGCGTCTTCGCCGCGCCGTCATTCCAGTCACGATCAAGGCGGAACAGGTCGAGCAATTGATCGACCGCCTCTTCCGTCTGGTTTTGCGCCAGTAGCGCTGCAGCCAAGTCGAAACGCGCCTGAGGGTCGGAGGGATCGGCCGCGACCTTGGCTTCCAATTCGGAGACAGGGCCGGCATTGGAGGCTTGCTTTGCCAATTCCAACTGGGCGCGGGCGGCTTCGACTTCCTTAGCCGCAGCGATTTTGGCAGGCACTTCAGCGAGTTGTGCTTCTGCTTGGGCCAGTTGTCCCAAAGCGATCAGGGCGCGGACAAGACCGCCAAATGCGGCAGCATGGGTCGGTTCTTCTTCAAGGATCGCCGCGAAGGTTTCGCGTGCATCTTCTGCCGCGCCATCCGCCAACATTTGGTCAGCGGCCTCAACGGCTTCGGACAGGCCGCCATCACCGGCCAAAGCACTCAGCTTTTCCACGAATTTCTGAATCTCAGAACCGGAGATCGCACCTTGGAACCCATCAACCGGTTGGCCTTGCCAGAAGGCATAGACGGTCGGGATCGACTGGATGCGCAGTTGTGCAGAGATGGCTTGGTTTTCATCCACATTGATCTTAACCATGCGCACACGGCCTTTGGCGGCAGTGACTGCAGCTTCCAGTGCCGGACCAAGCGTCTTGCACGGGCCGCACCAAGGGGCCCAAAAGTCTACGATAACCGGTACTTCGCGGCTGGCTTCCACCACGTCGGCCATGAAGCTGGCTTCGTTGGTATCCTTGATCAGGTCTGCCTGCGGTGCTGCGGCGGTTTCCCCAAGGCTGAACATATGATCCCTCATGCGGCTGGAACTTGACTTCTATATGCGCATCCAACTGCGAAAGGCCAAGAGGAAAGGCGATAGCTTTGCATCATAACACCGCCAAATGCCTGCAGGCTTAAGGGTTGCCCCTGCTTGCGAACAACATGGTCAACTTTTCTGCTTCGGTATCAATGTTATGGCGCTGAAACACCCGAGCGCGGGCAGATGCGCCCATATGCGTCAGCTGTTCGTACGGGGTCGCGGAAAGATTTAGAATGGCGTCGGCCAGTGCCTCAGCATCCCCGGCAGGCACCAACCAGCCCACTTCGGCGGTCACAAGTTCCGGCACTCCGGCAACAGATGTCGCGATGACCGGTCTGCCCGCGGCCATCGCCTCCATCAAAACGACGGGAAGCCCTTCCGCAAAAGAGGGTAACACCAAGGCTTGTGCTTTCGCCAAAGCGTCGCGCACCTGTGCTTCATCCATCCATCCATCCAGCTGCACATGATCCTGCAGCTTGTACTGCGCGATCGTCGCCTCGATCCGCGGCCGCAGCGGTCCTTCGCCGACAATAGTAAGTTTAATATCGGGCAGTTTTTTTTGAGCGACCTTCACGGCTTCAAGCAGCAGATCAAAGCCCTTTTGTTCGCTCAACCGACCGATGGCAACCAATTGCGGGCCGCCCTGTGGGAGCGGGGCTGGGTCAGGAAAGCGCCAGGGTTCGATGCCGCAATGCACCACATGTAGATGCGGCCATGTCTTGATTTTCGCCCAGCGACACAGTTGACTGCGCCCAAAATGTGAAATCGCCACCGTAAAACGCGCGAGATCGGCCTTTAGGCCAAGCGACAAGGCCCGCGGTGCATCAAATTCTTCTGGCCCATGTACGGTGAAAGAATAGCCCGGCCCGCCCATCTGCGCTGCCAGCATGACCACGATGGTTGAATTTGTACCAAAATGCGCATGCGCGTGGGGGAGGCGTAGGTCGGCACAACGACGCGCGAAATGAGCAGCTTCGCAAAGATAGATCAGATGTTTAAGCACGCCCCCAGTGCCTGCCACCCCCCGCGTTCCAAAGCGCGCGCAATGCAATGCCAGTTTGAACGCGCGCCACGCCCCCTGTGGATGGCGTGCCATCCAGCCAAACCCCGAGCGCAACAGCCTAAACCTAGGTATTTCAAGTAGATGTTCGGTTAGGCCATCTTCGCTAATGTCGCCTGCATGGACCAAACCGTCCCGTCCTGACCGCAGAGCAAATCGATGCACCTCCCAGCCCTGACGTTCTAAGGCATTGATTTCGCGGCGGATAAAAGTCTGCGATCCGCTCGGGTAGGTATTCACAAAATAGGCGAGTTTCAAAATATGCTCCGATTCAAGCTAACTCGCCAAGATGTGGTAATTGTGCGTTAAACTATTCATGTAATTCTTTTAATTACCAAGTATTAGAAGTATGAATTGCGTATTTTTAAGAATAGATTGATCTGTTTGGCAAACATTGTCGATTGCACAGCTATGCCGACATCAAAGAAGGGATGCGATTGCATGGGATTACTATTGCACATTCTGTCGGGAACTTTTCTCGGCCTATGCTGCGCCATCCTCAGCTATTCTTTCGAATTTTCTTGGCTGATCATTTTTGGGTCCTACTCCATAGGTGGGGGCTTGGGGATGTGCGCCTCGGCCGGACTTGACTATTCACTTCAGCGATGGGTCCGTCAGAGCCGGTCGTAATGCGCAAGGCTGGAAATCTTTCTAGATTGTCCGGATTTCAATAGCTTGCGCGCTTTTTTTCCCAAAGGTGCAGAGGGAATTGCCATAAGCGGTTTGATATTGAGCTCTCGTTCAAGGCGAGATGATGTCCGCAAAACGGGTTTGCGCAATTCTAGCAGGAAGGCGATTATGCAGGCCGCGCCACAGCTGGCAATCAACCCTGCCAAGGCGATTTTTCGGGCACCACTGTTTTCCGGATAAACCGGCGGCACCGCCTGTTCCAACATTGAAAACCGTTCGGTCTGCTGGCGAGACGCTAGATCTTGCGCGGTCTCTGCTTCAGCCATGCGGGCCGAGACAAGAGTGTACTGTTCTTGCAACTGGCTCCGCTGCCGATCGTAGGAGGATATGACCCGTTCCACCTCGGCCGTATCGAAAATGCTCGCATCCAGTTCAGCTTTGCGCTGGATAAGCGGCGCTGTTTGGGCCGTGATCAGGTCGAGTCGCTGACGAATATCTTCAAGCCGCCGCTTATCGGTGGCGCGTTTGACCTGCAGCCCGTCAATTTGGCGTTTTTCAGTGTCGAGAGCTGCCTGTTCCGCAGCATAGCTGCGCAGGTTTGTTTCGATTGCGTTGATTTCTGTTTGGCGGGCTTCATTAAAACCGGGAAGAGCGGCACGATTATCTTCCCGATAGGCGGCTATCTCTGCTTCCAACTTGGTAATCTGATCCCAGAGGCGGGTTTCCTGTTCCTTGAAGAAGCTGAAGCTCGCCTCGGTCGAACTGCGGTTTTCCGCTGCACCCATGTCCAAGATTGATCGGGCGATATCATTTGCCATATCGGCGGCGATTTGTGCGGTCCTGCCCCTGGCCGTGATCAAGAGCGCAGTCATTTGCCGCGCCTCGTTGGAAACGGTTTCAAAACTCAATGATTTTCGCATGATACGGATGCGATCGTCATCGCTAATTGGGGAATCCGGCTCGAATGCATGATAGCGTTCACTGAGCGAAAGCAGGTTTTCCCGTGTTGTCAGGCGATGCTGAATCGCGCTCAGCCGTTGGATCGCACCAAGCGGGGCCGCTGCTGCCGACCCAGATTCGGCAACCAATGGCATTTCCACCTGCAAAGCGGCGATCGCACTATAGGCCTTGGGCTGCGATTTCGCGACATAGACCGAAATAATCACGCCAATTATAACGATAAGAAGCATGATCCAAAAACGACGTCGGATCAGGCCGAGAACATCTTCAATGGTCTGAATCGGTCCCATCTCATCGCCCTCCTTTGCGACGAAGGGCGGCGTCTTCCGCGCGATTGAGTATGACTCCCATCAAAGGAATCCGATTCGCAAACAATTCTTCGCAGGCTCGGATATCTTTAGCGGTAGTGCGGCTGCCATCAGCCACCAAAAGCACGGCGTCTAATTTGCCATGCATTGCCAATACCTCATCCCCCGTCAATGCAGGGGGGAGGTCGAAGATGCTCATATCGGGCAGAAGTTGTCGCTCCATCTCCGTCAAAGCCTTTCCCGAGGCGGCGGTGTGCAGAATTTCCGATCCGCTTTCGCGGCCGTCTCCATTCAACCCGCAGGCCAGAGTGTTTCCAACCCTGAGGAAAACGCTTTCAACAGCTGCGTGACCGGCCAAGTAATCCTTCATTGCATGTCGCGGTGTCAGCCCCAGCATCCGGTGCAGATTCGGCTGCGCCAGATCCAAATCCACCAAGGCCGTCCTGCTATCGGGAAGGCGCGCCAAGGAAAGGGCTAAGTTCGCGGCAATATAGGATTTTCCGCATCCTCGGGTGGGTGATGTCACTCCCAACCTGCTCCAGCCGCGTTCCTTCATGGCCTGCGCCACCTGCGTGCGGAGCAAATCGAATGCAGCACCGAAAGGGCTTTGGTTGCTCGCCGCAAAGAGACCACTTTGCATCAATATCGAAAGATCAAGATCCACCGCCGGGAGCGCGTTCCACATCCGCAAAGGGTCGAAAACGGCTATCGGATTGTTGTTCTCTCCGATGTCAAAATCAGCGGCCGTTCCGGGCACGGGCGCGCTATTGCGGCTGATGGCGCCAGCCGTATCATGCCGGTGACTGCGAAAAACGGACACCAATGAAGGGCGACTGGCGTCAGAAGGATCATCTGAGCCGGACATGGCGGCAATTTCCCTTTGTACGGGCGTCAGCGAATCTGCCGGACCAAGATCGGTGGGGGCGCGGTAAAACAGGGACACAAGCGCACTGGCTCCTACAATCAACGGCTCTCAGATTAGGCTCTGAGAGCTACCAAAAGCCTAACGGCTTCAAAAAATTCTTTGGTGAAACCTTTTGCGGGCACTTGGTTCTGTCTGACCCCTTGTTAATCATGAGG
>DALYSR010000090.1:0-14657 GCA_031991825.1 Paracoccaceae bacterium
GCATAACGCAAGGAAAACTAAAATAAATTTGTTAAAAGTGAAAAAACTTACAGATGCCCCTTGCAGGCTTCGCGGCACTTGGCTATTACACCCCCATCGGGCGATTAGCTCAGCGGTAGAGCGCTTCGTTCACATCGAAGATGTCAGGGGTTCAAATCCCTTATCGCCCACCACCAATACGTTGAAAAGCCTTGGGTTTCCCAAGGCTTTTCGCGTTTCTGGACCATGTGGCGACGCGAATTTGCCCAATCATCACGATAATTTCAGATTTTGGCAGTGCCATCGCTTTTCAGATGTTAAAGCGATAACCATATATTGATCCGCAATCATACAGGTATTCAGACGGTGAACCGAAGTACTCGACCCTACTCTAGACAGCTTCAATTGCAGCGACAGGTGATGCTGTGATTGAAGCTCTTCTGCTACTGGCTTTCGGACTTGCTGTTATTACTCTTAATATCGCAGCGACAGCTTACTTTGTGGCGCAGGAATTCGCGTTCATGTCGGTCGACAGGACGCGGCTTGCGGTCAGCGCCAGCGATGGCGACGTTTCCGCCAAACGCGCGTTAGACGTGACCAAGCGCACCAGCTTCATGCTGTCGGGCGCGCAACTCGGCATTACCATCACAGGCCTTCTGGTCGGCTTTTTGTCCGAGCCGCTGGTGGGCGAACCTTTAGGGGTTCTGCTAGAAGACATCGGTGTGCCGCCCAGCGTCGGCGTGACCATCGGCACGGTGTTTTCGCTGCTCGTGGCCACCGTGGCGATGATGGTATTTGGCGAACTTTACCCCAAGAACCTGTCCATCGCGAAGCCGGAATCTCTGGCCAAGGGGCTGGCGCGGTCGACCTTGATCTATCTGAAAGTCTTCGGCCCGCTGATCGCTTTCTTCGATTTCTCCGCCAATCTCTTCCTGCGGTTGCTGCGGATTGAACCGGTGCATGATCTGGATGTCAGCGCCACGGCCCAGGATCTGCCGCGCATCATTGCCGATTCCCGCGAGAGTGGCGATCTGCCGGTGGAACAATCGCTGATGATGGACCGCATCCTCGATTTCCCGAACCAAGATGTGGAACATGCGATGGTGCCACGCTCGCAGGTGGGCTGGGTCGGGCTTGATACCACCTTGGGCCAGTTGCAGGTGCTGATGTCGCATGCCCATAGCCGCTATCCGGTGCTCGACAGTTCCGATACGCCGGTGGGTGTGGTGCATCTTGCCGATGTGCTGGCGGGCATGGAAACCGCTGATCCGGAGGCATCAGTGCAGACGGTGATGCGTCCGGCAACGGTGATCCCGACCCTAATGCCCTTGCCCGATGCGCTAGAGCATCTGACCGGTTCGCATAACCAGCTTGCCTGTGTGATCGACGAATATGGCGGCTTTGCCGGTGTGCTGACACTCGAAGACCTTGCCATGGAAATCGTTGGTGAAATCACCGACGAGCATGATCTGCAATCCCCCGATGCCATCATTCCCGACGGCGACAATATCTGGGTGATGGAGGGCGATGTCCATTTGGACGAGGTGCATCGGGCCATCGAATACGATCTGCCGGAAACGGAAGCAGAGACCATCGCCGGTCTGTTGATCGACGAATTGGGCGCTTTGCCTGCGGTGGGCGCACGGGTCTCGATCGAACTGCCGGTCGATCCGGCCGAGCTGATTTCGGACGCGCCGATGCGCCGTTGGCTTGAAGCGGATGTGCTGGAGGTCGAACGCCACGTGCCGACCCGTATCCGCCTGACCTTGATGGAGGCCGCGATGACGGGGCAGGGCCAATGATGAAAGATCCTCTCATCGTCGCGATCATCACCTTGGCGCTGATCGCGCTGAGCGCCTTGTTCGTCATCATCGAATTCGCGCTGCTGGGCGCGCGTCGTCATCGTCTGGAAGAGCTTGCGCCCGACAGCATGTCGGCGCGGGCAGCTTTGCGCGGCATGAACGATCTGACCATGATGCTTGCCTTGGCGCAGTTGGGCATCACCGCTTGCACCTTCGCTTTGGGGGCGATCACCAAGCCTGCGGTGGATGCCTGGTTGGGTCCGGTGCTGATTACGGCGGGTCTGCCGTCATGGCTGGCAGGCGGGGCGTCATTCGCGATCTCGCTTTTCGTGGTGACTTTCCTGCACCTTGTGGTTGGAGAGATGGCACCCAAATCATGGGCCATCGCGCATCCGGAGCGTTCGGCCCAATCGATCGGCGTGATTGCTCAGGCCTTGGCTTGGCCGCTGCGTCCGCTGCTGCGCTGGATGAACAGCATCGCCAATAGCCTTGTGCGCGCATCCGGTGTCGAACCGGTGGAAAGTGCCGCTGTCGGCGGGCGCGACATTGCCACGATCCGTCAGCTGGTGGAACATTCGGCCAAGGTCGGTGTGCTGGAACCGGAAATGCAACGTCAGCTGTCCGGTTTTATCGGCCTGAGCAGCATGCCGGTCAGTGATCTGATCTCCAAGGAGCTGCGGATCACTTCGGTCTCGGCACGGGCGACGGCGGCCGAAGTGCGTGCGGTGGCGCGGCAATCGGGGCATATGCGCATTCTGATGGAAGCAGGGCGTGGCAAGACCTCGTCCTTCATCCATGTGCGCGACACGCTGCTGATGGAGGATGATGCGCTGGCATCCACGGTCGCGCGACCCGCGCTAAGCCTTGATGCGCAAATGCCCGTCTACGAGGCTTTGGCGCGTCTGCGCGGGGCTGGCGTGCAGATCGCCATCATCAAGCGCGGCACTGAACTCTGCGGCATCGTGACCATGGCCGATATCCTCAAGCTGGTGCTGCCGGCGGGGATCGCGGTCACCAAAGAAGCGGCGCCGAACATCGCATGAACGAAGATCGGCCTTGGGAAACCAAGGCCGATTTTCTTTCTGCGGAATGATATAGGCTTGAATTTACTGGCCGCGCGCGAAATGGGCCGCACAGGCATCAAGAAACGCGCGCACGATCGGCAATTGTCCGCGGCGGCTGGGATAGATCGCATGGACAACCCCCGATCTGGGCCGCCACTGCGGCAAAACTTCAAGCAATTCAGCCGTTTTCAACAGCGGTGCCGCGACGGCGCCGGGCAGTTGGACGATACCTATTCCTGCCAGTGCCGCACCGAGCAGGGCGGCCATGTCTTGGGTGATCAGCCGTGGATGATGGATGATCTGCTGCTTGCTGCCGTCGGGACCGATCAGATCCCAGTGATGCCGCGTTTGGTCGGGGTTCCACGACAGACTGGGCAGGCCCTGCAACGCGTCGGGGCTGTCAAGCGGGCCATCCGGCAGACAGGAGGGCGCGCAGACAAGGTGCTGTTCGTCCGAACCGAAGCGGCGCAGGGTCAGACCGCTGTCTTCCAGCGGATCGAAGCGCACGCGAATTGCCAGATCGAACCCTTCGCGCAAAACGTCCACTTGACGATGCGTGCTTTCCAGCACCACGGTCGCCTTGGGGTGTTGGGCCATGAAACCGGCCACCATCGGGGCCAGTTGAAACTGGATCATCGACGAGGGGCAGGCCACGCGGATCACGCCTTGGGGTTCGGATTTTTGCCGCGCGATCAATTCGGTGGCGGCTTCCGCTTCGGTCAGCATGGCGCGGCAATAATGGTAGAATTCCTGTCCCAGATCAGTGACGCTGAAGCTGCGGGTGGACCTGCGGATCAGGGCGACCCCCAGCCGTGTTTCCAGCGTGGTCAGGCGACGGCTGATGGTTGATCGCGGCAGGCCCAGCCTGCGCCCCGCTGCGGCCAAGCTTTGCTCTTCGACCAGCACCGCAAAAAGGGCGTAATCATTCAGGTCCATCATCGCATTGTTCCATTTTCAGAACTCTGAAATCGCAAATGGCAGTCTATGCGCTATATTGGTGCAAATGTATAGCTTACCTCAACCGCCGGGCCAGATCAGGGCCCGCAGGAAAGGAGCCTGAAAATGCGCACGATCGTCAGCAATCATACCGAAAAACGCCCCCATTGGGTTGGAGACGGCTTCCCCGTCCGCAGCCTGTTGTCGCATGAAACGGCGGGCAGTTTTGCCAGCCCGTTCCTGCTGCTCGACTATGCCGGTCCGCATCAATTCGGCGCCAAACAGGGCGCGCCGCGTGGCGTGGGGGCGCATCCGCATAAGGGCTTCGAGACCGTCACCATCGTCTATCAAGGCGAGGTCGAGCATCGCGATTCCACCGGTGCGGGGGGCGTGATCGGGCCGGGGGATGTGCAATGGATGACAGCCGGAAAGGGTATCCTGCATCAGGAATATCACTCGCCCGCATTCACCCGTAAGGGCGGCGCGTTTGAAATGGTGCAGCTGTGGGTCAATCTGCCCGCAAAGGATAAATCGGCCAAACCCGGCTATCAGAACATCACCCGCGACATCATTCCGACCGTGAACGATGGGGCCGCCGCGATCCGCGTCATCGCAGGTGGCTATCGCGGCACGGTGGGTCCGACCCGCACCTTCACCCCGATCAACGTCTGGGATGTGTCGCTTGGCGCCAATGGCGCGCTGTCGCTGCCGGTGCCCGCAGACCACAACACCACCTTGGTCGTGCTGCGCGGAACGCTTAAAGTCGATGGCGCCAAGTTCACCGGCCCGCAGACCGTGCTTCTGGCTCCGGGCGACGGCGACATCGCGCTTTCGGCCACGGAAGACAGCCAGTTTCTTGTGCTGTCTGGTCAGCCGATCGACGAGCCGATCGTGCAATACGGTCCTTTCGTGATGAATACCGATGCCGAAATCCGCGCCGCCATTGCCGATTACAACAAGGGCGGCTTCGGGCGTCTGAACGGCTGAAAGCTTCGCCACAGGAAATGAACCAATCGCCCCTCCGCGCGTTGTTCGGGCGGGCATCTGGCCTGAACCATCTTTGCGGAGGATTGAGTGCCCGTTTTGTATTACGCCGTCGGTGCTTGCTCGCTTGCGCCGCATATTGTGCTGGAATGGATCGGCGCGCCTTATGAAGCGGTGCGCGTCACTTATGGCGCGCCCGAGCTGCTGGCCGTCAACCCCGCTGGCGCAGTTCCGACCCTGCGCGAAGACGACGGCTGGTTGCTGACCCAAGCGGGTGCGATCCTTGATTATCTGGCGCAAAAGCATCCCGAAGCCGGTCTTTCGGGCGGCAATGCGCTGCGCGATAAAGCCGAAGCCCATCGCTGGTCGTCCTTCTTTACCTCGGATGTCCATGCCGCTTTCTGGCCGATTTTCATGCCGGACCGCTATACCACCGACCAGACGCCTGAAGCCCGCGCTGCAGTGATTGCCGCAGGGAAAAAGCTTGCGGCAAAGCAGTTTGCCACCCTTGATCGCCATCTTGAAGGGCGGGAGTGGATATTGGAATCGCGTTCGGTGATCGATGCCTATGCCTTCCCGATGATCCGTTGGGGCGCAAAGCTGCTGGACGGCGGGTTGAGCGCTTGGCCGAATGTGGCACGGCTGCATGATCAACTTGCGGCTGATCCGGCGGTGCAGCGCATATTGGCGCGCGAGCGTGCAAAGTAACCACGGCGCCCTTAGCGGGCGCCGCTTTTTTTTCCGTTTTTAGGTGAATCATGGCCACTCCAACGGATGCAGCCCATGCTGCACATGCCGCTTTCGACCCGCTGCCGATTGTCATTCTGCTGGCGGCGGCGATTATTGCCGTGCCGCTGTTCCGCCGCATCGGACTGGGGTCGGTGCTGGGCTATTTGGCAGCGGGGCTGGTCATCGGGCCCTTCGGATTGGGCTTTTTCCAAGATGCGCAATCGATCATCCATGTCGCAGAGCTGGGGGTCGTGCTGTTCCTGTTCGTGATCGGTCTGGAAATGCAGCCCTCGCGGCTTTGGGCGATGCGGGGGGAAATTTTTGGGCTTGGCGCCGTGCAAGTCTGCGTGGCGATAGCGGTTTTGGTCTGGGTGGGCGTGGCCCAAGGCTTCCCGATCGAGGCAAGCTTTATTGCGGGGACGGGCTTCGTGCTGACCTCGACCGCGATTGTGATGCAGGTGCTGGCCGAACGCAGAGAGCTGTCGCATCCACGCGGTCGCAAGATGGTCGCGGTGCTGTTGTTCGAGGATCTGGCCATCGTGCCTTTGCTGGCGATGGTGGCCTTCTTGGCACCGGGCGGGGTCGAGGCAAGCTTGACGGATCGCTTGGTGTCGGTGGCCATCGGTCTTGCCGCGATCGCTGCGCTGGTGGCGGCGGGACGCTGGCTGCTGGACCCGATGTTTCGTCTGCTGGCACGTTTCGGCGCGCGTGAAGTGATGACGGCTGCGGCCCTATTCGTGGCACTCGGGGCCGCGGTTTTGATGGCGAAGGCCGGGCTTTCGATGGCGATGGGGGCGTTTCTGGCCGGTGTCCTGCTGTCGGAATCGACCTTCCGCCACCAGCTTGAGGCCGATATCGAACCCTTCCGTGGTTTGCTGTTGGGGTTGTTCTTCATCGGGGTGGGCATGGCGCTTGATCTGCATATCATCGCAGCGAATTGGTCGGTGATCCTGATTTCGGTTCCCGCCTATATGATCCTGAAAATGTTGGTAATTTATGCTGTGGCGCGGATGTTCCGTGCCGCCCATGGCGAAGCTTTGGACCGCGCGCTCCTGATGGCGCAGGGCGGCGAATTCGCCTTTGTGCTTTACGCCAGCGCCACCAGCGTCGGGATCCTGACGCCGGAATGGAACGCCAATCTGACCGCGATCATCATCATTTCGATGGTGCTGACCCCGCTGATCATGATCGCCAAGACGCGGCTGTCGCGGCCCGACCTGCCTTCGACCGAAGGGATGGATAGCGTGCAAGCCCATGCCGGTGCGGTGCTGCTGATCGGCTTTGGCCGGATGGGGCAGATCATCAGCCAACCGCTTTTGCGGCGCGGATACAAGCTGACGATCATCGAGAAAAATGCCGATCAGATCCGCCGCGCGCAGGATTTCGGCTTCAAAGTCTATTTCGGTGACGGCAGCCGACCGGATATCTTGCATGCCGCCGGCGCGCATGATGCAAGTCTGGTGATCGCGGCAGGGGATGACGCGGCCGATACCATGCGGATCGTCGGTCATCTGAAGCACGAATATCCGCTGGTGCCGGTGTTGGCCCGTGCGATCGACCGTCAACATGCGGTGGATCTGATGCGGGCAGGGGCAGATTTCCAGATCCGCGAAACCTTGGAAAGCGGTTATGCGATTGCCGAAGCCGCGCTTGAAGCTTTGGGCGAGGAACCCGCTGAAAGGGAAGCCATTCTTGACGAAGCACGGCTTGCAGATACCACAAGGCTGGAACTGCAATTTCTAAATAAAGATGAACAGGTGGACCAATATCTGGTCGGGAACCGACATTGATCTGGGGGCTAAAGTCTGGGGGCTAAAACGAAACAAGACGCCGTCACGGCGCCTTGTCCCATCACACTAGCTATTGCACCTACAGTGACGGGACCATTGTCCGGTACGCCCGATGCGTTCAGCCAGCCGATACCATAGAGTAACATGCTTATCGGTCCGTTGGGATCACATCTGCATGTGGATTGGTGATGGCGCGTGAGTTGCTGGGCGTATGGGCCTTAGGGCTTTGTTAGCTTTTTGGCATTACCCTTGGGCCCAATGAAGACGACCCCAAGCAAAGCTTAGGCCGTCGAAGGGTCAAAAGCGCAGGGGGGATTATTTTGCCGCCGTAACTTCGATTGAACCAGCCACGCCGGATACGGCCCCTGAACCCGCTGCAGCTACGCCGCCCTCTTGGTGGCAGGGCAAGCTGTATGCGGTATGGGCCGCATCAAGATCTAACAGATTGTGCCGTCCTGCCATGCGACAGCACGAGCTTCCGATCTGATCATGCTAAGCGCGCCGCGGCGTGTCAGGTCATTTGCGCGGGATGAGACTGGCGATATGCGTAACGATAAGCCACTTGGCCATCAATTGTGCAAATCGCAGGTTGGTTTAGCGAAAGTCCTGACGTTGCCACTGCAGCGCCATGAACATACCTTTGGCCGGTCTGAGAAGGACCAATGAAATCAGGGCCATCACGACAAGCAGGAAAATCAGCCCGCCGATTACGTTTTCGCCGACAAATTGGGAGGTGACCAGTTGTGCGGGAATCAACAGAAGGCAGGTGATGCACAGCACCATATAGGCTGGCCCATCGGCAGGACGGAGTCGGCTGAAATCGGCACCACAGATGCTGCAATTGGGGGCAGGGCGCAAATAGCCTTGCAACAACCGTCCCTGACCGCAATTGGGGCATCGGCCACGCATCCCGCGCAGCATGGCCGTTTGCAATGTGATGGGTTCCATGCGCAGCTTCCCCCTTTGTCCTATAACGGCTTGAGGGGGCCTGAGGTTCCGCCGTTACAGCCGGACCGCCTTGGTGGCCAAGGTGATAGACACCACCGCCAGCCAGCACGAGGCCACGCGTTTAAGCAGGCGCAGGCGCTTTGCGCCATGTTCGGCTGATTGAAGAAGCGCCCCCATGCTGCCCCATAGGCCTGCGACCACAGCCACGAGCAGGATCAACCCGCCCAGATACAAACTGTAGGCATCGCTGCCAAAAGGCGGCAAAAGTACAAGGCCAAGCACCATCCCTTTGGGATTCATCACGGTCGTCAGAAAGACATCCCGAAATCCGATCGATGATTCGCGCCCTGTATTGGTCGGTTGGCGCCACAGCTTGATCGCCAGCACCATGACCCAGATCGCCGCGCCAACCTCTAGCGCGATCACCAGCCACGGCATCACAGCGAAAAGTTGTGTGCCGATATAGCTTAGCGGCAGCACGACCATAAGGTAACCCGCTATTTCCGCAGGGATAAGTCGCGCGGCTTGTCTAAGTCCGTTCTGCGCGGCTGCGAGCGCAATCAGGGTATTGGTCGGCCCCGGTGCGATCAGCAGCGCCAAGACGGCGGCGAAAAAGGCGAAGATCGTCATGGCTCTGGCCTCACATCAGAGGCCCTTTGGCGGGTAACTCTGCCCGCAGGATATAAAGCTTGCGCCATGGTTCCCACCGCGCAGAATGCCGCAGGCCGCCGTTCAACCCCGAGAGGCCCACCAGCAGATCAACGCCCCCAAACTCACCGCTAAAGCGCCGAACCAGAAGTGAATTCCGATCGACATGTCCAACAATACCGCCGACAGCAACACAGAGAGGATCGGGCTGAAATAGGACGCGCTCGCCATCAGGGTCAGATTGCCATAGGTGATGCCATGGTTCCATGCGGAATAGGCGGCTGTCGTGATAATGCCGAAAAGCACCAGATAAATCGCACCCTTAGCGTCGAAATGTAACGCTGGCGCATCGCTGGCTGCATAGACCAGCCAAAGCCCGATTGCGGTAACGCTCAGAAATAGCGGCACGCCGTTCTTGCCGCCCGATCCCCGTCTGGTGAGCATGGTGTAGCACGGCCACAGCAAGGCTGCGATAAACGCCAAGGCATAAGGCACGGGGTTTCCACGCATATTTTGGGTCATCACCCCAAGCGAAAAGCCGTCGCCCGCAGAGGCCCAGATCACGCCGCCCAGACTGATCAGCACGCCTGGCGCCAGCAGGAAGTTCGCGCGGACTTCACGACACAGCACGGCCAATGCGATGGTGAAACTGGGCCATAGGTAGTTGATAAGCCCTACTTCCAGCGACTGGCTGCGGCTCTGAGAGAGGCCAATCGCGAAGGAAAGCGCTGCCTCGTAGCTGGAAAAAAGCAGAGTGCCCACAATCAGATAGCCTGGCCGATGCCCCTTGAACGCGGCAGGGCCTGCATGAAGCAAGGCGACCACTGCGCTCGCGCTGAACAGCAAGGCCGCTCCGGCATAGGGGCCGAAAATTTCGGTGATCCGGCGATAGATGCCGACGGTGGTGCTCCACATCAAAACCGCGCTCATGCCGATCAGCGTGGCACGGTCGATGGCACGTATAGGCTGGTGCGTGGCGCTGGGGAGGGGCATCTTGGGGGCTTCCGGTTGTCTATCAGACGTCCTGCTATGTGGCGCGTTTATAAGATGCAATTGCCTATCGTATTGCAGCTATGGGGCGTTCCGGGGCAGTTCGTTAACCGCGCCAAAGATGTGTGTGGTTTTTAACACTTTGTTGATCGACTGCCGTAAGGCGCGAGCAGGCGGCACCAACATCTTGTTTGTGATCTGCAAGATTATGTGCAATAAGGAGGAGCATCTTTCGTTTTCGACCCTGATCCTTTCGGCCCAGTTTTCGATATCGGCTGTGCCGGGCCACCGCATATTGTGGGTGGCGAAATAAAAGGATTAACACGATGGCTAATGGCACCGTGAAATGGTTCAACGCAACCAAAGGCTTCGGCTTCATCGCACCGGAAGGCGGCAAAAAAGACGTTTTCGTGCACATCTCGGCTCTGGAACGCTCGGGCATCCGTCAACTGAATGACGGCCAAGCAGTTTCGTTCGACATCGAAGCTGGCCGTGACGGCCGCGAATCGGCTGTGAACCTGAAACTGGCATAATCGTCAGTTCGGTTCGCCGATCTAAAGAACCGCCTTGCAGCATTGCAGGGCGGTTTTTTCATGTTTGCGTCAATGATTTGGTAAGCTTTTCGCGCCATTGTCTAGGTCAAGGACTTCGACGACGGGGGCTCGGGTGGCGGGACATGTGATCCGACGCAAATTGCAGCAGGCTATGGGGGATGGTGACACTCCACCTTTGGCAGGCATTGGCGCCGCACGGGCGTGGAAACTGGCCTTTGCGCGTCAGGCGCGTGACGCTTTCGGGCTGCAATGTGATTTCGCGACGCATAATCTGCGTGGTGTGACCTTGGCTGAAGTGATGGAAATGCTGCCGGAAAAGGCGCTGCTTCTGGTGCTTGAAGGCCCCGCCGAAGCGCTTGGCCTATGTGTGCTATCCGCACCGGTGATGTCTGGTTTGGCGGAAGTTATGACCATGGGCCGCCTTGCCCATCGGCAAGCCGCGCCCCGTCGCCCCACGCGGATCGATGCGGCCCTGTTGGCACCCTTTGTGGATGAAACCTTTGAACAGCTTGAAGTTCTACTGGCTGAAGACGATGCGCTCGTCTGGGCGAGCGGGTTTCGCTTTTCCTCTTTTGTGGAAGAACCCCGCCCGCTTGGCCTGATCCTGGAGGATGTGGGTTACAACCTGTTGCACACGACGCTCATGTTGGACGGGGGCGCGCGTCAAGGAGAGATGCTGCTGCTGCTGCCATCGGCAGGGAAGGGTGCGCAGCCCAAGTGCAAGCCAAATGTGCTGAGCGGCGTGGCCTTTTCGGTGGCCTTGGGGCAGCAAGTCGAAGATTGTTCTGTCGAACTTGACGCCGTGCTCAGTCGCGTGACGCTTTCATTGGCGGATGTCGGTGCATGGAAGCCCGGCGATTGGCTTCAGCTGCCATTGGCAGATCTTGGGGTGGTTGAGTTGTGTCCCAAGGACAGGAGCGCGATCTTCACCGCGCAATTGGGTCAGCATCGCGGCATGCGGGCGTTGCGCCTGCCCGCCCAAGAGACTGAGGGCGTCGCAGAGAATTCCTCACTTGCCGCCTTCCAAGCCGAATTTTCTGGTATGGAGCAAAGGGGAGCCGAAGCCGAAGACGAGACATTCGCTTCGGCTTCGGTGGCCTGATGTTAGTTTTGCGCCAAAGCGTCCAGCTGATCACGAAGGCCATTCAAATTATAGCCGAAACGTGCCGGAATATCGATCAATTCATCCGTGGGGCGCTGGCCCGCTTGCGACAATGCCCAGCAGATCGACGAGCGATTGCCAGAGGCGCAATATGCCAGAACCGGACCGCTGGAGGTGGCGATAGCCTCGGCTTGAGCGGTCACGTTGTCCATCGTCAAAGCACCGCCGATGACGGGATTGGCCACGAATTCCAGTCCAGCCTGCGCGGCGGCGGCGCGCATGATTTCCGTGTGGTGGCTGTCGGGGATTTCATGGTCCGGACGGTTGTCAATCACGCGGCTATAGCCCTGCGCCTTGATGGCGGCGAAATCTTCAGGGTCGATCTGGGGCGATACGGCGTAGGTTTCTGTCAGAGGGCGAATGTCCATGGGGGGCCTCCTTGGCGGATCAAAACGTGGCGAAGCACGGATGGGCCGAGCATAGACCTGCATCGCCTGACAGTGAAGCTGTTGCAGCACGCGAAAGGGGAGGTGAATTTTCCTTTTGCACCGCTGTCTTGCACAATAGTTTCTGGAATGCCGTCTGGTCCCGATTTGGCACAGGCACCGTGACAGAAGCGGCGGCCCTATCTGTCAGGCCCGCCGTCAGATGCTATCTGCGCGGCTGGACTTACGCCAAGACGATCCCGAAGATCACGGCCATCAGGCCAATTGCGGAAATCGCCAAGGCGCCAAGATTCAGGGTAACCACCTTTTGCAGCTTCGCCTTCATTTCCTCTTCAGGAAGCGCCGATTTGCGGGTGTTGACCGCGATGACGATGCAATAAACCAGCATCAAGACGCCGATGACGGTCAGAGCCGCGCCGAGCCAAATAATCCATTCCATCGTCTCATCTCCGTCATATAACAGCCTCGCGGCCTAGCGGATCAAGCTGCTTCATGCAAGCCTTGAACCCGATGCGCGCCCGCGATAGTGAAGAAGTAAAGCCACCATAAAGGATGAGGCAAGATGAGCGATCTGAACGACAATTACGCCGTCACCGCCGACGAGCTGCGCCAATTCATCGAGCGCGCCGAACAACTGGCGGCGGAAAAAAAAGACATTGCTGAGCAGGAAAAAGAGCTGTTCGCGGAAGCCAAAGGCCGTGGCTATGACACCAAGGTCATGCGCAAGGTCATCGCTTTGCGCAAGCGCAAGCCTGACGAAATTGCCGAAGAAGATGCAATTCTGGATCTTTACAAATCGGCTCTGGGCATGGTCTGAAGCATCGCCGCTCGTGCATAAAAGGAGGCTTTGGCCTCCTTTTTTCATATATAATAGCCGCTTAGCACTATATCCCCAACATGGTCACATGGGGAAGGCTACGGAGGCGCGCCACATCTTCAAGGTATAGGCGGTCCATTTCCGCCAGTTCGGTTTCGGTCCAGCCAAGCAGGCTGATGTCTTGTTCCACGACCTCTGGCTGAGCGAACTTGCTGAGGAAAGCCGCCGTGACCTGCCGGCGCTGGCTTTCGTCAAGGCCGGTATTCGCTGCCAGATAACCGGTCAGACGCGAAAATCCGGCGGATTGCATGATCCGTTCCAAGCGTCGATTTTGATCGGGGCGCTGTTCAAGCGACAGGCCCGTCAATCGGCTGAGGATGCGATCCCATAAATAGGGGCTGTCCTCGTCACGCCACAAAATAATCGGCACAGTTGGCTGCGATTTACGGATGGCAGCGATCAGATCGAACCAAGACAGGCTTTGCACCCTTGGCGTCCTATCCGGCGCCTCAGACAAACCTGCCAGCAGCGTTGCGGGATGCCGCAGGGCCAGATGCAGCGACGCATCTTGGTCGGGAAACAGCTTCAGTAGCGCATCCACTCTGTCGATTGCCTGGGGATAAAGCAGGTTATCTTTATGCAGGGGCCCCAACAGATTGGGCTGCGAGATAACAATTCGCGCCATATCTTCTGGCACATCGACCCCATGCGCCGCCGATTGGTTGCCCGAAAGTGCCGCCCGCAGTGCAGCATCCAAGGCGTTTGGCGGCAGTACGTGGCAGCCATCTTGTGCCAGCGTCGCGCGATGATGCCACAGGTGCTCGGCGAGGAGCCCTTCATCGGTGCAATGGGCTCCTAGATGGTATGCGATATGCATGGGGTGAACGTACCTTTTGCTGGCGGCAAAATCGAGTATAGGGATGCCGTTTGCCATTTCCAGCAAAACTGCGTGACGGAATTGGGGCGCTCGCATCGAGAAATGCGCATAAACTGCCGTGATTTCATAGAATTTTTCAGATAAATGCACTTTGCCCGCTTTACGTCCAAAAAAATCCCCCTTATGTATCGCCTAGGGCCTCTATAGCTCAGCTGGTAGAGCACCTGATTTGTAATCAGGGGGTCGGGGGTTCGAGCCCCTCTGGGGGCACCACACTTTCCTTAAGTGATTGATTTTACATCCTGAATTTCAGGATGTTTTCACTTTTGGGGATGTGTTTGCAATCCTCCCCCTTTGTTCACGTTCCCATAACGGCTGATTTTCGGCTCATCGAACGGGTGGAATGCTCCACTTCCGATAGGCTGTGATGCGCTGTCCAGGCTGCGATCTGGTGCGACGTGGCGCCTGCCTCGGCCAGCAGACAGCGCGCGTTTTGCGGAGCCCGTGCGCCGATTTGGATACGTCTGCCTCTTTCGCGGAAGTGATGATCAGCGTGCCGAGCGCCTTGCTGCTGCGGGTTCCTCCTTGCGACGTTGCCAAGAAGGTCGAATGCCCTGCCAAAGGGGCGATGCTCTCGTGCATGATCGGGCTCCAGCCCGACGGCATAGGCGGGTATGCTCACAGCCATGGCACGCGCGTTCCAAGAGGACCGCAGCCTTTGCCCATAGACCTACCGCGCGATGCGGGCGGTGGTGGAGGTAACGCATGGGGAAATGGTCGGTGGCACCGGTGCCGCTGATCAGGTCGTGAATTCGGAAGCCAAGGCTGCCATCACTCTTTAACAATCGGCGCACAAGGAAAGCAGCAGCCTTGGCCCCGTGCACATGGACAACTATAGCGAGAAAAGTGGCCAAAATATGTGCGCCAAAATTGATGCGGAGCAGGGCCAATAAGGCCCGCCCAAACCAACACCACAGGGACAGCAGAGAGC
>DALYSR010000091.1:0-14484 GCA_031991825.1 Paracoccaceae bacterium
CCATCAATCTGCTTGAAACATCGGTGAAGGTGCCGGGCATCGCGGTCATGCCAGGGCGCATCGCACCGGGCAGTCTGGACGGCATCTATTCACATTATGATCTGATGCCCACCCTGCTGGGGCTTGCGGGTCTGTCAGACCGTGTTCCGCTGGACCTGCCGGGGCGTGATCTGTCTGCGGTGCTGCTGGCAGATCACCCGGAAGAAAATGGTTTCGCCGTTGTGTTCGACGAATATGGTCCTCACCGGATGATCCGGCAGGGGAACTGGAAACTTGTGCTGCGGCAAGGTCCGCCCGGACCACAGCTGTTCAATCTGGCGGCTGATCCGCGCGAGAGAGTAAATCTGATCGACGCGTCCGAACACCAAGCGATGCGCGACCATCTGCAGTCGCTGCTCGAAAGCTGGTTTGCGCGCTATGGGACGGCTGACAATGACGGCTTCTCGCTCCTTGTCAGAGGGGGCGGTCAGATAGACCATGTAAGTGCCCCACGCACGGCGCTAAGCCCCTTCAGGCTGCATGACGGTCGCGCGACCTGATCCGCACTCCACGCTGAAAGAGTTTACAATGACACGCCCCAACATTCTGCTGATCACGACTGACCAACAGCATTTCTCGACCCTCGGCACAGTCAACCCGGCCATCAGCACCCCAAACCTTGATCGTCTGTGTGCCATGGGCACGCGGTTTGACCGCGCCTATTGCCCCAGCCCTGTCTGCACCCCGTCGCGCGCCAGCATCCTCACCGGACTTTATCCATCGCAGCATGGGGCCTGGACAATCGGCGTGCATCTTGACGATGAGGTGCGCACCCTTCCGCAAATGCTTGGAGAGGCGGGCTATCGCTCGGGGCTTGTCGGCAAGGCACATTTCCATCCGCTGGCCGATAGTCCGGGCCATGTGTCCCTCGAAAAGCATCCGACCGTCAGGGATCTACCGTTCTGGCGAGGCTTCAACGGGCCGTGGTATGGTTTCGACCATGTCGAACTGGCCCGCAATCATGCTGACGAGGCGATGGCGGGTCAGCACTATGGCCTGTGGATGGAAGAGAAAGGCTTGAGCAACTGGCGCGACTATTTCCAGCCCGCGCCGGGCGAAACATCGGCGCATGCGATCGCAACCGGGCCAAACGGTGAATACTGGCTGCGGGCGGAACGTATCTGGAGCCTGCCAGAAGAATTCCACTATACGCGCTGGACGGGGGAACGCTCGGCGACCTTTATTGACGATGCGGTGGAACGCGACCAGCCCTTCTTTCTCTGGGCCAGTTTCCATGACCCGCACCCGCCCTATGTCATCCCCGAGCCCTGGGCGTCGATGTATGATCCCGCAGAGATGGTGCCGGGCGTCCTCACCCCAGGAGAGCATGATCTCAACCCGCCGCATTTCGGCAAGACCCAAGAACAGGCACCCGACTTCGGGCAATGGCATCAGCCTTTCGAGGCGCATGGCTGCCATTCGCATCTGATTGACAGGGAAGAGCTCAAGAAAAACATGGCCGTCTATTACGGCATGGTAAGCTTTCTCGATCAGGAAGTCGGACGGCTTCTGGATTTGCTGGAAGCGAAGGGCATCCTAGACAACACGCTCATCGTCTTCACAACCGATCATGGTCATTTCCTCGGTCAGCATGGGCTGACGGCAAAGGGGCCATTCCATTACGAAGATCTGCTGAAGTTACCCTTCATTGCAGCCTGGCCCGGCCGGATTCCAGCGGGCGCGGTCAGCACGTCGCTGCAAAGCCTTGTCGATCTGACCCCAACCTTCCTTGATGCGGCTGGACTGCCCATTCCTGGCGATCTGCAGGGTGTTTCGGCGATGGACGACTGGCAGGGCGGGCCTGCGGCGCGGGATTATGTCCTTTGTGAAAACCGCCATAATCCGGTGATGCCTCATGCTGTCACCGTGATCGACGCAAGATACAAGATCACAATTTATCGTGAGGGCGAGGCGGGAGAATTGTTCGATCTGGAAAATGACCCGCAAGAGGTGCAGAACCTGTGGACCAGCGCCACCCATGCGCCCGAAAAGAGCCGAATGCTGCTCCGCTTCGCTCAGGCTTTGCTAGGATCGGAACGGATGAAGATGCCACGGGTGTCACATGCCTAATGTTTCGCGCAAAAGGCAAGATGATCAGCTGCGGTTCTTTCCCCGACTCGGCAAGGTGATCCGCAGGCTTGTTAATTTGGCGGGGGCGGTCAGGGGATATGTGCCCGAACGGCACTATATGCGCGGGGCCGGACCGGCCTGTCAGCAGCGGAGCGCACCGCAAGAAACCAGAGCAGATCGATGACCGGCTGTTGCTGTGGAAACGTGCCGCGCGGGCAGGGAGGCCCTGACAGCCTCGTGGTCCCTGCGCGCGCAAGCCACCGTCGGTCACTGCAGTCTCGAGTGATTTGGCTGCCGGGCGGGGAGGGCTTTGTTGGCACTGACCGCCCCATTATCCCTGCTGATGGGGAGGCCCCGCTTCGTTCCGTTCATCTGGAGCCCTTTGGTCTTGACGCTGTGGCTGTCAGCAACAGCCGGTTCGCGGATTTTATCCGCGACACAGGCTATGTCACCGATGCCGAAAAATTTGACTGGAGCTTCGTGTTCTACAGCTGTCTGCATGACCCGCAGGCGCATCCAGCACCTATCGGAACGCCGTGGTGGCGCGCTGTGCGGGGGGCCACGTGGCATCGTCCTGAGGGCCACGGCAGCTCGATCGCAGGTCGTGAGGATCATCCTGCAGTGCATGTCTCGTGGAATGACGCTGCTGCCTTTGCTCTCTGGGCAGGGGCGCGCCTGCCGACCGAGGCTGAATGGGAACATGCGGCACGGGGGGGATTGCGCGACACAAGATACCCGTGGGGCGACGAAGAGCCGGACGACGCTAAGACTCTGTGCAACATCTGGCAGGGCCGGTTTCCCACCCAGAATACAAAAGCAGACGGCTGGTATGCCACTGCGCCGGTGCAATCTTTTGCTGCAAATGCCTACGGGTTTTTCAACTTGGTCGGGAATGTCTGGGAATGGTCCGCCGATCATTTTAGGGTGACGACAGCGTCACTTGAAGGACAGAACCGTGACGCAACTGCACGGATGGGTGGTGAACGGGTCCAAAAGGGGGGCTCGTGGCTTTGCCATTCAAGCTACTGCCACCGGTATCGCATCGCGGCCCGCACTGGTCGGCCCGCCGATACATCCGCTAGTCACACGGGATTCAGACTTGCTTGGGACACAACGCAGCGCGCTTGAACCTTTGCCAATTTCTCGAAACGGAGGCTCTGGCGCCATACCAACTTAGTCGATGCTATCGACACTGCTCGGAGCTCTTCATACGAGCTATGGTCGAAAGTTCGTGACGCTCGATCAGGCGGCGGTTTAAAGCTGACGGAGACCGTCGCGGAACTCAACCCCCTGTATGATCTCTGGGAGGCGGTTTTGACCGTCGAGTTTTCGCCATTTCTTCTAGGCCGACATCATCAGCTTGAAGGTCATGGCAAGGCCGGTCTTGCGGCTGAGGCATCCCTTGGTGCGTTTTGTGCGGTGTCGAACAGTGGCGAATATACGAAATAGTTACTTTTTATCGTTGAAAACATCGGATTCTTCCTAAAATTTTTGTACTTTCTTTTTCACAGATAAAATTTATCCTATTTTTCGCTTTCATTGAGTTTTCATAAAGTTGCTATTGATTGCCTCATACGGCTCAGTTTTATCGTTGAACGTGGAATTGTATGTTCAGCTTCGAACCAAGCGCTTCGTTTAAAATCCACCCGGGCGCGCAGGCGGCTTATGACGTTTTGCTGGCGATAGGGCCTCCGATGCCTTCGGGTCCGTGCCTCTGGGTGAGCCGCGCAGGGGCAAATGGAACGCCGCTCCTTGCGGTGACGGGGCTAGGTTGGCTACATGTCGAACAGGAGCGGATCCCTGTTATGGAACTACCGGCGCAGCTTGGGCTAAACGATATCCAGCTCTTGGCTTGGCGCGAAACTGCTGCCCAACTCAGGGGGCTTACAGCGCGTTCGGAACAGCGTGTCGCCTTCGTGAAGGCGCTGGCTGAGCGATGTCCAGACCGGGTGCTTGCACTGTTCGATCTACCACGCTCGTGAGATATGACGTCGCTACGGCGGCGGCTTCGACTGCGTCGTGAGCGCTTTGAGGATCCGCCGGAGATCGATGTCTTCAAGGACGCCCTGCGGGCGTTGGGGGTTCGATGAGGGAAGAGCATCCCCTGTTTGGCCCGCTGGATCCGGACCTCTGCCAAGACCTCGCCGTTTGGGCCAGTGCGATGTTGGAGCGTCATCTTACCGGTGAGCCGGAGAGGCTGCAGCAGGCCCTGTCGGATATCTCGCGGGAATGTGGCAGCCTTGCTGATTTCCGTAGTCATCAGCCGCGACCCTTTCGCCAGATCCGCATCGCGCTCCGCGGTCTCAAAAAGAAGGCGCCAGTATCGGCATTTCTGGTGGAAGAGTGTAGCCATGGCGGACCCGCCGCGGCTTTGGCTGGCGAGGCGCTGACGGCATGGGTTCTCGCTGCGGTCTTGCGACGGCGGCAAAGAAGCCGAGATCAATCGGCGATCCGCACAGGTCTCGATGCCGCAAGGCTTTTGAAAAAATCCGCGCCATCGCTTCTGACTGAGATGAGTTGGGCCGGTTCCGACATGGCGCAGGTCGCGCAGCAGTTGCGCGCGATGATCACGCGGGCAGACCAGCCGCTTGTGGTGCAGCGCTATTGCTACAGTATCGACTGTTTGCTGCGCTATACTTTGGACGATAGAGAGGCGATCACGCGACAGAGCACTGCGCGTGAGGGTCGGGGGACGGTCCTACGGGGCGCGGCGTTGCGCGGGGAAGATGTGCCTCACATTGTGTCCTTCCCAGATGAGAGGCTTGGTTTTCTTAACAGTGGAGATGGGGAGCAAGGCCAAGGGCTTTCTGGCTCTGCGGCAGAGCAGAGCGCGGATGAGAGCAGCGGCAGAATCTGGGCGGTCGATGGCCCCAGTGGCAAATCATATACCCCGCGCCGGACAGCCCAGAGGCGGCTGGCGGCAATGGTCAAAGATCTGAGCCGCAGACAGCTGTCACTTAGCGCGGAAGCTGATGCGCTGACCCCGTTGGAGATCTCTGTCCTGAGCCAGTTTTGCTTGGAACGTCACGACAGGACGGCGAGAGGCGTATTTCTACGCTTGGTGACCGGTGGGGGATTTCGGCAGTCGGCCCAAGCGGGTCAGGGCCTCGTTAAGGATCCCGAAGGCATGCCGTTTTACGCCCTGTCAGTGACGCTCCCAGATCCGGGCTCTTTGATTGAGGAGGGCGGCGAGGCACCCGAGGCTGACGATCAAAGCTTATGGCTCGATCTCCCTGCGGATCATCTTGGCGCGACCTATCCGCATTCTGACTGGCAGGAGGCGGTGACTGTCAGCGACAAAGAGATGCAGGATGCCCTCGCCGCGTTGCGGGGCAAAGTGAGCCGCGGATTTAGCCTTGGGCGTATCAGGCGCTATAAGGCGGACTGGCTGCGGGCCCAGGGCTGCGATCCGGTGATCGTCGGATTTCTGACAGGAGAGTTACCGGCATATCGTGCGCAGCTTCACTATACGAAGCTCCGGCGTTCCGAACTGATCTGGTGGCATCGTCGTTATCTGTTTGCCCTGGTCGGACCGCGGGTCCAACCCTTTCCGGACGCGCCCGAGGCCTACGGATCTCGAGTGGCTCTGCCGATGGGGCCGTTCGCTGTGCTTTTAGCACAGTTTGCAAAGGAACTAATCGCCAATAGGCCAAGCAGGGATGCTCCCTTGTCCAGCGTGGTTGTCGCCCATAACCTCTATGCGACCTATACGTTGATCCTTTTGTATTTGGCCACGGGTCACCGCCCCGTGGGCAGCCCGTTCGAGCGCCTTGGCGATATGGATTTCGAGACGGGCCTGATTTGGATCAGCGATAAAACCTCAACCAATCAGCGTGGCGCACGGGTTTTGGTATTGCCTGAATTGGCCCGTGCGCAGTTGCAATTCTGGTGTGCGCATTTGGCTCGCCTGCAAGTGCGACCTACTCGCGCCCACAACCCAAGGCTCGAAGACCGGATCCGCGCGGCGTTGGCGCAAGATCCCCGCGCGCAGCAACCACTTTTCTTCACCCTAGAGCCGGATGGGGAGGTCGCGGAATTGACCACCGCAAAGCAACGCCAACTTTTCGAGAAACTTTCGCCGCTTCCGCTTAACTGGTCCCGCCACCTGCTGCGATCCGCCTTGACCTCGAGCGTCGACGGGCAGCTGATCGATGCTTGGATGGGACATGCGCATTATGCGGAACTTCCCTTCAAAGCCGCCTCCGGGCTCGGGATCGGTGATCTGCGACAAGTCGCGCATGAGATCAATCGGATGATGCGGCAAAACGGCATTTCGGCGCAGGAGAGCCCAATATGAGCAGTGGGACCCCTCGCTTGTTTGGGCGAGAGGCGCGTGCAGCGGCGCGCCGTCAAGCGGGCAGTCAATTACGCGCCCGCACCAAGGCTCTGATCACAGATCGAATGCCATGGCTGTTACAGGCGGAACTGGACATGCCCTTGGACGGCCGCGCGCAGCTTTTGGCACTGCAGGATCAGATCCTGCGCCAAGCGGGCAGCCAATCCGAGGCGGCCAGCATGAACGCCTATCTTCAGGATGTGGTCGACCGGCATAACGCCTCCAACTCGACGCGTGCTGTTGCAGGCCCCGGCACTATGGCTGCGGTCTATTCCAAAGACGACACTTGGCGGCTCGAGGATCTGGCGTTTTTGCGGGACGCGCAGCGCTTGCGGCAGCGCTATGATGTGTTTCGAGCCGAGGAACTCAACTGGCACGCGCCTGCCGCCCAGATCTTCGGCTTATGTTTGGCCTCGGCGGTTTTCGACAGCGCTTGCCTCACACCCGATCACTTGCAGCTTTTCGCACAAACCCTTTTGGATGAAGACAGTGTCCTGCATGCGCATGCGGATGTGCCGATTTGGATGGACCTGAAGGATCGCGGTCGCAGACTTACGGCCAAAACACGGGTTTTGAGCGTGGTCAGTGGTAAAGATGGCAACGGTGTCTATGCACTGCGCAGGCTTTTCCTTGCACCTTCGACCGCCCGCCTGATTTCGCTCTTTTGGAACCTTCCGGCTGCAGCGCGCAAGGAGGTCCTCCTTACACGACCGCTCATCGACCATATTTTTGACGCGCTCGGGATGCCCACTCCTGCATCATTAAGATTACCGCAGTTGATGCGAGGGACGGCATTGCTGCGCGAGGGAGAGCAGGGCGGGCCGGATCATTTGCTTACTGGTCTGGCCAGACGGCAGATCAAAAGCTTTGCCGCTACGCCCGAGACATGGACACGCGGGCTGACGCCTGGCCTGACCGCCACGGAAATCCTGCGCAAACCTCCTGCCGTCTGGGTCAGGGAACTTTCGGCACCAGCGCGACAGCATCACCGCGCGCTTCTTCATCCTGTTCTGCAAACAACGGCATATCTGCGCTTTTACATGGCCATTCATGACATCGCCCCCGAAGGGGAAGAAGGTGATGACAGGGATCACACGCGGCAGCGGACGCGAGCCGAGATGGCGCGGGATCTGCGCGCTGCCCGCGCCGATGGTAAATGGCCGGATGTGCTCTGCCTGCTCAGCGATTGGTATCTCCATCTGTTGGAAAAGGATGACCTGCGGCCCTCAAGCGTTGAGCGTTACGATGATACCTTGGGCCTGCGGCTATGCCTGCATCTCGAGGATCTTCCTTTCGCTGATCTATCCGCCGAAGATTTGGAGGATCTTTATTCTGAAATCCTCGAGGACGATCCACGCAGTGCCGCCGAGCGGCGTAATCTTGTCAGGCGGCTGCAGAGCCTGCATGCCTTCGGGGTAAAGTCAGGGAGCCTCCCGAAGATCGATCCCGAGATCTTTTCGATGGATGGCGATAGGCCTGCGCTGCGGGTGCGGGCGAATTTCCTCGCATGGCGCGACATTGATGCGGCCCGCCTCTCGCTTGCCACAGAATTTAGCTTGCCGACAGATCTTGCCCGAACCTTGCAGGCGGCTTTTTTGCTGATGGCACGATGCGGGCTTCGGATAGGGGAGATCTGCAAAGCCATGGCAAGCCATTTCGAAAACCCCGAAGGCACGGCTGTCGCGGAAGAACAGGCGACATTGTTTATCCGCAGCTCTCGATTTGGCACCAATAAGACCGCCAATGCGCTTCGGAAGATCCGTCCATTGCTGCTGATGTCCAAAGAGGAACGCAAAGCCTTCTCGGATTGGCTGGCATGGCGGCGCAGTCTCAGCCCGTCGGGGCCGCTATTTGGCATTTCGATGCTGGACGGGTCTGTTGCACCGCTTGATCGGGTCGCGACGGGCAAACTTTTTGCCATGTCTCTGCGCCGCGCCACTGGCCTCACCATGGTTTCTGCGCATGATTTACGTCGTGCGGCACTCACCAACATCGGGCTTGCTTTGGCCGAAGCAAGAGCGTCCCCCGTAGATGGCACAAGACAGCTTACAGGCTGGAGCTTACAGGACCGGACTGCGGTCGTTCAGGCCGTGGCGGGCGTGTCTTTACGTGAGCGGTGGGAGGCTTTGGCCCGCTTCGCTGGACATGGCAGCATCGAGACGACGTTCCTGCATTACATCACCTGTGCGGATTTGTTGGTATGGCAGGCCTGCGCACGACAGGTGGAGGAGGGCACAGAGAGCGGCCTACAGCTTATAACCGGCGAGGCCACATCACGGCTATTGAGACATGCGCCGGAAAGCCGAGACACAGCGCCGCGCAGAGAAGGGGCGGATGCAAGGCTTCCTCAAGATAGCGAAGCCGCGCTGCAGTCGCTAAAAATAGCCCTCGATTGTCTGGATCGCGGCTTGCCGCTTATGCGTGCGGCATCAGCGGCGAATTTGCCCCCTGAAGTGGTACGGCACTTGGCTGAAGTCGCGAAACGCTGGTCCGAACAGCGTTCAGCTCGGGGCCAATTGCGGCTGCAGGATAAAGAAGACGATGGACGCCTGCAGCCCGCCTCCCTTCCGGCTCCTAAGCATCAAGAGGCTTTGGATATCGCAGCACGCCTGATTTATCTGGCGAAAGCGCAACCGGACGCGGTGGCTGGATGGATCCGGATGACACTCTCGCAAGCCTCACGGACGAATGCAGGGGTGGTGTTCCGTAGCCCTTCGGTTGCCAAGGCATGGATCGAAATTGCGGTTCAACTCCGTCCTGCAGAGAGGTGGCAATTCGACCGTGTATCACCAAGCATCGATCCAGACCTTCGCCGCGAGAGAGAAGCGCTTTGGCAAGGCGTACGTCCCGAAGCCATGCGTCGTGCTGCCCGCCGTGTAGGTCACGGCAATAGTGTTCAAGCGCGGTTGCGTCTTATGGCGCCGGATGTCTCTGAACGGCAAGGTGCCAGACCTGCCGGATCTTGGGCTGGCGTTGTCACCGTGGCTGCGCATTTTGCCGCGATCTGGCTGCGGATTACGCCCGATGACGTGATGCAAGACCATGGGGAGAAAGAATGATCATTCCGAAGACGTCGCCCCACATCTTCGAGCTGCCCGATGGCACCGAACAGGTCTTTGATTATCCGCAGGCTCGTCAGGACGATTTGCAGCTCGCGCCGCTGAGCTTTGACATCTTCCTTAAGTTCGAGAGACTGCCGGTCTTCGGGGCTAAAATGAACGCATTCTGGCATGATGCGATGGTCCGGACAGGGCCAAGGCGATGGAGGCTGAGTGCAGGACATGATCTTGAGGAGGTTGAAAGAGTTCAGGCAGCCGCGCTCTTTCCGATGATGCTAAGACTGCAGGCATTGGACGAGGTCATGGCACATCCTTGCGTTCAGCGCTTTGCCAAGCCTCTGCATTATCGCGAACTTTTAGACTCTCCGGAGTTTCGGCACGAATTCCTCTCCCGTCATCGCTTACGCGATATCGAGCAGGCACCACATGACTGCGGTTGGTATCCCGAGGAGCTGATCGAATTTATGGAGCTGACCCACCGTTGGGGTACGCATGAGATCGCCATATTCAACGGCCTAGACGGTCTACTCCTATGTCAGCCCACACACGGCACAGCGCACGACCATCTTCCATCGATGGATGTGCGAGGCCAGCGCATATATCGGTTAAGCGGGGTGCCGCAATACTCTGAAGAAAGTAGTATTTTGGATCTGACCTTTACGTGGTTGAGAGGTGGACAGTGGGAGTACCGACGTGAGCTTCTAAAAGAAACCGGGAGAGCACCGAATTGGCTAGTCGATTTGACCGATTACAACGACGAAGGTTAGACAGCGCATGCTAAGCAGGTGACGGCATCCGTGTATACGGCGTAAAATTGCAATAATTTGACTTCAAGCGCCTCTGTCAGTCTGTGCCTTACGATATCTGATAAGATTGAATTATCGATCATATGATGCGGATGCCTGCTAAGCGGGGAAACCGCCTGTGAGTATGCAGGATAGCACCTATGGCAAATAGCTAAAGCGGCTGTCCCCGTAGAATTCGGTGATCGTAGCGAAGTGTAGATACCGGCCTTTGGTGGATCACACAGCGCCGAACCGAGCTGACCCGCGCAGCATTGCAAGCAACCTCAACGAAGGCTTCGTTGTCGGCATGCGTGACTTTAGCATAAATCCCTATGACGGGCATACACTGAGCGACGCCTTGGAGCGGGTCGAAACCCTCACCGATCAACGCCCAGAGTTGGCAGTGGTTGATCGTGGTCACGGCGAGACCAAAACTCGCGTCCTGATCAGCGGCGCCAAGCGTGGTCTGACGCCAAACTCATCGCCGATCTGCGCCGCCGCAGCGCCATCGAGCCCGAAATCGGCCATATAAAACTGATGGCCGTCTCAGCCGATGCACCCTGTGAAAGGCCCTGCCGGAGACGCCATCTTTACGGTCCTCTGCGCCTCCGGCCACAATATCTGCAAGATTCTCGGCCATCTCAGGCGTTGGCTTGCCTATATCATGGCAACTATCTGGGTTGCTGCGGCAAGGGAAAGCAGGCCCTTTCAACAGGCTATGGTCGGCTGATCACTTTGTTCAGGGCGAACCAATAAATGCTGTCAGGAGGGGCTATCCAACCCATCATCAGCGCCTTGCCGAACCCTAAACAATCCTTTATTTCCGAGGGGCGTCCACATATGTGTTGATACAATTAAGTTAAAGAGAAAAGGATGTGTTCTAATGCCACCGACTAAACTTCCCCCTAACGGAGAGCGTTACCTACCTGAATTTAAGGGAACAATCGAACTAGAGCATCTTCATAGATATAAGCTTGCTAAGATGCTTGCGGTAGGGCGGGACGTTTTGGATATCGCATGCGGCGAGGGTTACGGCGCCAGTATTTTGGTAGAATCCGCGAAATCTGTCGTTGGCGTCGATATTAGCCCTGACGCAGTAGAGCACGCAAAGTCGAATTACTCAGACCCACGAATAACGTTCAAAGTTGGAAGTGTGACTGACATCCCCATTCCTAATGATTCCGTAGATATGGTTGTGTCGTTTGAAACGATTGAACACCTCGAGGATCATGATGGGATGATGCACGAAATACGTCGTGTCTTACGGCCAAATGGACTCTTAATTATTTCGAGTCCCAATAAAAGGGAGTATTCAGACAGAACCGGATATTCAAACCCTTTTCATGTGCGTGAACTTTATACAGCAGAGTTTATGGCACTGGTAAGTCGCTATTTTTCTCTCACCAAACGTTATGGGCAAAAATTAAGTGCTTCTTCCTTAATCGCACATGACTCTGACGTCGCCGCATTCCACTTCTTTGATGACAAAGATTCTCATTCTGGCATCCCCGATACGCGCTATGATATCCTGTTGGCAAGTGACGCGGACTTGCCGAACATCCCCCATTCGGCGTTTGAGATTTCAGGTAGCCCGCTTCAGCCATATGTCGCCGAAACATTCCAAAAAGAAGCAGCGGTTGAAATTGGAGCACTTTACGAAACGATCGAAAACGCGCAACACGCTCTGAATGATGCACAGCAAAAAGCGCATGAGGCTGCCACGGCGGCTCACGAGGAAAAGGCAGAAATTCTCTTACAATTTGAGGAAAAGAAGTATTCAATAATTGAGCTGCAAAGGCGCCTTAGAGACGTTACCTTATTTTCTAATGATCTTCTAAATAGTAAATGGTGGCGCATGACACGGCATTTTCGTCGTTGGTCAAACAGTTTGCGAAAGCGCCGCGGAAGACCGAAAAAGCATTGGCCAGATAAATTTGACTTCTCTGTTGAAGCAGTCGAAGTGCATTCAGCCGGACTTAATCAAGAGATATGGCCAACTTATACACCCGTAGACGGCGTTATTTCGCCATTTGGGAGATCAAGTGTCGGTCCTAATTCCCCAGTCGTTCCCTATTCAGCCATTCAGGAAGATTTTGTAAAATACGCTGATCACGATCCTATTGACCCGTCGGTTCGCACCATTGCATTCTATCTCCCGCAGTTTCATCCTTTCGCGCAGAATGATGAGTGGTGGGGCAAAGGGTTTACCGAGTGGACAAACGTCGGCAAAGCACGACCTTTGTTTCCGGGGCACTATCAGCCCCATTGCCCGATTCATCTTGGGTACTATGATCTTCGCGTTCCGCAAATTATGCAAGAACAAGCAAAGTTAGCGAAAAATTACGGCATTTCTGGTTTTGCTTATTACTTTTACTGGTTCGCCGGCCAGCTGCTGATGGAAACACCGCTAGAGGCCATGCTGGCCGACCCTGACGTTGACCTTCCTTTCTGCATGATCTGGGCAAACGAAAACTGGACACGTCGATGGGATGGGCACGATCAGGAAGTGCTGATCGCGCAGGATCACTCGTTAGAAGATTCACGCGCAATGCTGACTTATCTTCAAAAATTCATGGCGGACGAGCGCTATATCAGAGTTAATGGAAAGCCGCTCTTCATTATTTACCGTGCAACTCTTATTCCAGATTTCGCCAAAACCTTGAAGATGTGGAGAAGCGAAGCCAAGCGTATGGGTCTTGGTGACCTCTATGTTGTTTCTGCACAAACGTTTGGTCATACGAACCCCAAAGACTTGGGCCTTGATGCTGCAATTGAATTCCCACCTCATGGCATCAATCCGCGCGAAATCAGTTCTCTGGTGCCGGGGCTTGTCAAAGACTTCTCCGGTGGAATTTTTGAGTATCCCGAGGTCGTAAGCAGTGCGGTAAAGCAGGAAGAGCCGGATTATACGCTTTTTCGAACCTCAATGTTGTCTTGGGACAATACAGCAAGGCGTAACCTTAAGGCGTCAGTCTTCACAGATTTTTCAGTGACGCGATATGCTCAATGGCTCGCATCAAACATGGAGCGGGCGGCCAAAGATCCACGACGAAGCGGCAGCGAGCGTTTAGTCTTCGTCAATGCTTGGAACGAATGGGCCGAAGGTACCCATCTCGAGCCCGATCAAAAGCATGGGTATGGTTATCTGGAAGCAACACGTTCAGTCGTTAACAACTACTCAAAGGATGCAGAGGTTTTCTTGCGCCCTGTCGTCCCAGACACGACAACCGCTAGGTTTGCTATTGTTGCGCACGTTCACTACAGTGATACTTGGCCGGAAATGATGAGCGCGATTTCTAAGCTAAAGGATATCGACGTTTACGTTACGGTTACGAATTTTGATCTTGCGTGCACTATCGCAACTGACATGCCTTCAGCTGTCGTTGAGCTGGTAGACAATCGCGGTCGCGACGTGCGCCCGTTCTTGATGACTATGCAGCGCATATCTCACTTAGGCTATCGTGCGGTGTGCAAGGTGCATGGTAAGAAATCGGTTTACCGGAACGATGGTGACAGCCTGCGGGAGCAGCTTTTTTCTACGCTTATCAATGAAGAAATAATGACCAAATTTGAGGAGAATGATCGACTTGGCTTCATCGGAACTGCGTCTTCAATGCTGGAACACAATAATACGAATATGAAGGCCACTCAAAAACTTGTCGATGAGATCTCGAATGAGATGAAGATTCCATTCCTCCGGGGCCGATTTGCAGCCGGCACTATGTTTTGGGCCGATCCACGCGCAATTGAACCTATCTTAAAATTGAGAGTCAACGATTTCGATATTGAACGTGGTCTGGCCGATGGCACCCGTGCTCATGCCATCGAACGCTTGTTCTGTGTTGTATGTGAAGCAAAGGGTTTCGAAATCGACACGGTTAACTAGCCTCAGGAATTATAATCAATACATGAGCATTAAGGCGAGTGTAATTACGTTGAGAAATATCTTAGGACATCCACCGTAGCCGATTGCGATGCCGCGTCTATCTCTCAGGCGGTCGAATCCTCTTCATACGACCACGAAGGTGATTAACACGCCGCTGAAAAAGTCTGCGGTGCGGAACGGTTTTCCTGGGGCGCAGGGATCTAAACTTGATTTCGTGATCCTCCGCCCAGCCGATATACCTGCCTGAGGGAGAGAGTGTAACGACCCAGTGAATTCCTGCTCATGCTATAGTGGAGACAAATAGCGATG
>DALYSR010000092.1:0-14256 GCA_031991825.1 Paracoccaceae bacterium
TGTCACGGGAAATGGATTGTCGCGGTCGAAGAAGAACCAGCTTTCAAGATTGCGTTGCACCGCCTCGCCATATTTGCGCCAGAAGTCTTCCGCCGTGCCGCTGGCTTGCAACAGCGATGCCCATTCATTGCGATAGCCCGCTGCGGTCGGCATCAAGGCGATCCTTGCGCCCACTTCCAAAGCGCGGGCGGCAGTCTCGGCGCGCTCCAGATAGCGCCCGATCCAGAAAAGGTTGTCGGCCGTTCTACTTAGCATCCATTCACTCCGCCAAGACCCAAGTATCCTTGACCCCGCCGCCCTGCGACGAGTTCACCACCAACGACCCTTCCGTCAAGGCCACCCGCGTCAGCCCGCCGGGCACCAATTCGACCCGCTCGCCCACCAGGCAATAGGGCCGCAGATCCACATGGCGCGGCGCGATGCCCTCTTCGACAAAGGTCGGCGTGGTGGACAAAGCCAGCGTCGGCTGGGCGATGTAATTGCTCGGATTGGCCAGAATGCGCGCACGGAAGGCTTCGATCTGGTCCTTCGACGATTTCGGCCCCACCAACATGCCATAGCCGCCCGAGCCATGGACTTCCTTGACCACCAATTCCCCCAGATGCGCCAAGACATAGCGCAGATCATCGGGCTTGGCGCATTGCCATGTCTGGACATTGTTCAGGATCGGTTCTTCGCCCAAATAGAAGCGGATCATTTCGGGCACATAGGTATAGACGGCCTTGTCATCCGCCACCCCTGCCCCCGGTGCCGAACAGATGCTGACCCCGCCCGAGCGATAGACATCCATCAACCCCGGCACCCCCAGCATCGAATCGGGCCGGAAACAAAGCGGGTCGATGAAGGCATCATCCAGACGCCGATAGATCACATCCACCCGCCGCGGCCCTTCGGTGGTGCGCATATAGACGAACTGGCCTTCGACGAACAAATCCTGCCCCTCGACCAGTTCGACCCCCATCAGATCGGCCAAGAAACTGTGTTCGTAATAGGCCGAATTGAAATGCCCCGGTGTCAGGATCACCACCGTCGGCTCGCGGTCGCATTTCTGCGGTGCCACACTCGCCAAGGTGCGGCGCAGGATCGACGGATAGCTGTCCACCGGCTGGATGCGGTTTTCGCGGAACAGATCGGGGAACATCCGCATCATGATCTCGCGGTTTTCCAGCATATAGCTGACACCCGACGGCGTGCGGCAATTGTCTTCCAGCACGAAAAACTCGTCCGGCCCCGTGCGCACCAGATCGATGCCGACGATATGGCTATAGACCCCTTTGGGCGGCACAAAGCCAGAGACGGCCTTTTCATAGGCATCATTCTGATAGACCAACCGCGCCGGAATCCGCCCCGCGCGGACGATTTCGCCGCGACCGTAGACATCCACCAAAAACGCGTTCAAGGCCCGCGCACGCTGCTTGATACCGCGCTCTAGCTTGGCCCATTCGGCGCCGGAAAACACCCGCGGGAACATGTCGAAGGGGATCAGCCGATCCGGATCGCCGCCTTCTCCGTAGACCGCAAAGGTGATGCCGATGCGACGGAACAGGGCTTCCGCTTCGGCCTGCTTCATCTGACGCAGCCCCTCGGGCATATGGCTCATCCAGTCCCCCAACCGCGCATAGGGCATACGGATGGTCGAGCCTTCATACATTTCGTTAAAATATGCGGTCATTCCGCCCCCTCGGCGTGGACTTATGGCTTAAAGTCTAGACGGCGATTTCGACCCCGCCCAAGAAGATAGCGACAAGGACGCAGCACTGACCGCTGATGTGATTAAAAATTGGGCAAATCTTGAGATCAAGATTGCCTGGTTTTACGGCAACACTTTTGACGTGAAGCAGTTCCCTTTTCCTGCGCCCGATCCAGCCTAAGTTCACGTCATGACCGAACCGCTTCTCAGCTTCACCGACCAAGGCATCTATTGCGCGCAAGGCGATTTCTTCATCGACCCGTGGCGGCCTGTGCCGCGCGCGCTGATCACCCATGGCCATTCCGATCATGCCCGCTGGGGACATGGCGCCTATCTGGCGACGCATCAGGCCCTGCCGGTGATGCGCCACCGCTTGGGCGACATCCATGCCGAAGGGCTGTTATATAGCGAAAGGCGCGACATCAACGGCGTCGCGGTCAGCTTCCATCCGGCGGGTCATGTGCCCGGATCGGCCCAAATCCGCGTCGAATACAAAGGCCAGATCTGGGTGGTATCGGGCGATTACAAACTGGAAGATGACGGGCTGTCGGAGCCCTTCGAAAGCGTTCGCTGCCATGCCTTTGTCAGCGAATGCACCTTTGGCCTGCCGCTGTTCCGCTGGCAGCCCCAAACGGTAATCGCAGCCCAGATCCGCGCATGGTGGCAGGCCAATGCCGCAGCCGGAAAGCAATCCATCATCGCCGCTTACGGCTTGGGCAAAGCCCAGCGTCTGATCTGTATGCTGGGTGGCGGCGGCCCGCCGATCCTGACCCATACGGCGGTGGAAAACACCACCCGCATCCTGCGCAGCCAAGGCTATGCCATTCCGGCAACCGAAAAGGTCACCCCTGACATGACCGCCGAAAGCCACCCCGGCAGGCTGGTCATCGCGCCGCCTTCTGCCTTGGGATCAGCTTGGGCCAAACGGCTGGGGCCTGCCGAAGAAGCCTTTGCCTCCGGCTGGATGGCCCTGCGCGGCATCCGCCGCAGACGCGGCTTGGCACAGGGCTTCGTCATATCCGACCATGCCGATTGGCCGGATCTGAACCGCGCCATCAAGGCGACCGGTGCCAGCCGCATCTTTGCAACCCACGGCTATACCACGCCTTTCCGGCGCTGGCTGGAAGAACAGGGCTATCAGGCGGGGATCGTGGAAACCGGCTATGGGGGCGATCAGGCGGAAGAAGATGGCGAGATGATCGCAGGGCCAGCGGCATGAAGGATTTCGCAGCGCTTTTCACCGCTCTGGATTCCACCACCAAGACCAGCGCCAAGACCGCAGCCCTCGCGCGTTATTTCCGCGAAGCGTCGGAACCGGATCGGGTTTGGACCATCGCGCTGCTCTCGGGCCGCCGCCCCAAACGCGCCGTCAATAGCACCGAACTGCGGCTCTGGGCGGCGCAAGAAGCCGGCATCCCCTTGTGGTTGTTCGAAGAAAGTTACCACATCGCGGGGGATTTGGCCGAAACCATCGCGCGCCTTCTGCCCGAACCGCTGCAGGGCCGCAACGAGGATCCCGATCTGGACAGCCTGATGCGCCAGCTAATCGCGCTGCAGGGCGCGCCGTTGGACGACCGGCGGGATTTCGTGCTGACCTGCTGGCGGCATTTCGATGCCGACACGCGGTTTTTGTTCAACAAATTGATCACCGGCGGCTTTCGGATGGGGGTTAGCCAAGGCCTTATGACCCGCGCTTTGGCCGAAGCCACAGGTGTTGAAGAAACCCTAATTGCGCATCGTCTGATGGGGGATTGGCGGCCCGAAGACACCGATTTCACCAGCCTTACCCAATCGGGCGAAGGCGCAGGCGCGCGCCCCTATCCCTTTGCTTTGGCAAGCCCTTTGGAAATGCCCCCCGAAGATCTTGGCGCGCCTCAGGCATGGCTTGCCGAATGGAAATGGGACGGCATTCGCGGCCAGATCATCACCCGCCCCGATGCCTTTGCCGTCTGGAGTCGCGGCGAGGAATTGATCACCGACCGCTTCCCCGAATTTGGCCGCTTGGCCGAGCTTCTGCCGCAAGGCACCGTATTGGACGGGGAAATTCTGGTCTGGGACAAAGCGGCAAGCCAGCCCTTGCCCTTCAGCGATCTGCAAAAAAGGATCGGCCGCAAGACCGTGCCCAAGAAACTGCTGCAAGAGGCCCCCGCGCATTTTCTGGCCTATGACCTGCTGGAATTCGGCGGCGAAGACCTAAGATCCTTGCCCCTGTCGGCGCGCCGCGCGCAAATGGAATCACTGCTACGCGGCCTGCCCCCTGACGCGCCGATCGGGGTGTCGCCAGTGGTCGAAGGCGATTGGACGCAGCGCGCCGCCTTGCGCCAAACCGCACGGGATTTGCGGTCCGAAGGCCTGATGCTGAAGTCGATGACTGCGCCCTATCATCAGGGTCGCAAGCGCGGTGCGTGGTGGAAATGGAAGCTTGATCCCTATTCGGTGGATGCGGTGATGCTTTATGCGCAGGCAGGCCACGGAAGGCGCGCCAATCTTTACACGGATTTTACCTTTGCCGTGAAAGATGGCGAAGCTTTGGTCCCGTTCACCAAAGCCTATTCAGGATTAACAGATGCCGAATTCACCGAAATCACCCGCTGGGTCAACCGCCACACCCTTGAACGCTTCGGCCCCGTCCGACGCGTCAGCCCCGAACTGGTCTTCGAGATCGGCTTCGAAGGCATCCAGGAAAGCCCGCGCCACAAATCGGGCATCGCCTTGCGGTTCCCCCGGATGCTGCGCTGGCGGCGCGACAAACCGGTGTCGGAAATCGACGACATCAACGCCTTGCGCGCCTTATTGTGACGTCAAATCATTGGCCTCTTTGGCACAACTCCTTGAAGTCCGCATGTCCTCCGCCCTAGATGGTTAACAAACCATAAGAGGTAAACGCCATGACGCTTCCGCTGCCCCGTCCCGTCTTTGATGCCAATGCCAGCGCTGGCGGCGGCTCTCTGGGCAAGCTGCCCGATTGGGATCTGAGCGATCTGTATGCAGCCCCCGATGCGCCGGAATTCGACCGTGACATGGAATGGCTGCAACAGGCCTGCGCCGATTTCGCGGGCAAATACGAAGGCCAGCTGCATAGCTTGGATGCGGCTGCCATGCTGGCCTGCGTGCAGGAATATGAAGCGATCGACGTGGTCGCGGGCCGCGTGATGTCTTATGCGGGTCTGCGCTATTATCAAAACACCATGGATAGCGAACGCGCGAAATTCATGGCCGATGCGCAGGACGAAATCACCGATTTCACCACGCAGCTTGTGTTCTTCAGCCTTGAATTCAACCGCTTGGAAGATGACTTCCTGAATGGCCTGCTGGCGGAAAATGCCGATCTGGCCCGCTATAAGCCGGTGTTCGACCGGATGCGCGCCATGCGTCCGCACCAATTGTCGGATGAAATGGAACGCTTCTTGCATGATGCGTCGGTGGTGGGGGCGTCGGCTTGGAACAAGCTGTTCGATGAAACCATGGCCGGCCTGATGTTCAAGGTCGATGGCGAAGAAGACGAGCTGAACCTTGAAGCCACGCTCAACCTGATGACCGATACCGACCGCGCCAAGCGCGAGGCGGCGGCCAAGGCGCTGGCGGCGGTATTCGACAAGAATATCAAGCTGTTCGCCCGCATCCACAACACCTTGGCCAAGGAAAAGGAAATCGATGACCGTTGGCGCAAGATGCCGACGCCGCAATATGGCCGCCATCTGTCGAACCATGTCGAACCCGAAGTCGTCGAAGCCCTGCGCAATGCGGTGGTCGCAGCCTATCCGAAACTATCGCACCGTTATTACCGCCTGAAGGCGAAGTGGTTGGGTCTGGACAAGCTGCAAGTGTGGGATCGCAATGCGCCGCTCAATCTGGAACCGGCGAAAACCGTGTCGTGGGACGAGGCCGAACGCACCGTGATGGACGCCTACGGCGCCTTCGATCCGCGCATGGCCGATATTGCGGAACCCTTCTTCAAGAAAGGCTGGATCGATGCGGGCGTGAAGGCGGGCAAGGCGCCGGGGGCATTCGCCCATCCGACCGTGACCACCGTGCACCCCTACGTGATGCTGAACTACCTTGGAAAGCCGCGTGATGTCATGACCTTGGCGCATGAGCTGGGGCATGGCGTGCATCAGGTTCTGGCGGCGGGCCAAGGCGAAATGCTGTCTTCGACCCCGCTTACCTTGGCGGAAACCGCATCGGTCTTCGGCGAAATGCTGACCTTCCGCAAGCTGCTGGATGGCGCCAAGACCAAAGCCGAACGCAAAACCCTGCTGGCGGGCAAGGTCGAAGACATGATCAACACGGTCGTGCGCCAGATCGCCTTCTATGATTTCGAATGCAAATTGCATGACGCGCGCGCCGATGGCGAGCTGACCCCCGACGGCATCAATGCCCTGTGGATGAGCGTGCAGGCCGAATCCTTGGGCGACGCCTTCGACTATATGGACGGCTACGAAACCTTCTGGGCCTATATCCCGCATTTCGTACATTCGCCGTTCTACGTCTATGCCTATGCCTTCGGCGACGGCTTGGTGAACGCACTTTATGCGGCCTATGCCTCGGGTCTGCCGGACTTCGAAGAAAAGTATTTCGATATGCTGAAAGCAGGCGGTTCCAAACACCACAAGGAACTGCTGGCCCCCTTCGGTCTGGACCTGTCGGACCCGTCGTTCTGGGACAAGGGCCTGTCGATGATCGCGGGCTTCATCGACGAATTGGAAGCGATGGAAGACTAAAATCGAACGGCGCGCGGAACCCCGCGCGCCGTTTTTCCTTACAGATCCAAGCTGATCTCCACCGCCGCATCATAGGCGGCATCCATCATCATTTGTGTCCCGCGTGAAAACTCCAGCGGGCAGGCATATCCCAGCCCGTCACGGATCGACCGCCCAAAGGCTTCGACCTGCAGCTTATATTGATTGGGCACGGTGAAACGCTCGATCACCGAACGCGGGCCGGGGATCTGCAACTCGATCTCGGCAACATTATGGACACCGGCGTTGAAGGGGGCCGACGCCACGCGGATCAGGCCAAGATCGCCTTGGAACACAACCTCTTGGCGGTTCATCAAGCGCATCGAAGTGGTCGAACCATAGGTGAAGCGATGACCATTTCCATCCATCACCGCCTGCACCTGCGCGAAGATTTCCGTCCCGTTCTCACGGATGATACGGGCTTGCACATCTTGCGCCTCGGCGCCGGTGGCAAAACGTGCCGCGCCAAATGTGTAAACGCCGATGTCACGGAGCGAGCCGCCGCCGGTTTCGGGGCGGTTGCGGATATTCTGCGGCTGACTCACATTATTGAAGGAAAACGCCGCATCGACATGGCGCAGACGTCCGATTTCACCGCGCGCGATCCAGTCGCGCACCCGCAGCCATTGCGGATGATGCACGATCATGAAAGCCTCGGCCACCATCAGCCCCGATGCATCCCGCGCGGCAATCAAAGCATCAAATTCATCCGCGCGCAGGGCAATCGGCTTTTCGCATAGCACATGCTTGCCGGCCGCAATCGCCTTCAGCGCCCATTCGACATGCAAATGGTTCGGCAGCGGAATATGCACGGCATCGATTTCGGGATCGGCGAGCAAAGCGTCATAGCTGTCGTGGATCTTGATCGACGGGCAGAAGGCGCGGAACGGGGCCGCTTTCTCGGGAGTGCTGGTGGCCAAAGCGACGAGTTCAGCACCCTCGGCCGCATGGATCGCGGGACCCATATGTTCGCGCGCGAATTTGGCCGCGCCCAAAATGCCCCAACGTATCGGTTTCATATAATTTCCTTCCGGCAAGCTGATGTGTTGCCGGAAGGATAATGCAGATCCGACGCTTAGACCACCGAACGCAAGGATTTCGCGGATTTGCGCCAGACGACCAGAATGGTCACCAGATAAATCACATCCAGCACCAAAAGCGTCACCCAAGGATAGGTTAACAGCGCCGCCACCAAGGCCACCGCCGCCACCAAGATATAGCGCGCGTTTTCCGCATAGACCCGTACGCCTTTGAACGACGGCGTCGGGATGCGGCTGATCATCAACCCGCCCACCAGCACCATCCAAAGCGCCAAAGCGAAATGCGGCAGCTTCATGCCGTCGAAGGCATAATCCAGATAGATCGGCCCCAAGACCATCATGGCGCCCGCCGGTGAGGGCACGCCGACAAAGCCCTTGGGCTTTTCATTTTCGGCAGGCAGACGGCTGTCGACGTTGAAGCGCGCGAGGCGCAACATGCAGCAGACCGCATAAAGCAGCACTGCGATCCAGCCGAGCGAGCTATCGGTGCGCAAGCCCCAGAAGTACAAGACAAAAGCAGGCGTGACTCCGAAATTGACCAAGTCGCAAAGGCTGTCCAATTCGGCGCCGATGGCGCTTTCCGATTTCAGCATCCTTGCGACGCGGCCATCCAAGCCGTCCAATGCCGCCGCCAAGCCGATCAGCGCCACGGCAAAGCCGAAGCGGCCCTCAAAGGCCATGCGGATCGCGGTCAGGCCACAGGCAAAGGCCAGAACCGACATAAGGTTCGGCAAAAGCTGCAAGATATGCAGCCTGCGGCGCGGTTGGGCGTCGGAATGGAGGTCCGGAGTCTCGCCCGTTTTGCTCATTCGATACGACCTTCGACTTGTGCCAAGGCCGGGTCCAGCACGGCCAGCACGGTTTCACCCGAAATCATCGTCTGGCCAATGGCCACTTGCGGCATCACGCCTTCGGGCAGATACACGTCAACGCGCGAGCCGAAACGGATCAGACCGAAGCGTTCGCCGGTGCGCATCGCTTGGCCGACCGAAACCCACCACATGATGCGGCGCGCCACCAGACCCGCGATTTGCACCACGGCGATCTGACGGCCATCGGGCAGATCGATGCGCAGCGAATTGCGTTCGTTATGGATCGAGGCCTTGTCCAAAGATGCGTTCAGGAACTTGCCCGGACGATAGGCCATGGCACCGATGGTGCCCGCGATCGGCACGCGGTTCACGTGACAGTTGAACACCGACATGAAGACCGACACACGCAGCAACGGCTCTTCGCCCATGCCCAGTTCCGGCGGCGGCACGGCGCGTTCAATCAGCGAGATGGTGCCATCTGCGGGCGAAACCAGCACGCCTTCGCGCTGCGGCACCGCACGTTTGGGATCGCGGAAGAAGTAATAGCACCAAACGGTCAGGATCACCCCGATCCAGCCCAGCGGCTGCCACAGCCAAAAGAGGAATGCCGTCACGACAGCGAAAATGCTGACGAATTTATACCCTTCCGGATGCATCGGCTTGATGAAAGTGCCAAGCATGGTCATGGGGGTTATATCCTTTCAACCCGAGAGGCGAAGCGTAGTCCCGCCCCCCGAAAGGGGCAAATGAAAACCGCGCGACACATCTTTACGCAATATGCAGGGATTCCTGCCGTTCAATCCCCTGACCTAATCTGAATGCACCAAAGCGCCAAGCCCCGGCTTGCGCCGAAGCTTGGATAAAAGGCCGACAAAGCGGATATTTCGGGCAAATCCGGCTTAGGCCGGAATGGTCATGCCCTGTTCTTTGGCCAATTCGCGCATCTTGTCCTGTAGCTTTTCGAAAGCGCGGACTTCGATCTGGCGGATGCGTTCGCGGCTGACGCCATAGCTTTCCGACAGTTCTTCCAGCGTCAGCGGCGCTTCGGCCAGACGGCGTTGCATCAAGATGTCACGCTCGCGGTCGTTCAGAACCGACATTGCGCGCACTAGCAGGCGACGACGCGCGTCCAATTCATCGCGTTCCGCATAGGCTTCGGCTTGGTTGCTGTCTTCGTCTTCCAGCCAATCCTGCCATTGCGCGCCGCCGTCTTCAGAGCCCACGGTCGCATTCAACGACGCGTCGGCCCCCGCCATCCGGCGGTTCATATCGACGACGTCCTGTTCGGGCACGTTCAGATCCTTGGCGATCTGCGCCACGTTTTCCGGACGCAGGTCGCCTTCTTCCAAAGCGCCCAGTTTGGCCTTGGCCTTGCGCAGGTTGAAGAACAGTTTTTTCTGCGCCGAGGTGGTGCCCAGCTTCACCAAGCTCCACGAGCGCAGGATATATTCCTGTATCGAGGCGCGGATCCACCACATCGCATAGGTCGCCAAGCGGAACCCCTTTTCGGGATCGAACCGCTTTACCGCCTGCATCAGGCCGACATTCGCTTCGGAAATGACTTCGGCCTGCGGCAGACCATAGCCACGATAGCCCATGGCGATCTTGGCCGCCAAGCGCAGGTGGCTGGTCACCAGACGGTGTGCCGCTTTGCTGTCTTGGCGTTCGACCCAAGCCTTGGCCAGCATATATTCTTCTTCCGGCTCCAAGAGCGGGAATTTGCGGATTTCCTGCATATAGCGGTTAAGCCCCTGTTCAGGGCTTGGTGCAGGTAGATTGGTATAGGTGCTCATCTTGCCCCCCATATTGTTGCCTCGGTGCCATCAGCCCCCGAGGACTACAAAAGTTAAGAACGACAGCGCGGTTTTTCAAGCCTATCGCTATCACTGTATTCTTAACGACAGATGAACAGGGTTCCGTTCCAGACGGAAGGGGATGTGACCAAGAAGTCACGCAAACGTAATCCGACGTCAGATCGCGTGGGCGGAAAGAGGAACGCCCGCCTTGACGGGCGGGCGTTATAGATCATGCTGATGCCGCTTCGGCGCCTGCGGCCAAGGTTTCCACCAGCAGCGCCATATCTTCCGGCAGATCCGAGCTGAACTCCAGCCACTCGCCGGTGACCGGATGCTCAAAACTTAGGGTCGCGGCATGCAAGGCCTGACGCGGGAAGCTATTGCCCATATCGGCCGCCACCTGCCCCACCAGCTTATGCGACAGCTTACGCTTGCCGCCATAGGTCTGGTCGCCCAACAGCCCATGACCGGCATGGGCCATATGCACGCGGATCTGGTGGGTGCGCCCCGTTTCCAGCCAGCATTCGACCAGCGCCGCCTGATCGGCGAAATGTTCCAGCACGCGGGCGCGGGTGATCGCATGGCGGCCGTCATGCCAGACCACGGCCTGACGCTGACGGTCGGTCTTGTGACGCGCCAGCAGGGTCTGGATCTTGATGATGCCGCCGTCTTCGAAGCTGGAGCCTTTGACACCGCGCAGACGCGGGTCGGCAGCGCTTGGCAGACCATGGACCACCGCCAGATAATGGCGATTGACGGTGTGCTTTTCGAACTGCTTGGCCAGATGGTGATGCGCGCGGTCGGATTTGGCCACGACCAACAGGCCCGAGGTATCTTTGTCGATGCGGTGCACGATGCCCGGACGACGCTCGCCGCCGATCCCCGACAGGGTATCGCCGCAATGATGCAACAGCGCATTGACCAAAGTGCCGCGCGGGGTGCCCGGTGCCGGATGCACCACCATGCCCACCGGCTTGTTGACGACGATCAGATCCTCGTCTTCATACAGGATGTCCAGCGGGATATCTTCGGCCAGGGTTTCCACCGAAGCGGGCGGCTCCAGCAGCAGCAGGATCTCCTCGCCGTCTTCGACCTTGGTTTTCGGGTCGGTGACCGGCTCGCCTGCGCGCAAAATGGCGCCTTCCGCGATCATCTTCATCAATCGCGTGCGCGAAAGCGCCGCTTCCTCTGGCACCGAACGCGCAAGCGCCTTATCAATGCGGTCGGCCGCGCCTTCCACGATGGTGACGGTCAGGGTGTTTTGCGCACCGAAATCCTCATCATCCTCGGATGCAGCAGTATAGGCCATGAAAGACACCCCTGAACTCGAAGACCTGCCGCCTTCGCTGAAACTTCTGAAATGGCTGGTGATCGGACTCACCGCCGTGATGATTGTCGGCGTCATAACCATGGTTGCGGTGTTTGTCACCCGCATGCCCAAAGCCGCCAGCCCGCCGGTGATCCCCGCCCAATTGCAACTGCCCGAAGGCAGCACGGCAGAAGCGGTCACCATGGGGCGTGATTTTATCGCAATTGTCACCCAAGACCAACGGGTGCTGATCTTCCGGACCGACGGAAGCCTGCGGCAAGAGATCACCCTTACGCCGGATCAGGCCAAGCCCTAAGCCAAAGACCAAGGCCGCCCCGTCCCACGGCGCGGCCTTTTCAATGCCCGACGCGGCGGGATTAGCCCGCTGTCGCGACGCGGCGCAGGCGGATCACCACTTCGACCTTGGCGATTTCGGTGCCCTCGGGCGCTTGGGGAAGCCCCATGATCTTCAGTTGATCCTTCGGCGCATCGGTCAGTTCCGAGGTGTCTTCCCAGAAGAAATGCGGATGATCATCCATCCGCGTGTCGAAATAGCTTTTCGCGCCATCCACCACCACTTCGTTCATCAGCCCCGCGTCGCAAAACGCGCGCAAGGTGTTGTAGACGGTTGCAAGGCTGACCTTTTCTCCGGCCCGCGCGGTCGATGCGAACAGGCTTTCCGCCGTCACATGACGGTCTTCGCCATCCCCGACCAGCAAAGCGGCCAAGGTCAGACGCTGGCGCGTCGGGCGCAAACCGCCCGAGGCAAGCCATGTGGTCGCGCGCTCTTGTGCCTGTTCCAACATTGATCTCATCCTAAACTCATAGGCTATATATGGTCGCGCAGGGGGGTAGTTCAAACGAAATTAAGAATAATCCGCATCTGACATTGCCCTGCCAAGCCCCGAAACAGACTGGATTTGCCGCAAACAACGCGCGTTTCCCATCGGAAGCTTTGCAAAGTGACACCTTGCAAGGGCCGCTACTTGCCACCACTTCCTTGCGGATGATAAGGAAAAACATCCTATACACCCTCGACCGGAGTGACCCCACACGATGAGCCAGTTCCCGACCAGCTTCGACAAAGAGGCGCTCCTTGCCTGCGCACGCGGCGAACTTTTCGGCCCGGGCAACGCGCAGCTGCCTGCGCCGCCGATGCTGATGATGGACCGCATCACCGAAGTTTCGGAAGATGGTGGTGAATTCGGCAAGGGCCATATCGTCGCCGAGTTCGACATCACCCCCGACCTGTGGTTCTTCGATTGCCACTTCCCCGGCAACCCGATCATGCCGGGCTGCCTGGGTCTGGACGGCTTGTGGCAGCTGACCGGCTTCAACCTTGGCTGGCGCGGCTGGCAAGGTCGCGGCTACGCCTTGGGCGTGGGCGAGGTCAAACTGACCGGCATGGTCCGTCCTGACCGCAAGATGCTGAAATACTACGTCGATTTCACCAAAGCGATCTCGACCCGTCGTCTGACCATGGGCGTGGCCAATGGCCGTGTCGAAGCGGATGGCGAAATCATCTACCAAGTCACCGATATGAAAGTGGCCCTTTCGGCCAGCTGATCAGTCACGCTGACCCCTACCACCACAAGGAGGCGCCCATGCGTCGCGTCGTCATTACTGGCATCGGCATCGTCTCGCCCATCGGCAATAACGCCGATGAGGTGCAGGCAGCCCTGCGCGCCGGCAAGTCCGGCATTTCCTTCGCGCCCGAATATGCCGAGCGCGGGTTCCGCAGCCAAGTCCACGGCCAGCCGAATATCGTCTTCGAAGACCATATCGACAAGCGCGACCTGCGCTTCATGGGCGACGGCGCGGCTTACAACTTCATCGCCATGCAACAGGCGGTGAAGGATTCGGGCCTGTCCGAATCCGATGTGTCGAACGAACGTACCGGCATCATCGTCGGTTCCGGCGGCCCGTCGACCAAGTCGTTCTTCAAGGCACATAACATCGTGCGCGAAAACGGCAGCCCCAAACGCATCGGCCCGTTCGGTGTGACCAAGGGCATGTCGTCGACCACCTCGGCTTGCTTGGCGACGCCTTTCAAGATCAAGGGCGTGAACTATTCGATCACCTCCGCTTGCTCGACTTCGGCGCATTGCATCGGCAATGGCACCGAACTGATCCAGATGGGCAAGCAGGACATCGTCTTCGCCGGCGGCGGCGAAGAACTCGACTGGACCCTGTCCTGCCTATTCGATGCGATGGGCGCGATGTCGTCGAAATATAACGATGCGCCGGAAACCGCAGCGCGTGCTTTCGATGCGACCCGCGACGGCTTTGTCATCGCAGGCGGCGGCGGCGTGGTGGTTCTGGAAGAACTGAACCATGCGCTGGCGCGTGGCGCGAAGATCTATGCCGAAGTCACCGGCTACGGCGCGACCTCGGATGGTGCCGACATGGTGGCCCCGTCCGGTGAAGGCGGCGAGCGTTCGATGAAGCTGGCGCTGTCGACCCTGCCCGCCGATCGCAAGATCAGCTATATCAATGCGCATGGCACCTCGACCCCCGCGGGCGATGTGACCGAAGTCAAAGCGATCCGACGCGTCTTCAGTGACGGCAATGTGCCGCTGATTTCGTCGACCAAATCGCTGACCGGCCACTCGCTGGGCGCGACCGGTGTGCATGAGGCGATCTATTCGCTCTTGATGATGGACGGCAATTTCATCACCGCATCGGCGAATGTCACCCAGCTTGATCCGGAACTGAAACCGGAAGAAATCGCCACCACCCTGCACGAGGGCGTGGAGCACGATTCGATCCTGTCCAACAGCTTCGGCTTCGGCGGCACCAATGCCACCTTGGTCATGAGCAAATATCGCGGTTGATCCCTCGACCCTTTGCGCTTTGATCGCATGAAACCT
>DALYSR010000093.1:0-14252 GCA_031991825.1 Paracoccaceae bacterium
AGCGCCGACGGCACCCCCGCCACCCGCACGGTTTGCAACTGGCCCTTGCCATAGGTCGACACCATATCCTCAAGCTCTTGCGCCGCGCGCAGCACGGATTCCGCATGACGGATGAAAATGCCGCCGAATTCGGTCAGCCGGATGCCGCTATTGATCCGTTCGAACAATTTGTTGCCCACCGCCGCCTCAAGTGCGGCCAGCTGTTGCGACACGGTCGGCTGGGTCAGCGACAACAGTTTCGCCGCGCGGGTCAGGCTATTGGTATGGCTGACCGCCCAGAAGATTTGCAATTTGCGCAAGGATATATCGCTTCCGACCCGCGGAAGATTGCCGCGCAGGGCAAGGCTGTTGTCGCCGAAAGGAGGGGCTTTGTCATCGGGGGGGAGGAAACTGTCGGTCATATGATCCCTATCTAAGGCCATCGGGCAGGGCGTGACAGATCAATTTTGATGACGATCCTGACAGCGCAGCGGCAATCAGCGCTCAGATCGCAGCCCGTCGCGTGCCAGCATCTGATCCGACCCAAGGATCAACCGCGCCGCCGCGCTCAGCGCCGCCTGCATCTGCGGCGCGATCTGGCATAGGTCATCGGGGGTGGTCTGGCGGATCGCATTCGCATCGAAGGGTGTCGCGGGCGCGATCAACGCCTCGCGCAGGCGCTGCGAGGGGGGCTTGGGCCGCAAATGCTGCGCCATCGCCGCCAGTTTGGCGCGCTGCAGGGTCTGTGGCTGGGTGGCGTGATCGCTCAGCCACTGGGGCGCCGTTTCCATCACCTGCAAGGCCTTGATCCCTTGCGGATCACGGATGCTGGTCAGGGTCAGGATGCCGTCTTCCAAGCTGCTGCGCAGACCATAGGCGCCGCCCTTGCTGCGCAATTCCGGCCAGAGGAAATCGGTCTCGATTGCCTTCAGCGCCACCAAAAGATGATTTTGATCGGCCTGCGGCAGGTCCAATCCCAGACCAAGGATGAACAGATCGCAAGGCGCGGCAAGGATGCGATCCTGCGCCAGATAGGACCGGTCTATGCCGTTGTATCGCCGGATGCCGCTGGTCCAAGGCCGCAACAGGGACAGAAGGCGCGCGGATGAGCAGGCCGCCACGCAATTCTGCCGCAGCTTGTGTGCGATGCCAGCGATATCGCCTTTGCCGCGCTGCACGATGATCCCGCACAGCCGGTTGACCTGCCGCCACTGCGGCGAAAAGGCGGCGCGCAGGTGGAATTCGGCGGCGATATGCAAGGGCGTATCGGCCTGCGGGGCGGCAGGGGGCGGCGCGTCGAACCACGCTTCCAAGCGCTGCAGCCACGGGGCGACATCCTCTGGGTCCAGCCGCAGTTCGATCAGCAAACCGACCCGATTGCCGTTATGGCACTGCGAGATCGGGCCGAAAGCGTGGCGCAGGGATGCCGCCAAGGCGGGCAGCAGCGCGGTATCCCTTGCGCTCAGATCACTGCCATCGCACCACAGGCATAGCCGGACAGGCCCCTCGGCCTTCTGCGCCAGCAGGGCGATGCCATCCACCATCTCGGGCGGTTGCGGCGTGGGGGGCAGGCGGGTCGCGTCCAGATCCAGCAGTGTGAAGAAACCGGTGGGCTGCGGCACGGGGCGGTGAAGTTTTGGCGTATCGAGCTGGGGCGGGGGCGCAGGTGGGTGATTGACCGGCAGGGAAGCAAGGCTTTGGGCAAAGCGATCCAGCCCCTCGGGCACGCAGGCAGAGATGGGCATCAAGGACTGTCCCAGATCATCCCCCCGCAGATGCGCTGCCGCCAGCCGTGGCCAGATCTGCAAATCGGCGGGCAGCCGGAAATCCGTTTCCTCATCGCTGAACCGCTGACGTAGGGTTTTTGTGGCCTGATCGACCAGCCCCATGCCGATGCATTGCAGCCAATCCAAAGGATCGATCCGGCGCGATGATGCCCAGTATAACGCCAGATAGGGCTGCAGCCCGTCGACAAAGCCGCTTTGCGCCAGCAGTGCGGGTCCCAGTTCGGCGCGGGCTTTGATCAGGATGATTTCCGCCAGCAACAGCTTTTGATCCTGCGGCATATCGGGGAAGATCATCCCCCAAAATCCGTGATCGTCGATCTGGTCCTGCACGATCTGTGGCGGAACTTTGGGCGGATCAATGGCGACCGAGGGCGGATGCGCGCGCAAGGCCCGATCCAGCACCGCCAAACGCGCGCCATCAGGGTCGGCGCCGGTCATCAGGATCAAAGCCCCCGCGGGATGGTAATGGCGATGGTGATAGGCTCGCAAGGCCTGCAGGTCCAAAAGGCGGATCGCTTCGGGCAGGCCTCCATAGCACAGACCCGACGGCGTGCAGCCAAACAACCCCCGCCGCAAGGCGTGATCCAGCCGCGCCTCGATACGGGCCAGATGGCCGCGCATTTCGTTATGCACGACGCCGCCGATATCCCGCGCAGGATCATAGGCTTCTTGGTGGAAGGCCTCTTGGCGCAACAGCGGCTGGAAGACCGTATCCAGCAAAGCGGCCTCAAGGCGCAGGGCATCGGCCAAGCTGACGCTGGCACAGTGATAGGATGTCCATTCCGGCCCCGTCGATGCATTCAGATGGAATGCAAGGCTGCCCGAGCGCAGGGCGGTGTAAAGGTGATCATCGCCATGCAGGCGCGAGCCGCGAAAGACCAGATGTTCCAGCACATGGGTCAAGCCGCTGTCATCGGGGGCGGGGGTGGGAAAACCTATGGCGAAGGCGAATGCGTCATCAGGATCGGCGCGCTGCAGGATATGCGCGCCGCTGTCATGTTGCCAAAGCATGACCCGCCCCCAAGCGGAATCACTTTGCGACACAAGGCGGAAGGACGGGGGCACCATGCTGAAACTCTTGATAGATTGTTCCAGCTTAGCCTTTTGGTGCCCCTATCGCCACCCCAGTAAAGCCCGCGTTAGGCGGGGATCGCGGTGGAAAACCGCCTCTGGCTCAGCGCCGCTTCCATCAGCTCTTGGGTATATAGCGCTTGGGGATTGTCGAAGACCGCTTGGGTCGGCCCCTCTTCGACGACTTGGCCCTGCCGCATCACCAAGATGTAATCGGCCAAGGCCCGCACCACCGCCAGATCATGGCTGATGAAGACATAGGACAGCCCGTGCTGCGCCTGCAGATCGCGCAGCAAGGTGACGATCTGCTTTTGCACCGAACGGTCCAAGGCCGATGTCGGTTCGTCCAAGACGATGACCTTGGGCCGCAAGATCATGGTGCGCGCAATCGCGATCCTTTGGCGCTGGCCGCCGGAAAACTCATGCGGATAGCGGTTGCGCATCGCGGGGTCCAAGCCCACGTCGCGCAGAGCCTGTTCGACCAGTTCGGCCCGCTGCGTGGCGCTCAGCTCCGGCTGGTGGATCAGCAACCCTTCGCCAAGGATATGGCCCACTGTCATGCGCGGCGACAATGATCCGAAGGGGTCTTGGAACACCAGCTGCAAGGTCCGGCGCAAGGGGCGCATCGCATCGACATCGCGGGGCAATTCCTGCCCCAGCCAAGCGATCCGCCCTTCAGAGGGCAAAAGCCGCAGCAAGGCACGGCCCAAGGTCGATTTGCCCGAGCCGCTTTCGCCCACCACGCCGATGGTCTGGCCCTGCTGCAGGCGGATCGAAATGCCGTCGACCGCATGCAACATTCGGGGCTTGCGCAGGAAACCGCGCGGGATGGCAAAGCTGACCCGCACCTGATCGCCGGTCAACAGCAGTGGCGCATCGGGCGGCGGCGGCAGCTTTTGCCCTTCGGGTTCGGCATCGAGCAACATGCGGGTATAGGGATGGCTTGGCGCAGAGAATAACGCCTCTGTCGCGCCCTGTTCGACCACCTCGCCCGCGCGCATCACCACCACGCGGTCGGCGAAACGGCGGACAATGCCAAGGTCATGGGTGATGAAGATGATCGCCATGCCGATGCGCGCTTGCAATTCGGCAAGCAGGCTAAGAACTTGGGCTTGGATCGTCACATCCAAGGCGGTGGTCGGCTCATCCGCGATCAGGATGTCGGGATCATTGGCCAAGGCCATCGCGATCATCACCCGCTGCCTTTGCCCGCCCGACAATTCATGCGGATAGCTGTCGATGCGGCGTTCGGGTTCGGGAATGCCGACCAAGGTCAGCAATTCGATGATGCGGGGCCTTGCGGCTTTGGGGCCAAGGCCGCGGTGCTGGCGGATCGGTTCAGCCAGCTGTTCGCCGATCCGGTAGAGGGGATCCAGCGATGTCATCGGCTCTTGGAAGATCATGGTGATCCGCGCGCCGCGAATGCGGTTCAAGGCAGGTTCCGACAGCGCCAGCAGATCGACCGGCGCAGGCGCATGGGGGTCGCGATAGATCGCTTGCCCGCTTGCCTGCCCATTGGCCGCCAAAAGCCCCATGATCGCCATGGTGGTCTGGCTTTTGCCCGAACCACTTTCGCCGACGATGGCCAAGGTTTCGCCCCGCGCGACATCGAAACTGACGCCGCGCACGGCATCCACAGGGCCATCATTGGTGGCAAAACGGATGCGCAGATCGCGCACGCTCAGGGATGGTTCCGACATCTCAGCGCTCCTTCGGATCAAGGCTGTCGCGCAGGCCGTCGCCCAGGAAGTTCAACGCAAACAGGATGGTGGTCAGGGTTAGCGCAGGCCCGATCAATTGCCACGGCGCGCCGCGCATGTTTTGCGCGCCTTCCGATATCAGCAGCCCCAGCGAGGTCATCGGATCTTGCACCCCCAGCCCCAGGAAGGACAACAGGCTTTCCAACAAGATCGCCTTGGGCACCAGAAGCGTGACGAAAACGATCACCGGACCCAAGGCATTGGGCACGATATGGCGGATCAGAATGCCACGCCGCGTGGCCCCCAAGGCTTCGGCGGCTTGCACGAATTCGCGCCGTTTCAGCGACAGGGTCTGGCCGCGCACGATCCGCGCCATATCCAGCCATTCGGTCGCGCCGATGGCAATGAAAATGATCACCAGTGACCTGCCGAAGAAGACCAGCAGCAGGATGACGAAGAAGATGAAGGGCAGCGAATACAAGATATCGACGATGCGCATCATCACATTGTCGGCCCGCCCGCCCAGATAGCCCGCCGTGGCCCCCCAAGCGACGCCGATCACCAAGGCCATGACCGATGCCAAGACGCCGATTGCCAGCGAAATGCGCACGCCGATCATGATCCGGCTCAACATGTCGCGGCCCAGATTGTCGGTGCCCAGCAGGAAATAGGTCTGGTTGACCCCGACCGACAAGGTGCCTGAGGTGCCCGCATCGTTCAGATCAAGCGATGCGCCGGTGAACAGTTCCGAGCGTTCGAAATAGCGCAGGACGCGGGGATCTATCGGCTTGTCCGATGTCAAACCTACGCTGATGCGCCCGTCTTCTAGCACGGGATCGGATTGGGGTTGCAGCCGCGCGCGGGTTAATTCGCGCGTGAAGCCTGGCATCACCTCGTCCGGCTTGGGATAGGCCTGCAGGCTGGGGGCCACGCGCACATATTGCTGGTAGATGGTGGAATGGTTATGCGGCGACAGCATGGGGCCGAAAATCCCCACCAAACCCAGCAGCACCAAGATCACCGCGCTGACCAAAGCCGCGCGGTTCTTGCGCAGCCGCAGCCAAGCATCCTGCCAGAGCGAGCGGCTGGGTTTTCCCGCAGCCAGCGGATCGATCAGTCCCAGATCACTCATAGCGCACCCTTGGGTCCAGCCATGCATAGGCCAGATCCACCACCAAATTGAATATCACCACGAAAATCGCGATCACCACCACGGTGCCCATCACCAAGGTATAATCGCGTCCCAAGGCGCCTTGCACGAAATAGCGCCCGATACCGGGGATGCCGAAGATGGTTTCCACCACCACCGATCCGGTCATCAGCGCCGCCGCCGTCGGCCCCAGATAGGAAACCGCCGGCAAAAGTGCGGCGCGCAAAGCATGTTTGCCGACCACCACCCAAGTGGGCAGGCCATAGGCACGCGCAGTGCGCACGTGATTGGCGCGCAAGGCCTCGATGGTGGCGCCGCGCACCAGACGCGCGATGACCGCCACCTGCGGCAAGGCCAAGGTCACGATCGGCAGGATCCAGAAACGCGGATCGGCCGCTGACCAGCCGCCCGCCGGTAAAATCCCCAAGACCACGCCGAAGAACAGCGACAACAAGGGCGCGACCACGAAATTGGGCGTGGTGATGCCGAAGGTCGCAAGGGCGACGATGGTGTAATCCAGCCATGAATTCTGCCGCAGCGCCGCGATGGTGCCCAGCAAGATCCCCAGCAAAGCTGCAAGGCCAAGCGCCAAGCCGCCCAGCAGGATCGACACCGGAAGTCCGGCGGCAAACAGATCGTTCACGCTGAAATCACGCCGCGCGAAGCTTGGCCCCAGATCGCCGCGCAAGAGGTTGCCCAGATAGCGCAGATATTGCTCCCACAGGGGGGCGTCCAGATTATAGGCCTTTTGCAGGTTGAGCATGATCAGCGGATCAATGGGGCGCTCCAGATCGAAAGGACCACCCGGTGCCAGCCGGATCATGAAGAAGGTCAGGGTGACGATGATGAAGATGGTCGGAATGGCACCGGCCAATCGTCGCAAAGTATAAAGCAGCACGGGCGAACTCCCCAAAAAGCAAAAGGCGCGGCAAGCCTGATGCCTGCCGCGCCGCCAAAGGGATCAGTTCAGCGACAGCCAGCGCGAATTATGCGCATCCATCAGGTTGTCATCATAGCCTTGCACTTCGGGTGCCACCAAAGCGCGCGAGGAATAATACAGGATCGGGATCGCCGGCACGTTTTCAAGGAACAGGGTTTCGGCTTCCGCCAGCACCTTGGCGCGTTCGGCCAGATCGGTGATGCCTGCGGCTTTGGCCACCAGCGCGTCATAATCGGCATTGGACCATTTCGCATAGTTGAAGTTGATGCCGGTGCCGAACAAGAACAGGAAGTTCTGCGGATCGTTGTAATCGCCGATCCAGCCAGCCCGCGCGATGTCATAGGCCCCGTCTTCGCGCAGATAGTTGAAATAGGTCGCGCCTTCGACTTCGTTCAATTCGGCCTTCACGCCGATGGTGCTGAAGGCATCCGCCACCGCCGCCATGGTGTTCTTGTTGTTTTCCGAGGTGTTATAGCGCAGTTCGACCGTCAGGCTATTGGGGGCCACGCCCGCCTCTTCCAACAGCTTTTTCGCCGCATCCTCGCGGTCGAGCATATCCATGTCCTTATAGGGCAGCATGGGCGGGTTTTCGACATAGTTGACGATACCCGGCGGCACCAGCGAATAGCCCGGCAGCATGGTCGATTGCCAGACCTGATCGGCCAGGAAGTCGCGGTCGATCACCATCGACAGCGCCTGACGCACGCGCGGGTCTTTCAGCGGGCTGCCCTCTTTGCCTTTGACGGGCAGGTAATAGGTGCCCAGATAGGGGGCGATGCGCAGGCTGGAGGCTAGATTTTCCTTGACGTACCCCATCTGCTCGCCCGGCACGTCGGAACAGACATGCACTTCCTTGGCTTCAAATCGGCGCATACAGCTGGCGCGGTCCTCGAAGGGGATCCAATTGACGGTGTCGATCTTCACATTGGCCGCGTCATAGAAGTTTTCGTTCTTGGCCATGACGATTTTGTCATTGGGTTGGAACGAGACCAGCTTGAAGGCGCCATTGGTGATCATGCTGCCCGCTTGGGTGAATTTGTCGCCATTGGCTTCGACGCTGGCCCGATGCAGTGGCATGCCAGTCTGGTGGGTCAGCAGTTCCAAGAAATAGGCGGTGGGCGATTCCAAGGTGATTTCAAGCGTCAGATCGTCGATCACCTTCACGCCCAGCTGATCGCCCGGCAGCTTGCCGCCCGCGATCTGTTCGGCATTCTTCATCGGGAACAGCATCGAGGCATAGCCCGCCGCCGTGGCTGGATCCATGATGCGGTTGAAGGCGAAAGCGAAATCCTGCGCGGTCACCGGATCGCCGTTCGACCATTTGCCGGTGGGGCGCAGCTTGAAGGTATAGACCAGACCGTCATCCGAAATGGTCCAGCTTTCGGCCGCGCCCGCCACGGCTTCGCCCTTGGCGTCTTGCACCATCAGCCCTTCGTAAAGATCCTTGATGATCCGCCCTTCCGAGACGGTCGATGTCCGGTGGTGATCCAGCGTGGCCGGATCGGTATCATTGCCGCGATTGAGCACAACTTCAGCCGAGGCCAGCCCCGCACCAAAGACCAATGCGGTGCCGGACATCAAAAGGGTTTTGAACATGAAATGATCCTCACAAAAGCGTCCCTATGGACGATTATTCCCTAAGGTCAGCCTAGCGAGGGATACAAACCTGTCAAACATAACCTTTGGTAGAGGTTTGTCGATATCCCGCCAAAGTCCGTGATGCGCAGGATTATCCCTTCCGCGGCAGCGCGAAGGCCGCTAGAATCGGCGGGGATGGCCGCGCGCCTTTCCATCGGCTCGGAGTTTGCCATGCTTAAGATCACATCCGCATTCGGCATCAGTTTGGCATTTTGTCTGGGGTTGTCCGCGCCAGCACAGGCCGAAGATGTGATGGTCTTCGCGGCGGCATCGATGAAAGGTGCGCTGGATGAAATCGCCGCCGCTTATCAAGCGGATAGCGGTAATAGCGTCACCATCAGCTATGCGGGATCGAATGCGCTGGCCAAGCAGATCATCCAAGGCGCCCCCGCCGATATCTTTATCTCGGCCGCGGTGAACTGGATGGATGAGGTGGAAAAATCCGGCGAAGTGGTGTCGCGCCAAGACCTGTTGGGCAATAGCCTTGTGCTGGTGGCCAAGGCCGATGCGGCACAGCCCGTTGAGATTGCTAATGATTTCGATCTTACAGCCTTGCTGGGCGGGGAAAAGCTGTCGATGGCCTTGGTGGATTCCGTGCCCGCCGGCCAATATGGCAAAGCCGCGCTGCAAAGCCTTGGCATCTGGAGCAAGCTTGAAGGGTCGGTCGCCCAATCCGATAATGTGCGGGCGGCCTTGACCTTGGTGTCGCGCGGCGAGGCCCCCTATGGCATCGTCTATGCCACCGATGCGGCGGCCGATCCGGCAGTGGCAATCGTGGGCCGCTTCCCCGCTGACAGCCATCCCGCGATCATCTATCCCGCAGCGCTGCTGAAAAACGGGCAGGATGCGGCGGATAAGGCATTTTACGAGATGCTGTCGTCGGATGCGGCCAAGGCCATTTTCCGCAAAGAAGGCTTTATCGTCCCCAACTGAAGGGCGCGCGCGATCAGCGTGGAATACGCGCGATGACCTTGCTTTCGAAGTCGAATCCGGCAAGCCATGTCACGCCCGCCGCCGTCAGAACCGATGGCAAATTGTCGCAGGCGCGCGAGCTGATCGCGGAACACCGGCTCGGGCGGGCCATCGGGGCGGCTGCCGACCTGTCCCGATAGGATCAAAAGATCGCCCGAACGGATGGCGGCGCAATAGCCATGCTTTTGGGAAAGGGCGTGAGGATCGGCGGGGAAAATGGCCGCGGGAGTGGTGGTCATGGGGCTTCTTGCGTGGAAGGGATCACCGGATTCCTATACGCTGCTTATGTGATGCTTGGTGACATATGCAGCCTATGTCAAAATAAGGAACGCGGCCTATGGGAAAGGATTCCGGCATGGCCGCAAAGACCCGCGCCAAGCTGATCGCCGCGACTCGTCTGGCATTTGCCGCAACAGGCGATGCGGCGACATCGATGGGTGATCTGACGCGCGGCGCGCTCTATCACAATTTCGGCGACAAGAAGGGGCTATTGGCGGCGGTGGTCGATCAGATCGACCGCGATCTGGCCCAAAAGGCACAAGCGGCGGGCAGGACACCTGTGCTTAAACGGCTGATTTTGGGCGTAGTTTCAGGTGCCAACTCCATCGCGTCTTGGGTATATGGCAATCGGCTCACGCCTGCGTCCCAACCCTGTGCCAATCCGGAACTGCCCCCGCAACTTTCCGCGGCGCGCCTGCTCCACCGCGCCACTGATGCCGCATCGGGCATTGGGAGGGCCGGAGCACGGCTATGATCCGCAAGTCGGGAAACCCGCCTGAGACCTGCGTCTCTCCTTGCCGCCTGGGGCGTGTCGGGAGCGGCTTTTCCACAAAGTGACATCGCTGCCGCGCAAGCCCTTGGTGTGCGGGGTGTGCTTTTATCGGCCCGCTGCTCTTGCTTGGGGCCATTCGAAAGGCATCGACCCGCTCGGTGGATTGCAAGACCGAACACAAGACCACGCCGATCGAGCCGCCTCTGACCGGCCCCTTGGCCTTCCCCGCAGACCACCCGATGCTAAAGCATTTCCCTTCCTGCACGGGCTGATCAACCCGCCGACGGGTGACCAAGATATCCATCCTCGGCCCCGCGGCGGTGCATTGCCGCCGCCTGCCGGATGATATCGAACACAAAGCCTATCTGGATCAGACGCTTTTGTTCCACACCATCGCCCAGAGCTATAAGCGCGCGCTGCCGTTATCTGCTGCTGGACGACATCTTCTTCGCCTAGCTGAACGATCCCAATCAGCGTGAACTGCGCCGCGCGATGGGCCAAGACCCCGCCAAGCCGGTCGATCATTTCGCCTGGATGCTGGAAAAGGCGATCAAGGATCGTCCCATGGATATGGTGATCGACATGCATATGTGCCGCGGCAATTTCCGCGCGGCCCATGTGGCGGAAGGCGGCTATGATCTGGCAGCGGATGCGATTTTCAACCGCAGCTCGGTCGATGTCTAATTCATGGCATATGACACCGCCCGCGCGGGCGGGCTTGGCCCTTTGCGCCTGCAGGCCAAGGGCCATAAGCGGGTGATGGCGCGCGTCATCCCCACCGAGACCGGCGCGCTGGAAAGCATCGATGATCTGCGTCGTCAATTCGATGCGCCGGCACAATTCTGCGATCTGGATCAGCTTGGCATCCGCAGCGATCCGGCGGGCGAATTGGGCGCAGGCCCTGCCGCGCAATATATCCGCGTCCTGCAAGGGGGCCCCGATATCGCTTGGGGCTTGCAGGGCTATAGCTTCTCGCAATTGCCGCTATCGCTGCACAGCGCATATCCCGCCGCGCGTCCGATGGCCAAAGTGGCGCGGATTTTGTGCAGTGGCGATGCGGCGGGGCTTCTGGCCAAGGACCATCCGGCCAGCGGCGTTCTGGCGTTATCGACCGCCGACCTCGCGGTCCAGATCACCCGTTCCAAGCCCGTGCGCGCAGCGGAAGATCCGGCGGGGCTGAAGCTGCGGGTATCGGGTTCGGTATCGGGGTAGGCGGTCGACGCCTTGGGGCGATCCCTGTGCAAATGGCGGCAGGGGATGTCTATGGTGCCTTGCAGAGGGGTCCGATCGACGGGGGGATCGGCTCCAGCGGTATATCGGATTTCCGCTATGACGAGGGGCTGGCCCATCTGACGCTTGGCATCCCCCTGGGATGGCAGGGCGACTTCGTGGTTGCGACGAATGCCACATCGGCCAAGCTGCCCCAAGTCGGGCGTGATGCCTTGACTGCCGCAGCGGCGCGCCCCCCCCGCGGCCCCTGCTGGGGCTGTAGGGGGCGATAATCCGATCAGGCGATTGCGGGCCTGCGGGCAAAATCGGCCGATAGCGTCATGGGCCTTACTCCCGCTCGGATCGCCCTGTCGCAGATATCGGCGCGTCTGGCGCAGGCCATAGTGGCGCTATCTGGGCTGGTGCAGGCGGGGCTGGTGCAGGTGGGGCTGCGTCGGATGCTGCTGGCCGATGGCTGGGGCGGGGCTTTGGCCTTCCGCTGTTCGGCGCGCAGGATAGTGCGGAAATGGCGAGGGTGATGACCACTTTCACGGCCTTGCCGTTGCTGGATGCCAAGGGTCGGCATATCCGCGTCGATCCGCTGGCGCGGCGGATGGCGGGCCGGCCGAACCGGCGGTCGGTCATCGCGACCAAGCTGCTGGCGGTCGATCAATCGGCCCAGCTCTCGGCGCAGTTGGGGCTGCCCCGCAATATCCTTGCACTGCCCAAAGCCCCGTTCCAATATGCGTTTTGCGCCTTTGCCTCATTTGCCGCAGGGGATTGCCTGTTGCCTGCGATCATGCCCCGCGAGCGGCGCCATGTCTGATGCCATGACGGGCGTTCTGGCCCTTGCCGCGCGATTCGATCTGGTGGCGATCCCCGTGTTCATCCTGATGGGCAATATCGCCCGCAGATCCGGCAGGAGCCGCGCGCTATACGAGGCGGCTTTCGCCATGGTCGGCGGCAGGCACGGGGGATTGGCGCTGGCGGCATTGCTGGACTGCGGCGTGCCTTCGGCCTTAGGCGGATCCTCCATCGTCTTGGCCTGACCATGGGCAGGGTATCGCTGTCGCAAATGGAGCGCTACGGCAATAGCGCGCGTCTTGGCCCTGCCACGCTCGCATCGGGCGGCAGCTTGGGCATTCTGATCGCGCCCTCCAACGGGCTGGTGATCTATGCCATTCTGACCGAGCAAAGCCTAGGCCGATTGTTTCTGGCGCTGTTCACGGCCACGGTGGCGGTGATCTGCAGGTGAGACGCGGCCGCGGCCCCCGATCTTGGCATCATCGCCGACCATCGGCGGGGCATATGCGGAGCTGTTTCAGCGGTGGAATTCGCCGCGGTCGGCGCGGGCTTTCTGGCCCTGTTGGGGCTGGTGCAAGGCGAATTGACCCTGTGCGGCCTATGGCGGGCGGCACCTCAGCAAGCGTCATGCTGATCTTGATCGGCGCGCAGATGTTCAACCCTTGCATGGCCTTGTCGCATGTGGCGCAGATTTCGGGGCATCGCTGACGGGATCGGGGTTGGGGCCGTGGCCGGATTTGGCGCTGATCGTGACGGTTCCTCTTTTGCTTGGCATGGTGATGGAGGGCTTTGCCCTGGGGGTGCCGGAAATGGGGCTGGTGTCGCCATTTCTGGGAGGAATGTCTTCATCGTCCATGCGTTCGGTCCATTCGCGCGCGCGCGCGCCCCATGTGGCGCAAGCGGGTTCCATCGCGGTGTCGGGCCGGTCTGGGCCGCGGCTTGGCCGTTCAGTGCGGGATTTGCGCGGATCCCCTGTCGCAGGTGGTGAAAGGATCACCGCAGGTGTTGCGAAACCATGCCTGCTTGCGACACTGCCGTTCCACGGCGAGAGGCACCAGCGCGTCATGCTCGCCCCGCGTGAGCCTCTGGCGGTAATCCACCAAGACCCAATCGTCCTGACAGGCATGGACCTGTTCGATATCGCCCAATTCGCTGGCCCAGTCGTCTTTCAGATCGATCAGGACCTTGCTGGCACTGTCCGGCGCTTCATGGCCTTGGGCAGCCAGCCGTTGTGATATTGTTCAATCACCAGCACCGCAGGGGAAAGCCTATTGCCATGCGAGGCGGTTTTTGACCGATCCGCCACCGGCACGATGCCAAGCGCCTTGCTCTGCTTGTCAGGGGCGTGCCGCAAAACGACATCCGCAAGCCCGTTGGAATAGGCCCATCCCTGCAGCTCGCAATTCTGCAGGCCTTGGGGCAAGGCAAGGGGAAGGGGGCAACCGTTTGGCTTGGGCCTGGGGCGCCAAAGCCAGCAGGGCCAAACCCCCGAAAACCGCGATCCGAATGACCATATCAACCTTCGCTTTCACCTTGCATCCATCACGGGCGCAATACGGCGTCGGTATATCCTACCAACTGCCAACATGGCTTTCTCTCGAAATACCACGTTAAAAATCCATCGATCCCTTCGGCATCGACTGCGGTCAACTCGGCTTCAAGGGGGTCCAGCTGATAGATTCTATACCTGAAATCTCTTTGGCCCAACTGATCCAGAGTTGGCATGATCGGCCAGTCCAGATCTTCCTTCGCCTTCGCCTCGGTGATCATTTCCGCCGTGGCGCTGCCGGTTTGAGGGCGCGTTGTAATCGCAATCCGCGCGGCGCTGTTATGGAGTTGTTCAGCGGGATCATTCTGGAATTCCATTAGAAATGCGTAAAAATCGTCATGCGTGCAGGCGGCTTCGCTGCGGGCGGGCGCCGAGACTGCCAAAGTTGTGGCCAAGACGAAATAGGCGCTTTTGGCGAGAGAGTGTGTCATCATCCATAGCCTTTTGTGGTGCTGGCCGGACCGATCCGATGTTTCTGATAAGACGATACGGGCGTCGGTTTTCTTGGCTGTCTGATCGGCCTTTTGCCGCTTTGGGCCAAATCGGTAGCGTTGCGCCGCTTTGGCTGCGGCGGAAGGGTCATGTCGGCGAAACCAATAGTATGCGCAAAAGGATGGGTAATCATTCCCAAAATTAGCGGGGTCCGAACGTAGAATTTTCTCGTAGCGTTGATCGAGGAGA